>NZ_JAEHBN010000004.1:0-354373 GCF_016483605.1 Bacillus cereus group sp. N11
GCTACGTCTAGATTGGAACAAGGGTGGAACCACGAAAACACATTCGTCCCTTTCCTAGGGATGAGTGTGTTTTTTTATCCCGCATTAACGGTCAGTAAGACTCCCATCTCAAAATTTGGCAGATGCGAGGGAGTTAGATGGGAGATCAACTGTCCGTAAAAGCCCGATTGGTTCAACTAATAATCAGTGAGAAATGGACAAAATCTCCACTGATTAAAGTTTCACTTTATTACTTTGAAAGGAGGTGCTGTAACATGAAACGATTCGTACGTACGGAAATAACCACCACCTGCATGATTAAAAAGCAGAACAAGGTGATTGATAGAGATAAAAAATAAAATTGTAGGAGGAGATTAGAAGATGCATAACGTTATTAATGTTGGGGTGTTAGGATTAGGTACAGTCGGAAGTGGTGTTGTCCACATTTTGAAAGAACATTATAAAAAAATCGCACTTGATACAGGATACGAAGTGAAAGTAAAAACAGTCGTTGTACGTGATTTGGAAAAAGAACGCGATGTTTGTATTGATGGAATTGCAGTAACAAGTCATGCAGATGTAGTTCTAAATGATTCAAATATTGATATTGTAGTAGAGGTAATGGGCGGAATTGAAGAAGCAAAACAGCATATTGTGAAGGCTTTACGAAATAAGAAGCATGTCGTAACAGCAAATAAAGATTTAATGGCTGTATACGGTGCGGAACTTCTTCAATTAGCGAACGTAAATGATTGTGATCTATGTTATGAGGCAAGTGTAGCGGGTGGTATTCCAGTGTTAAGAGGATTAACAGACGGATTAGCTTCAGATCAAATTGAAAAAATAATGGGAATTGTAAATGGAACAACAAATTACATGTTAACAAAGATGAGTCAAAATGGATGGTCGTATGAAGAGGCTTTACAGGAAGCACAAAAATTAGGATTCGCAGAATCAGATCCGACAGCAGATGTAGATGGACTAGATGCGGCGAGAAAGGTAGCGATCCTTGCGAATTTAGGGTTTTCGATGAATGTTTCATTAGATGATGTGCAAGTGAGAGGGATTCGAAAGGTTGAAAAAGAAGATTTACAAATGGCTGAAAAGTTAGGATTTACTATGAAACTAATTGGTAAAGCGGAGAAACAAGGATCAGCTATTCATTTAAGTGTAGAACCGACTCTTTTACCAAGCCGTCATCCGTTATCAAATGTAAATAATGAATTTAATGCAGTGTATGTTCACGGTCAAGCAGTAGGGGAAGTGATGTTTTACGGACCTGGAGCTGGGAAGTTACCGACTGGCTCTGCTGTAGTAAGTGATATTATTTCGATCGTTAAAAATATGAATCAAGTTCCGAAAAATAAAAGTGCGTTAAAAGAACCAGTGCCGTATGAATTACAAGGAGATGAAGAAGTTGTTTCGAAATACTTCTTACGTATTTCATTACAAGATGAGCCAGGGATGTTGCAAAAAGTAACAGAATGTTTCGTTAATTATTCTGTAAGTTTAAAAGAAGTGATTCAATTACCTTTGAATCGTGAGCTTGCAGAAGTCGTTGTTGTGACACATCAAACTTCAAAATATCAATTCGAAAAAGTTTTAGGAGCAATAGAAGCTGTCGCAAGTGAAATAAACAGTTATTACATTATTGAGGAGGAAAAACAATATGTATAAAGGACTATTAAAACAGTATGCTGCTTATTTACCAGTGAATGAAAACACACCTGATGTCAGTTTAATGGAAGGGAATACACCTCTAATTCCATTATTAAATATATCAAAACAATTAGGGATTCACTTATATGGTAAGTATGAAGGAGCGAATCCAACAGGTTCTTTTAAAGATCGTGGTATGGTAATGGCGGTTGCTAAAGCGAAAGAAGAAGGTTCTGAGGCAATCATTTGTGCATCAACAGGTAATACATCGGCAGCGGCTGCAGCATATGCGGCACGCCTCGGAATGAAATGTATTATCGTAATCCCGGAAGGAAAGATTGCGCATGGAAAATTAGCGCAAGCAGTCGCTTATGGAGCTGAAATCATTTCAATAGAAGGAAATTTTGATGATGCACTTAAGGCTGTAAGAAACATTGCTGCGGAAGAGCCAATTACATTAGTAAACTCAGTGAACCCTTATCGAATTGAAGGGCAAAAAACAGCAGCGTTTGAAATTTGTGACCAGTTGCAAAAAGCGCCAGATGTTCTCGCTATTCCTGTTGGGAATGCAGGGAATATTACAGCATACTGGAAAGGGTTCTGTGAATATGAGAAAGAAAAAGGCTACAAAAAGCCAAGAATTCACGGGTTTGAAGCGGAAGGAGCAGCTGCAATTGTAAAGGGACATGTAATTGAAGAACCTGAAACAATTGCAACAGCAATACGCATTGGTAACCCAGCGAGTTGGTCATATGCAGTAGAGGCTGCTGAGCAGTCTCGAGGTGAGATAGATATGGTATCAGATGAGGAAATATTACATGCGTATAGATTGTTAGCAAAAACGGAGGGAGTTTTCGCTGAGCCAGGATCAAATGCTTCATTAGCTGGCGTAATGAAACATGTTCAATCTGGAAAAATCAAAAAAGGAGAAACAGTAGTTGTGGTATTAACTGGAAATGGTTTGAAAGATCCTGATATCGCTATTTCTTCTAATAAATTAGACATTGCAAGTGTGTCAAATGATATAGAACAAATTAAAGATCATATTAAAGGGGTGATCATGTCGTGATACCACTAAGCGTTCGTATTCCTGCTAGTACAGCAAATGTTGGACCTGGATTTGATTCAGTAGGAATAGCTTTGTCATTATATTTAGAGGTTGTTGTAAAGGGAACAGCTGATAAATGGCAAGTAATACATTCCTTTGAAGATTCAATTCCGACAGATGATAAAAATTTAATCGTTAGCACGGCATGTAAAGTATGTCCTTCTTTATCACCCCATATAATAGAAGTTACTAGTAATATTCCGCTAACAAGAGGACTAGGAAGTAGTGCCTCAGCGATTGTAGCAGGAATAGAGCTTGCGAATCAACTTGCTAATTTGAACTTAACGACTGATCAAAAGGTTCAAATTGCTACAAATTTTGAAGGGCATCCAGATAATGTTGCAGCTTCTATATTAGGTGGAACTGTAATCGGAGCACTTGATGGAAAGAATGTTTCAGTTGTAAGGATTGAAAGTAAGGAATTAGGCGTAATTTCTCTTATTCCAAATGAAGAGCTAAATACAGATGAAAGTCGATCTGTATTACCAGAAATGTTTCCGTTTCATGAAGCAGTTAAAGCTAGTGCGATAAGCAACGTATTAGTAGCAGCATTATGCCAAAAGCGGTGGGAAGTTGTAGGTGAAATGATGGAAAGAGATCATTTTCACGAGCCATATCGTTTAGAACTCGTACCGTTATTACCATCTATTCGTAAATGCGCAAAAGAATTCGGTGCGTACGGCACAGCACTTAGCGGTGCGGGACCATCTATTTTTATATTAACGCCGTATGAGAAACGTCAAGAAATCGCTGAGCAATTAGCGAAAGTATTTACCGCTATGAAAGTATGTGAGCTTGAAATCGATCATAAAGGGATTACTGTAAATAAGGAAGAACATATTGGATTATAAAAAGAGCTAGCATCGCTAGCTTTTTTTGTTGTACATATACTTTAAATCAGCATATAAAATGAAAATGAGTATTGTATAATTCAGTAAAGAGCGTATTAATTTTGGAGGTGATTATATGAGTTCAAAAGAGTCATCAGAAGAAAAAAGAGAACGTATAAGACAAAGCGAGCTAAAAAATAACCCTACCGGATCTTTGAATGATGGGCTCAATAGAGCGGAATCAGGTAGCCCTGTTGATATGACAGGGGGCATGAATTGGAAAGGTACAGGGATATTAATTTTAGTGCTAGTTTTAGGATATATTATATACACTTACTTTTTCAGGTAAGGAAAGCCTAGTGAAACTTTAATTTGTTTAATCACATTATTTGTGAGAATAAAAAACAAGGATTAAAGTCCCTCTGTATTACATATTAAAAAATAAATTATAGTTATTTGAGAATTTTTTATACTCATAATAGAGTTAGCGTTATGCTAGCTCTATTATTTTTTGCCATATTCCTGTAACAAAGCCCCTGTATATTCAGGGATGGAGGTGCAGGAGATGAAAAAAATGATAGCGATATGTCTTCTTACAACTATGTCATTTTCGACTTTAGTCGGGTGTGATGTAAAAGGTAATAATGCTGTACAAGAGTCTAAAATAAAGAAAGCGACGTATAAAGATTTTACTTACGATGTAAATCCAGAGACTTTCACGTTAACTGTAGAACATGATGGTGTAAAGGAACAGGCATCGCAAGCTCTGCCGAAAATGAAGGTGTCGAATGTAAAAAAAGATAAGGATCGTACGTCGTGGGAATATCCAGATCAAAAAGTAAAAGTAAACTTAGAAAAGAAAAAAGACCACTTAAATATTGAAGTAGAATCGATTGGTGCAGAAAGCTTTACATGGCCGAAAGTACAGGCTGAAAATTATACACTTCCGTTATGGGAAGGTAAACAAATTCCAAGTAATGATGAGAATTGGAAGAAGTTTTTAAAGGATGATGCATATTCATTTGCTGAATCATTTTCTATGAAGTTTTTTGCATTAAATGGTTCGAAATATTCCATTGTATATATTGCGAATAATATATTTAATAATGAAGTGAAATTTCATTCGGATCCGAAAATAGGGTTTGATTTTATACATGAATTCCCGAGTATAAATAAAAATAAAACATATGGTTTTCAATTATATGTCACAAATACTGATGCAGTAAGTATTGCTAAGCTGTATAAGGATAACATTATGGAAAAAGGTGAATTTAAAACATTACAAGAAAAGGCAAGAAGAAATAAAGAAATTGAAAAACTTTATGGAGCGGCTCATTTTTATTTTTGGAATCAAAATGGTTTATCAGCAAGTAATGTAAATTGGCCGAAGTTAAGAGAGCAAATAAATAGCCCAGTGTTTAGTCATATAAAAGAGCTTATTCAAAAAAATAGTTCAGAGCCTGGGGAATTGAATGTATTTGAGCAAGTAAGTAAACAAGACTTCATTGATAAGTATCAAAAAAATGTTATTTTGCGTTATGTAAACGAAGTATTATCAATGAAGGATTTATATAAAGAGGATATTTTCTCGAAAGTTGATCAGGAGGCTAGTGAGTTATTAAACAAAAGTGTAGATCACTTATCGAAAGCAGAACTGTATAGCTTAAATAAGCATTTATTAAAGTCAGTACTTGGTGATTCAGTTGAAGATATAAGTAAATGGGGAAACGCAGATGGAACGGATATAACAAAAGAAATGAAAGAAGCAGGGATAGACAAAGCTTGGATTGGTCTACCGAACTGGGAACAAGGATTTATGCAACCTAATTTTGTTACAGAAGCTAAGAAAATGGGATATTTAGTTGGTCCGTATGATTCTTATCATTCTATTCATGAGAAAGGTGATAAAAATTGGAACACAGCTTCCTTTAATGATCCATCGTTATATGAAGAGGCAACTGTAACGAAGAGAAATGGAGAAAAGGTGCAAGGGTTTTTAGGTAGAGGGCGAAAACTAAATCCAACATTATCACTTCCTAGTGTAAAAGAACGGATAAACGATATATTACAAAATGGCCCTAAATATAATTCCTGGTTTATTGATTGTGATGCAACGGGTGAAATTTATGATGACTATTCATCAAAACATGTAACGACACAAGAACAAGATTTAAAAGCGAGATTACAACGAATGGATTATATCGCCCAAGAAAAAGGTATGGTAGTTGGCTCTGAGGGCGGAAATGATTTTGCAAGTAGTACGATTGCATTTGCTCATGGAATTGAAACTCCAGTTATTAAATGGGACGATGAAGATATGCGGAAAAACAAAACAAGCCCGTATTATGTCGGTGGATATTATTCACCAAATCAAAATGTTCCAGAAAAATATGCAAAAGAAGTACCGTTGAAAGAAGAATATAAACAAGTATATTTAAGTCCAGTATATTCGGTTCCTTTATATAAATTAGTATACAACGATTCCGTTATTACAACGCACCACTGGGAATGGGGAAGTTTGAAAGTAAAAGATGAGGCAGGAAACCGTATGCTATATGAGTTATTGTATAATGTTCCTCCTTTGTACCATTTAGATGAAGTAGAGTGGAATCAGCATAAAAAAGAAATTACAGAGCATCTGAAAGTTTGGAATGAAGTTCATAAAAAGGCAGTAAAAGAAGAAATGACAAACTTTGCATACTTGTCAGAAGATAAGCTAGTACAATCTACTTCATATGGAAATGATATTAAAATTATTGTGAATTTCTCAAATGAAGATGTGGAAATAGAAAAAACGAAATTAAAAGCAAAGACTGCTTTAATTTATAATAATGGGAAGAAAATCATGTATACGCCGTTGGCGAAACAATAATGTGAAATATAACTGTATGAATAGAGAGTTAATAAATAACTTGACTCACTATTTTGTTCGTTCTTTCAGTTGAAAGTCAGATTATTTGAAATGAAAAGGTTGATAAATCTGTAATTTCGAATGTTACGAAGTGCTAAATTTTTGAAGTTAGTAAATAGTGACTTGCCAAAAATAAGTACGAGAGTATAATGTGAAATGGAATACATATTGAATCCACAATGTAACCTTACAAATTTGTAAGGTAATTGAAAGGAAATTCAATATGAAGATTACTAGACATACATTATACTAGGGAAAGAGAAAGAGAGGCGAATGGGTATGAGCTCTGAATTAGAACAAAATACGAGAAGTAATAAAAAGCGTTCTAAAAGAAAGTCAATAAAGTGGTTTATAATAATTCCATTGTTCTTACTTGTTTTTGGTGGAGTAGGATATGGGTCGTTAATATATAATAAAGCAAAAGCGGTTGTAAGTGATGCATATGCACAAATTGATAAATCATCAAAACGTGATAAAGAAGTGGAACCTTTAAAGGATAATATCTCAATTTTAATTATGGGTGTAGACGGTAGTGAAATGCGGAAAAGTCAATATGGTGAAGCGGTTCGAACAGATGCACTTTTATTAGCAACAATTAATAAAGATGATAAATCTGTTAAATTAGTTAGTATTCCGCGTGATTCACGTGTTTATATTCCATCTAGAAAAAAATTAGATAAAATTACGCATGCACATGTATTTGGTGGTGTTGAAAGTACACGAGATACTGTGGAAAGATTTTTAAATGTTCCAGTTGATTACTATGTGAAGTTTAACTTTGAGTCATTTGTTCAAATTGTAGATTCACTAGGTGGTATTGATATTGATGTACCTGTTACGTTCACAGAGCAAGATAGTAAAGACCAAGCAGGTATGATTCATTTAGAAAAAGGTTTCCAACATTTAAATGGAGAACAGGCACTTGCACTTGCAAGAACACGTAAAATTGATAGTGATGCAATGCGCGGACAGAGACAACAACTTGTAATAGAAGCAATTGCGAAAAAAGCAATGTCTGTTCAATCAATTAGCAAAATGGGCTCTCTACTTGATGCAGTTGATAAAAACATGAAAACAAACTTAACATTTGATGATATGCTTGCTATTACGAAAAACATGGCAGGATCGGATTTACAAATGGAAAAGATGCAAATTGAAGGTACTGATAAACGTATTGGTGGTATTTATTATTACATTCCAAATGAAAAAAATGTGAAAGATATTTCAAATAAACTGAATCAACATCTAGGTGTAACGCCAAAATCAGTTCTAAATGAAAAGTAAAAAAGATTGGCCTTTGCCAATCTTTTTTTATGGAAATGGATTTGTAACTTTTCTGTAACGATTTTTTATTCTAGAAAAATTATACTCATATGTATGAGATTATTGGATAAGCAAAAAGTAAAGATAAATACTGTTATAAGGAAAGATAACATATGCAAAAATGGATAAGCATTATGGGAATCGTCTTTATATTGACTGGATGTAAAATGTCTGAAGCTCCAACCAGTTTAATGGGAGCTCCTGCAAATGAAAAGTGGATTAATGAACTAAAAGAGCAAATAGATAAAGATTTGCCTGTTAATTATCGGTTGCTTACTCCAAAGTCTAATAAAGATAAACAAATGATTTGGTCAATGGATTTTAAACAAGATAATAAAAAAGAAGCCATCGTATTTTATAAATTGCCGAATGAAGATCGTAGCGTATATTTAGCTGTATATGAGGAAATCGGCTATAAGTGGAAAATAAAGTCCACGCATAAATTTGATGGTGAGGATATAGATATCGTTGAAGTCGGTGATTTTACAGGGAATGGGAAGCGAGAATTATTAATTGGAATCTCTGTAAATCGTGAATCGTTAGAACATGTTATGTATGCTTTTTCAGAAGAAAATGATGATATGAAGGAGATTTATAATCGGCGTTACACGAAGTTATTTATAGAGGATCTAAATAGAAATGGTCTTAATGATATAAGCCTTGTTACTTATGAAAAAGATGAGAAGTTGACAGTTGAGCTTATTGAGCAGTTTAAGACAATATCAGAAGTTACATTTGATCCATTTATAAATAGTATTCAAAGAATACAAATGGGCAATATTTCTAAAACATTAAAGGCGATTGTAATTGATGCAGGAATTGGGGCTCATTCAGGTATAACTTATGTAGCAAAATTTGATAAGGATCATTATGAGGTACTACCTATAGATGGGAAAGAAGATTTATTCAATGAATATGTGGTGGAAAGTAAAGATGTAAATGAAGATGGTATTATTGAATTTGTTCGTACTGTACGACCAAAAGGTTGGGAAGATAAATCACATGGAGATAGTCCGCTCTTTGAACGTTACATACAGTGGAGTGAAGATGGAACGAAACCTATAGAAGAAAGATATATCGATATAGAAAAAGGGTATTTTGTGAAAATCCCTGAAGAGTTGATTGGGAAAATTACTATCCCAGATCAGCAGAAGGAATCAAATTCTCAAAAGTTTTTGGACGTAAATACAAATGAAATATGGCTTGAAGTCCAAATTTTTAAGCGGAAAGAATGGTTCAAAATAAAAGGATTCGAGGCAGCGGTGAAAACGGCTTCTCACGTATATGCAGTGCCGAAGCGATCAAAGTTTAAAAAAGTGAAAGCATATATAAAACCGCTAGCGGATTATCAACAAGAGTAGGGAGGTGGAAATTATGTCAACAATTTTAGTTTTAGAAGATGAAATGCCAATCCGTAGTTTTATTGTCTTAAATTTAAAGCGTGCTGGATTTTATGTATTAGAAGCTAGTACTGGAGAAGAAGCGTTACAGATTTTATGTGATCACACTGTTGATGTAGCGTTACTTGATGTCATGTTACCAGGAATTGATGGTTTTCAAGTTTGTAAAACTATTCGGGAAGAAAATAAAAAAATGGGCATTATTATGTTAACCGCACGTGTACAAGATGGAGATGTGGTGCAAGGACTAGGAATTGGTGCAGATGATTATATTACAAAACCGTTTAGTCCAGTAGAGTTAACTGCACGTATACAATCTCTATTAAGAAGAATAGAAGTGCATAAAGAAAAAACGAATACAATTACGTCTGGTCCGTTTTCGTTAAATATTATAGAAGAAAGATTATATAGAGATGGACAATTGGTTGATTTAACACCTACAGAGTATATGATTTTACAATACTTAATGAATCAATCCTCAAAGCCGGTTTCACGTGATGAAATTTTAAATATGATTTGGGGAACGAATTACGTAGGCGAGACGAAAGTCGTAGATGTAAATATGAGACGGTTACGCCAAAAGATAGAATGTAATCCATCAGAACCCGAATTTATCCTTACAGTGTGGGGAAAAGGATATGTGTGGAAGGAAAGTATAAGATGAAACGGAAAGTGACTTTATATTTTATGACGGTCATTACACTTATGCTTGTATTGTTTGAGGTAGTATTTTCGGTCTCAATTTATCGATATTATTATAATGGTATTGTGCAATATATAGAATCTCATGCGAAGACGAGTACTCGATTTTTCTCAGAATACAATTCATTATATTTTATTCGTTTGCAAGAATATAGTGGTGACATAATTAGTAGTTTTCAATTAGATGGAACGGAATTACAGTTAATTGATCGTCATGGTTCGGTTATACAATCTTCAAGTGGTGAAAAAGTAGAAGGTAAAGTGAATATCCCACAATCTTTATTGGAAGGTGAAATGTATAATCAAGTTACTACTACGAAAGATAATGAAAAACAACTAGAAGTGCTAAGCCCACTTATACATCAAGGACAAACAATCGGTGTTTTAAAATATACGACAGTATTAACACATGTGAATGCAAAGATTATTGAAATTATTATGTTTACTATTGCCGTTGGTATTGTTATTTCATGTATTGTCTTCTCAATTAGTAGACGCTTGGCAAATTCTTTTGTTGAGCCAATTGAATCTATCATTCAAGCTTCTTCACAAATCGCAGAAGGAACGTTGAAAAATAAAATTAAAGAAGATTATCCTGGTGAATTAGGTGAATTAGCACATAGTTTAAACTATATGTCTGATAAAATAGAAAAAGCGGAACAGATGAAAAATGAATTTATCGCTTCTATTTCTCATGAAATACGAACACCTTTAACAGGAATTAAAGGTTGGAGTGAGACGCTTAAAACAGTAGAACATTTAACAGAAGAAGAAATCAAGCAAGGTATGGGGATTATTTCCGGTGAGACAGACCGATTGATTCATTTAGTAGAAGAATTGTTAGATTTTTCAAGATTACAATCAAATCATTTTAATTTATATAAACAAAAGGTGCAATTGTACGATATACTAGAGGAGACGATTTGGCAATTAACTCCTAACGCTGAAAAGAAACAAATTCAATTCATTAATACTATAGAACGAATTGAATTGTTGGGAGACCGAAATAGGCTAAAGCAAATTTTCTTGAATATTATTCAAAATGCAATTAAATATTCACATGAAAATGGTACTGTATACATTGAAGCGACTAAAAATGAAGGACAAGCAGTGATAAAGGTGAAAGATGAAGGGATTGGAATTGCTAAAGAGCATTTACCATATATAGAGCAGTCTTTTTACCAGATTAATAATCATGCTGCAGGTGCAGGCCTTGGCTTAGCTATCGTAAAAAAAATGGTGGAGCTTCATAGAGGTACACTTAGTATTGTGAGTAAAGAAGGAATAGGAACAACAATTTTGATAAAACTCCCATTATAATACATATGCAGTCTATTTATCACGCTATTTGTGGGTAGTGAGATTCCCGCCTCAAAATTCGGCTAGAGCAAAGAAGGTAGGTGGGAAATTAACTGCCCGTAAACACTCGATTGGTGAAGGTTAATAATCAGTGGGGGATGAATCCCCCCACTGATTAAAGTTTCACTTTATATCGTGCAATAAAATAAATAGATGTATAATTACATTGGGTGATTTATATATAAGATTAATAGGGAGAGGAATTCGATAGAATGGAAAAAGCTTTTAATATGAAACGAGTAGTAGTCGTTTTAATAGCGGTTGCAGCAGTAGCTATTGGGTATTTTATGTTTCAATCAATTACTTCACCAGCAAAGGCTGTTGCAAAACAAGAAAATGTAGTACAGCTTGCAAGTGAACAATCAAAAGTTGAATTGAATAAAACGGCACCAAGTCGTTTTAATGGAAAAGAAAGAAAAGTTGCTTATCTTACATTTGATGATGGACCAGGAAAATATACGGCTGAATTATTAAATACGTTAAAACAGCATGATGCGAAGGCGACATTCTTTTTAATTGGAGCGAATGTAAAAGAGTTTCCGGATTTAGTGAAACGTGAAAATGCAGAGGGACATTATGTAGGTATGCATAGTATGACACATAATTTTGCAAAGTTATATAAAAATGGTGAATATGTAAATGAGATGAAAGAAGACCAAAGCTTAATTGCTAATATTATTGGAAAATCACCTAAATTAACACGTCCGCCATATGGTTCGATGCCTGGATTAAATGAAGGCCTTCGAAATAAAGTGGTAGAAGGCGGTTTTAAAGTTTGGGATTGGACAATTGATTCATTAGATTGGAAATATAATAAAATGCAAGTTGATGCAGCTGCAGCGCAAATTGCTCAAAACGTATTAACAAATGCAACAAAACCACAAGAAGTAATTTTAATGCATGATATTCACCCGCAATCAGTCGCTGCTGTGCCAGCAATTTTAAAGGGGTTAAAAGAAAAGGGTTATGAGTTTGAAGCTTATCATGAAGAAAGTCATTTCCCAGTGAACTTCTGGCATGATAACCGTATGTAATGGAGGAATGAATGTTGAAGTATGGAAAAGTAGCATTAGTTGGAGCGTTATCAGTAGGGGTATTAACAGGTTGTTTCGGTGAAAAGCCAGAAGAAAATTTATATACAGCTTTTGAAACAGCAGCGACACAAGAAAAGTCTTTAGTTGATGAAGCGAAAAAATTAGAGGGTTTAGAGAAGCAAGGTCAAGAACTATATTCTCAAATTTTACAAGAAGGTAAAGATCATAATGACGCAGTTATGAAAAAGATAGAACAAGCGACTGCAAATGTAGCTGACCGTGAAAAAGTATTGAAAAACGAAAAAGAAATGCTAGAAAAAGCGCAGAAGGAAACGAAATCCGTTCAAAGTAATATAGAAAAACTTGAAGATAAGAAAGTGCAAAAGCAAGCAAAGGCAGTTGAAGAGTCGTATAAAAAACGTTACGATGCATTCCAAAAGATGAATGAAAACTACACGAAGGCGTTAGCGACTGAAAAAGAATTGTACGAACAATTAAAGGTAAAAGAAACGAAATTAAAAGAGATTGGTGAGAAAGTTAAAACTTTTAATGAGTTAAATGGAGAAGCACAAAAGTCGAAAGAGCAGTTTAACAATTATACAAAAGAGTATAATGACAGTAAATTAGCATTTTATAAAGATGCGCAGATTAAGATTAAAGAACAGAAATAAAGAAAGTTCTTAATCGGAATATAAAGCCGAAAAAACATATAAAAATGTTTTTTCGGCTTTTATCGTTAAATGAATAGAAAAGACTGGAATAGATATCATAAAAGAGTTATAGTGAATTATTCGAAGGGAAACATTGTAAAGTAAGGAGAATGAAACATGTCATATGAATTTTTACTCAAATTAGGTTTAGCGCTCTTTTTAGGATTATTCATCGGGATAGATAGGCAGCTAAAGAATAAACCGCTTGGTGTGAAAACAAGTATGGTTATTTCTGTAGCAAGTTGTTTAATTACGATGGTTTCAATTGAATCAGTTCATGTATATTCTGTTCCAGGTCATACAAATATGGATCCAATGCGTCTTGCTGCTCAAATTGTGAGCGGAATCGGTTTCCTTGGAGCAGGTGTCATTTTACGAAGAAGTAATGACGTTATTTCTGGATTAACGACAGCTTCTATGGTGTGGGCTGCTTCAGCTTTAGGTATAGCAATTGGAGCAGGGTTTTATTTGCAAGCGACCGTTGCCATGATTTTAATTATTTTAGCGATTAACGTACTTCCGCAAATTGTGAAAATTGCAGGCCCGTATTCATTAAGACAAAAGGACTTATCTATAAAAATTACTGTAAAAGAGCACCAAGAATTAGATGGTATATTTAAGCAAATTAAAAAATTAGGCATGCATGTAAAACGAGTGAAAATTAAAGATATTGATAGTGGTGCATTTCAACAATTGGAGATGGTTATTTTAGCTCCAGAAGATTTATATACAACTGAGTTATATAGTTCACTAAAAGAGATTGATCGAGTTGTTTCAGTTGAAGTTGAAAGTAGATAAAAAAGGGTGATGAAAATTCACTCTTTTTTTTACGCATAAAAAAACAGTTTGCTATAATTATTCTCTAAAGGGGATGAGAATGGTGGAGATACACATTAGAAGGGCGACAAAATCGGATATTGCAGCAATAGCAAAAGTACATGTGGAAAGCTGGAAAACAACGTATACCGGGATATTCGAAAACGAAATTTTAGAAAATGTAACATTTGAACAAAGAAAAAAGCAGTGGGAGGATATTTTTCAAAAAGAAGATAATTACCAATTCAAATTTGTAGCAGAAACGTTAAATGGAAAAATAATCGGATTCATTGATGGGGGAGTTGAAAGAAGCGGTACATATAATTGTGATGGGGAATTATATGCGATTTATCTGTTACAACAGTATCAAGGACTGAAAATAGGACAAAAATTATTTCAAGCGTTACTGTCGGAATGTATAAAAAATGGTATGCAATCTCTTTTAGTTTGGGTCGTTACTAATAATCCCGCTAAAAAGTTTTATGAAAAATATAACCCTGAAAAAATTGATACGAAATTTTTAGAGAGAGTACAGGTAGAAGAAACAGCGTATTGCTGGAGGAATATAAATAATATTATTATGTAAACTTTATGTTTTTAAAAGGTATACCTTTAATTGGTATACCTTTTTGTTTAACTCTGTTCAATCGATTAATAACGAGTAATGTGAAAAATAATGAATAGTTAACTTGAGAGTAAAAATTTTTCTATTGTATCTTTAATTAGATGAAATAAATGATAGAAAAGGAAAAAAATTTAGTTAGATAAAAAAATTCTGAAATATACTCTTGAATTGATAATAACAATCAATTAGAATCATAATTGATAATGATATTCAATCATTGGTTGTTTTATAAAATTTCGATAGCGTTAATATAAAGAGGAGGACCAGTATGCAGCATGCGAAACAAATCGCAGAACATGCAACAATACAAAGTTTTTTAAACTGTTATTTAAGAGAAACAGGGAGTGGAGAATGGATTACAGAGGATGAAAGAATGGAAAGTATCTTCAGTAATACGTTGAATAGAAATGTAGTCCCCACATATTTATGTTGTCGGCTATCGGCACAGAATGTTACTTTGTATGGAGAAGTTATATATAAATCAGCAACAGATCGCCATTTGTTTGGAGAACAGTTTTATTATCAAATTGGAGAAACTAAAACTGTTATAAAAGCAGATTATGTTACAGTTATTACATTTTTAATAAAAGAGATGTCTATCAACTATGGAGAAGGAACTAATCCTGCTGAGCTTATGCTTCGAGTTATTCGCAGTTGTCAAAATATTGAAGAATTTACAAAAGAGAGAGCAGAAGATACATCTGCATTATATGGTTTCCATACAACTTTTATAGAGGCGGAGCAATCTTTATTATTTGGGCATTTAACTCATCCTACCCCAAAGAGTAGACAAGGTATATTGGATTGGAAAAGTGCAATGTATTCTCCAGAATTAAAAGGAGAATGCCAGCTTCATTATTTTCGCGCACATAAAAGTATAGTAAATGAAAAATCATTATTATTAGATTCTACAACAACGATTATAAAAGAAGAATTAAGTAAAGATGAGATGGTAAATGAGGAATTTATAGAGAAGTACTGTAAGGAAGATGAATATTCATTAATTCCAATTCATCCGCTTCAGGCTGAATGGTTATTACATCAACCTTATGTACAAGAGTGGATAAATCAAGGAGTGCTTGAATATATTGGTCCAGTAGGTAAGTGTTATATGGCAACATCATCACTTAGGACGCTATATCATCCTCATTCGAAATATATGCTTAAGTTTTCCTTTCCAGTGAAAGTAACAAATTCAATGCGCATTAATAAGTTGAAAGAACTTGAGAGTGGCCTTGAAGGGAAGGAAATGATAAATACGGCTATTGGTGAAGTACGAGAAAGATTTCCAGGCTTTGATTTTATTTGTGATCCAGCCTTTATTACATTAAATTATGGAACACAAGAATCTGGATTTGAAGTAATTATTCGCGAGAACCCTTTCTATAGTGAACATGCAAATGATGCTACATTAATTGCTGGACTAGTTCAAGATGCTATTCCTGGCGAGCACACTCGTTTATCGAATATAATTCATCATTTAGCAGAGTTAGAAAATAGAAGCTGTGAAGAAGTAAGTTTAGAGTGGTTTAGACGGTATGTAAATATTTCTTTAAAGCCGATGGTATGGATGTATTTACAGTATGGAGTTGCATTAGAAGCTCATCAACAAAATAGTGTTGTACAGTTGAAGGATGGTTATCCAGTAAAATATTATTTCCGTGATAATCAAGGATTTTATTTCTGTAATTCAATGAAAGAGATGCTTAATAATGAGTTATCTGGTATTGGAGAACGTACTGGGAATTTATATGACGATTATATTGTAGATGAAAGGTTTCGTTACTATTTAATTTTTAATCATATGTTTGGACTTATTAACGGTTTTGGTACGGCAGGATTAATTAAGGAGGAAATTCTACTTTCTGAATTAAGGTCTGTATTGGAATCATTCCTTCCATATAACCGTGAACCTTCTACATTTTTAAAAGAATTGTTGGAAGAGGATAAGTTGGCATGTAAAGCAAATTTATTAACGAGATTTTTCGATGTCGATGAATTAACAAATCCATTAGAGCAAGCAATTTATGTGCAAGTGCATAATCCACTCGTTAGAGAAGTGGCTGTTCGTTCATAAATAGCGTTAAAATTTCACGTAATACAAATAATGGAATTTGGTATTTCGTCATAAGTGGAGGAGTTTATGAAAGTGGATATGTATCACACGAAAATATTGAAGGCACTTGAATCAGAAGAATACATTTCAGTGCGAAGAAGGGTGTTACGTCAGTTAGTAGAATCGTTAATTTATGAGGGGATTATAACGCCAGTTCGTGTAGAGAAGGAAGAACAAATTCTTTTTATTATACAAGGACTTGATGAAGAAAACAAAAATGTTTCGTATCAATGCCATGGAAGAGAAAGGATGACATTTGGACGTATTGCTGTAGACTCATTACTAATACGAGTGCAAGACGAACAACAAGAAATACAATCTGTGTCGCAATTTTTAGAAGAAGTTTTTCGGGTTGTTAACGTAGAACGAACTAGATTAGATTCTTTTATTCACGAATTAGAACAAACAATATTTAAAGACACGATTGCACAATATGAAAGAAATAAAAGGGAGGAATATACTCGAAAATCTTACGATGAGTTTGAAAGCCATTTAATAGACGGTCACCCGTATCATCCTAGCTATAAAGCGCGCATTGGATTTCAATATCGTGACAATTTTCAATATGGATATGAATTCATGAAGCCAATAAAACTCATATGGATTGCAGCACATAAGAAATATGCGACTGTAGGTTATGAAAATGAAATGATTTATAGCAATACTTTAACAGAAGAAATTGGTGTGCAGAGAATAGAAGAATATATAAATCGTATTCAAAATATGGGATGTAATCCAAAACAGTATTTGTTTATCCCAGTCCACCCTTGGCAGTGGGAGAACTTTATTATTCCTAATTATGCGGATCATATACAGGGGAAATATGTGATTTATTTAGGGGAATCATCGGATGATTACTGCGCCCAACAGTCAATGAGAACATTAAGAAATATGACGAATCCAAAGAAGCCGTATGTTAAGTTATCGATGAATTTACTTAATACTTCAACTATCCGTACGTTGAAACCACATTCGGTTGTGAGTGCACCAGCTATATCAAATTGGTTAAGTGATGTCGTAAGTCAGGATCCTTATTTAAGGGATGAATCGCGCTTGATTTTATTAAAGGAATTCTCGAGCGTAACGTATGATACGAATAAGAAAGCTACATATGGTTCATTAGGATGTATTTGGCGTGAAAGCGTTCACAAATATGTAGATAAACAAGAGGATGCAGTTCCCTTTAATGGCTTATATGCCAAAAAGAAAGATAGTACACCAATTATTGATGCATGGTTAAACAAATATGGAATAGAAAATTGGCTGCAAGTACTTATTCAAAAAGCGATAATACCGGTTTTACACCTTGTTGTAGAGCACGGGATCGCATTAGAATCACACGGTCAAAATATGATTTTAGTCCATAAAGAAGGGCTACCTGTCCGGGTTGCATTAAAGGACTTTCATGAAGGACTTGAGTTTTATCGTCCATACTTGAAAGAAATTGACAAATGCCCTGAGTTTACAAAAATGCATAAAACGTATGTGAACGGAAAAATGAATGATTTCTTTGAAATGGATCGCATCGAATGTTTGCAAGAGATGGTTTTAGATGCACTTTTCTTATTTAATCTAGGAGAGTTAGCTTTCATACTTGCGGATGAATATGAATGGAAAGAAGAACGTTTTTGGATGATGATTGTCGAAGAAATTGAAAATCATTTTAGAAAATATCCACATTTGAAAGAGAGATTTGAATCCATTCAATTATACACAGCTACTTTCTATGCGGAGCAATTAACGAAGCGTCGTTTATATTTGGATGTAGAATCGCTTGTTCATGAAGTTCCAAATCCATTGTATAGTGCAAAGCAACTTAACATACAAAAATCATTTGTTACAGGGGGAAATTATGCTAATCGTTAATAAACAAGAGTATAGTAAAAATGATTTTGAATCGAGATTACAAGTTTACGAGGAAATGGAACAATTTCAAGCAGCAAAAGGAAATAGATTTGCACTTTGTCTGAAAGATCCATTTGATATTATTACACTTGTGTTTTTCTTAAAAGAAAAGAAATCATCTGTACTTCTTATACATGAAGATACACCAGAAGATACGGCTATTAAAATGGCAAGGCGTGCAAATTGTACGGGACTTTTATATGGAGAATGTAGCGAATTTAAAAAATTAGAAGTAGTGAATTCATTACTACAAGAGCCTTCTTTATTGCAATATAGCTCAGGAACCACGGGAGAACCGAAATTGATTTGCAGATCATGGACGGAAGTTGATACTGAAATCGTTGCTTATAATGAAGCTTTAAATTGTGAAGAAGATGAAGTACCGATTGTTATGGCTCCTGTTTCACATTCATACGGATTAATATGTGGTACGTTATCTTCTATTACAAGAGGAAGTAAGCCTATAATTATTACGAATAAAAACCCTAAATTTGCATTAAATATTATTCGCAATACAGAAAAACATATCATATATGCAGTACCATTGATGCTACATATTATGGGGAGTTTTCCACTAGGAACGTTCCAGTTTCATAAAATTATGACATCCGGATCACCTTTGCCCGAAACATTATTTTATAAACTAAATGAAATGACAACGTACATGATGCAGCAATATGGATGTTCTGAAGCTGGTTGTATTAGTATATGTCATGATATGGAGAGTCATTTAGATTTAGGAAAACCACTTCCACATGTAAGTATAAACATAGGGTCAGATGAAAACGAGCCTGAAGAAATCGTAGTGAAAATTGCTGGAAAGGAAATTTATACGAAAGATTTAGGATATGAATCTGAGCGCGGCCTTCACTTTATGGGGCGTATGGATGATGTAATCAATGTTTCAGGGTTAAAAGTGTTTCCTATAGAGGTGGAAGAAACGATGCTTCGATTAGAAGGTATTCAAGAAGCCATTGTATACCGAGGGAAACATCCAGTGATGGGAGAAATCGTAAAAGCGAAAGTAATCTCTCATATTGACCCAGTACAAATAAGAGAATGGTGTATTCAGCATTTACCGTCTTATAAAGTTCCGCATGAAATTGAAAGTGTAACTGAAATTCCGAAAAATAAAACTGGAAAAGTAAGTAGAAAGTTACTAGAGATGGGAGAGGTTACAACATGAGACGTGAAACGTTAAAGAGTGCAGTGCTGAAAATTATGACAGAAAAAATAGAACTGAAAAATGTAACGCATTTAGAAGAAACAATGCGTTTAAATCAAGATTTATATATAGATTCGGTAATGATATTGCAGCTTATCGTATACATAGAAATGGATTTGAAGTTATGTGTCCCAGAGGATGAGGTAGATCCAAAGGCGTTTCTTACTGTAGGATCTTTACTTGATTTTATGGAAGAGTTACAGCCGTTACAAGAATCAAATGTGAATAACTAACCTTGGAGAAAGTGGATGAGAGTATGACTTCAATTAAAGTGCACTGTTTAGTGAGCTGTTTTTGTGAAATTATAAAAAGACGCGGTGATATAGATTTTCGTCCATTTTATTTTGGATTATGGGATGGAGACTTTGATATAACAGAAGGCGGAATTATTTCGTATCACTCCGAAAACATTAACCATGATAATTATTTACTTTGGTATGAAAAACTGTATGGTATTAAAGTGAACGAATGGTATGATCATGCAAAAGATAAAGATAGAAATGTAGAAACATTTTTAGAATTAGTAGAAAATAAGCCGGAAAATCGTTATGTAATTGTAATGGTGGATATGTCTTTATTACCAGAGAGGGAAAATAAGTTTCACCAAAAACCATTTCCGCATTATTTAATGATATCGAAGACAGAGAAAGAAGAAGAATGGTTCATGTTAGATCCTGATTTTCGTTGGGAAGGGAATATGGAAAGAGAAAAAGTGATTCACTCTGTTCAAGATAATCCATTTGGTGGTGGTTATTTCATTGATGTAGAGGCGATTCAGGAGCCGACGCAAGAAATGGTAGCTAATTATTTCACTGAGACATTCAAAAAGTATGATAATGAACTGACTATGGAATTAAAAAATTTAATTATAAAAATGGCAAATGAGGAAGAGGGGTATTCGCTCTCTAAGCTTGTAGCAGCAGTAAAACAAATACCAGTACTTGCAATTCGTAAATATAGTTATGAACATGCCTTTGCATACTTCCGTGAAACGTTACAATACTCGGAAGAGGAGTTTGATTATTGGTGTGATCGGGTAGAGGATATTGTACAAGGATTTACAAATGTACAGTATCGTGCAATTAAAATGGCAATGACGAATAATAAGGGTATGCTCGTATCGATTATTGAAAAACTGGATGAAATGAATGCAATTGAACTGCAAATTAAGAAGGAATTAGAGAGACAGTTTCTATCATGGAAAGGTATGAAAACAAGTCAGTCTGTCGTAACTCTTTAAAAAGCTAACTGAATTTTAAGATAGGGGAGTTTAAAGTTATGAAATATTCGCTATGTACCATTTCATTTCGTCATCAATTAATTTCATTTACTGATATTGTTCAATTTGCATATGAAAACGGTTTTGAAGGAATTGAATTGTGGGGAACTCATGCACAAAATTTGTATGTGCAAGAGCGTGAAACGACAGAACGAGAGTTGAATTTTTTAAAGGATAAAAACTTAGAAATTACGATGATAAGTGATTATTTAGACATATCATTATCAGCAGATTTTGAAAAAACGATGGGGAAATGTGAACAACTCGTAATGTTAGCAAATTGGTTTAATACGAATAAAATTCGTACGTTTGCCGGACAAAAAGGGAGTGTAGACTTCTCGAAACAAGAGAGGCAAGAGTATGTAAAGCGAATCCACAAGATTTGTGATTTATTTGCTCAACATAATATGTATGTACTTTTAGAAACACATCCAAATACGTTAACGGACACGTTGCCGTCTACTTTGGAATTATTAGAAGAAGTAGACCATCCGAATTTGAAAATAAACCTTGATTTTCTTCATATATGGGAGTCTGGTGCAGATCCAATAGACAGTTTTCATCGACTAAGACCGTGGATACAACATTACCATTTTAAGAATATATCGTCAGCGGATTATTTACATGTATTTGAACCTAATAATGTATATGCCGCAGCGGGAAGTCGTATTGGTATGGTTCCATTATTTGAAGGTATTGTAAATTATGATGATATCATTCGGGAAGTGCGAGATACGGACTATTTTGCTTCGCTAGAATGGTTTGGACACAACGCGAAAGATATATTAAAAGAAGAAATGAAAGTATTAACAGATAGAAGATTAGAGGTAGTAACTTCGTAATATAAAATGATAAAAGAGTCTCTATTTAGAGTCTCTTTTTTTATAATTAAAAATAACCAAA
The DNA here is from genome assembly GCF_016483605.1 of Bacillus cereus group sp. N11. Lineage (NCBI taxonomy): Bacteria > Bacillati > Bacillota > Bacilli > Caryophanales > Bacillaceae > Bacillus > Bacillus cereus group sp. N11. The sequence goes on from NZ_JAEHBN010000004.1 coordinate 21,885, forward strand.
AATTACCATGTATTTAAATTCGAATTTGGCACAATTTATATATATATCAAGGAGGTGATTGGTAATGGCTAGAAATCGTAATTCTAATCAATTAGCATCACATGGAGCACAAGCGGCTCTAGATCAAATGAAATATGAAATTGCACAAGAGTTTGGTGTACAACTTGGAGCTGAAACTTCTTCACGTGCAAACGGTTCTGTAGGTGGTGAAATCACGAAACGCCTTGTAGCGATGGCAGAACAACAACTTGGTGGCGGATATACTCGCTAAATGTAGAAGGTTATAGGAGAAAGGAAGGATTCTTCCTTTCTTTTTTTTTTCAATTAATTGGTATGGATATATAGCGAACTGGATTCAAACAATAGGAATAATACTATATTTTACCCAATTTCTTTCGTTGTGAATGGGAAGTAGTAAAGATGTAATAGCCCTGGTGGAATGAAAAATTACGTTCCATCAGGGCTATTATATGGCAAGAAATATATGATGAAAGGTTCCGAAGTCAACATGTTAAAAAAAGAAAACTGTTGTTTAATTGCGCTTGCATCAGTTCCACTTGTTATGACATTAGGGAATTCAATGCTCATTCCAATACTGCCGACTATCGAAAAGAAATTACATATTTCATCGTTTCAAGTATCCATGATTATTACAATTTACTCCATAGTTGCAATTTTACTTATACCGATTGCTGGTTATTTATCAGATAGATGGGGACGGAAGATGGTAATGGTTCCGAGTTTACTGATTGCGGCTATCGGAGGAGCGGTAACTGGTTGGGTATCATGGAAAGTTGATAATCCCTACGTTTGGATACTTATCGGTAGAGCGATTCAAGGTATTGGTGCTGCTGGTGCAATGCCAGTTGTTATACCGTGTGTTGGTGATTTATACAAAGATGAAAAACAGGTTAGCGCAGGTTTAGGAATCATTGAGACATCAAATACATTTGGAAAAGTGCTCAGCCCTATTTTAGGATCTGCTCTAGCTGCCATTGTATGGTTCTTACCATTTTGGGCGATTCCAGTTTTATGTGTAGTATCGATTGTTTTATTACTGGTACTAGTAAAAGCAAAAAAACAAGAAGGAGAAGTACCACCATTAAAAGAGTTTATTCAAGCTATTATCTCTACGTTTCGAGAAAAGGGAAGATGGTTAATTGCCATTTTTGCACTAGGTGCAATTATAATGCTTATTTTATTCGGAATTCTCTTTTATTTGTCTACTATACTGGAGTCAAAGTATGACATTCATGGTATATGGAAAGGGTGTGTACTTGCTATTCCTTTGCTTGTATTATCGATTAGTTCATATATGGCTGGTAAAAAAATTGGAGATAATCAAAATGTTATGAAGAAGTGTATTTATATTGGCTTTTTACTGGCTGCGGCATCAGTCATAATCCCTTTATTTATAAAAGGGATCTATTTACTACTTCTATGTCTCGTTATTATGGGAGTAGGAATTGGTATGGCACTCCCATGTTTAGATGCCCTAATTACACAAGGGATTGAAAAGGAGCAGAGAGGCACGGTTACGTCATTTTATAGTTCGATGCGATTTATCGGTGTAGCAGCTGGACCACCCCTATATTCATTTTTTATGAAAGGGTCGGACCATGAAGTGTTTTATTTGACAAGTATTTTCGCTGTTATTGGTGCCGTTATAGCAATGATTTGGATTAAACCAGCAAAAGATGAAAAGGCAATAAAACAGAAGCCAGAACCGACTGCATAATTTGAAATAGGATTGCATGACCTATAATTAGCGTGCAATCCTATTAATTTAGTTAGGGAAAATAACTTGTTTTAACATATAAAGTGCGACTCCCCATATGACGAGGCCTGAAATTTTGTTTAATAATACGATTGCCTTTCCAGTTGAGTCTAGCCTCTTTAAAAACTTTCCAGCTAAAGCTAAGCTAATAAACCAAATCCAAGAAATGATAATCGTTGCAGATGTAAAAGCCCATTTTTCACTTCCTATATATTGAATAGAATTTGTCCCAATTACACCGATTGTATCTAAAATCGCATGTGGATTTAATAACGAAACCGATACAGCGAAAATAATTTGTTTTTTTAAAGGCATGCTTTTTTCTTGTTTTACATCTTTGGAAGGCTTACTTCTCCAAATAACGAAGCCCATATATATGAGAAAGATAAATCCAATCGTATATAATGTCGTCGTTAGCCAAGAAAAAGTAAGGAGTACAAGGGATACACCCTGTACTGCAATTAATATTAGTAACGTATCACATAGAGAAGCAGTTAATACTACAGGGGCTGCCCTCCAAATATTAGGTTGGCTCGCACCTTGGTTAAATACGAAAACATTTTGGACACCTAATGGAATGATAAGGCCAAATGCAAGGATGATACCGTGAATAATCGCTTCACTCATTATATTACCTCCTACTTTAATTCATTATGATAGTGTATATTGTATAGAAGAAATGAAAATTTGTATCCATCCATATGGTTGGGGAGGTCACCAACCAAAAAGAATGTAAGGTGATATGTATGATGGAAAGATTAGTTTGGAAGCCTGATATGTCTTTAGCGTCTCCTTTGTATAAACAAATAGAAACGTATATAAAAGAAAGAATCGTTAATGGAGAATGGACTGTTGGAACAAAGTTACCTTCACAAAGAGATTTGGCACATACATTTGGTGTGAATCGAAGTACAATTGTAATGGCTTTCGATGAACTAGCAGTAAAAGGGTACATTGAGGGAAATGGCCGAAAGGGAACGATTGTTGTAAATAATAATGAGAACACTTCAACATATGCTCCGCCTCCTAATTGGCAGTCTTATGTAGAAACAGGGCTTCATTATCCGAACCTTCCTGCTATTCAAGATATTAATCAAGCTGAATTTTATCCGCATGTAATTCGTTTAGGAACAGGTGAACTCGCGCCGAGTCTCTTACCTGAAAAAAAGATGAAACTAATAATGAATAAGCTGTTGCAATCAAACGTGCCACTTGGGTATGAAGAGCCGAAAGGAAATCTCTATTTAAGGGAGAAAATTGCGGGCTACTTAAAAGGGCATGGTGTATATGTATCTCCTGATTCTATTTTAATTGTTTCAGGAGCAATTCAAGCGTTGCAACTTATTTCTATGGGGCTTCTTCCGAAAGGGGCATCGATTTTACTAGAAAAACCATCCTATTTATATTCGCTTAATGTTTTTCAATCAGCAGGAATGCGTTTAATTGGAATACCAATGGATGAGAATGGATTAAATGCATCATATATTGCGAAATATAAGAAGCAATTTAACGCATCTATTTTATATACAATTCCGTCTTTTCATAATCCGACGAACTTTAGTATGAATGCAGAGAAGCGGAAAGAAGTAATGGAGATATGTAATGAAATTGGATTGCCTATTATAGAGGACGCAGTGTATCAAGACTTATGGTTTGATGAGCCTGTTTCAAAGCCTTTAAAAGCATATGATAAAAACGGAATTGTACTACATATCGGGAGTATGTCTAAAGTGATTAGTCCAGGTTTAAGAATTGGATGGATTGTTGGACCTGAATCAGTAATTCAAAGGTTGGCAGATATAAAAATGCAAACAGATTATGGTTCGAGTTCTATATCCCAGCAAATTGCAGCAGAATGGTTTACAAATGGATTATATGATGAACATTTACAGTTTGTAAGAAATGAATTGAAGAAACGTAGAGATTTTATGTTACATATGTTAGAGAAATATTGTCGTGAAATAGCAACATGGTATGAACCGACAGGTGGTTTTTATATTTGGTTACATATGAATGTACCCGTTTCGAATCGTAGCTTATTTGACAAAGCTTTACAAGAAAAGATTTTATTAAATCCAGGTACTTTGTATGATAGAAGTGCAAACCAATTTTTGCGACTATCGTATTCATATGCAACGTTAGAAGAAATTGAAATAGGTATAAAAAAACTTGCACAACTAATTAAAATGTAAAAGGAGAAAGTAATGAAACAATATGTAATTTGCCAAATTATCGATGGAGATAAATATTTAGCTGCTTATGCAGAGACGAAGCAGGACGCAGTCGAAAAAGCAGAACTGCTAGGATTAAGAACGGGAAATCGTTACATAGTAATTACCGCGGAAGAAGCGAAAGGGTTAACTTATCCGTAAGCAATGTGTGGGGTACGTAGTTGGTAAATAAGCCTAGTAATATATGAAATTACTAGGCTTATTTAATATTAAAGCGTCAAGAAATCCCGTATGAAAATAAAAATATTATGAGTCAAGCTGACGGAAAAATCTATTGGTTTTGCGATCTTGATTTCCATTTCTATATTCATCAACATATTGTCTGAAGTTCCAAGATTGTAAAAACTTATTTGCGGAGTTATAACCAGAATTGTAAAGCCATTCTTTTTCCTCTTTCGTTAATTCAAAATTTGTACTTGTAATCGTCCCTGTAGGAATTGTAATTGTTCTTGCTTTTGATTCTTTATCTAAATGCCGTAAATCATGAGCTTGCATCATTGTTTTAAATAGTCCTTTGAACATGGAAATGGGCTCTTTATAATGGGCGGGATCAGCTTGAATTTCATCTTTTACAAAATGAAATCCAAAAGTTGGCCAGCGAGGTGAGGTAGGGGAGTCAAAAATCCAAATGGGATAATTGCTTAAAATCCCACCATCAACCATATAACAAGGTTGTTTCCATTTTGGTGTTCTCCATTTTACTGGTTCAAAGAAGAAAGGAATGGTACTACTCATTCTTACTGCCTTAGCAATCGAGAAGCGATAATTTAAAAATCCGTAGTTTGGCAAGTCATCGGGAAAGACAACCATTTTACCGTTGCTTATATCAGAAGCAATAATTTTAAGTTTGTTTAAATCAGGTAAATCTGTAAATAAGTGAACTCCTTTTTTTCGTAGTAATTCTTCAAGCCATTCTTCTATAAATAAATTGGAATAAATACCTAGAGTAGACCATGCACTTATTCCTTTACCGATAAACGGGATTCTATCAAGGAAAGTTTTCTTCATAAATTTGTTATAATCAATATCAGTTATAATTGTTTTTAATTCTGAACAAGAATAGCCAGCAGCTAAAAGAGCTGCAATAATAGCACCAGCCGATGTTCCAGCTACACGCTCCCATTCATACCCTTTTTCAGCTAACGCGCAAATTGCCCCTACATGTGCAATTCCACGCACACCGCCTCCTTCAAAAACACCATCAATTTTCATTGCACATACTTCCTTTCTAAAAATGAAAATGTAAAAAAAGCACGTAATATACGTGCTTTTTTACAATAGTTTTTAAGTTTACTAGCAGCCTGCAAAGCCGCCCCAACAGCTAGCTCCGATGATGATTAGAAGGATAAATAAAACGATTAATAAAGCGAAACCTCCATAACCACATCCACCACAACTACCGCCGTAACCGTAACCGCCGCAACTATATCCGTAACCCATGTGGAATTCCTCCTTAAATTAAAAATGAAAATGAACGAAGGGAAAATGTACTGGAAGGAATAAAGAACTATCGTGTTTGTAGGAACAATGTATACTATGCTTTTTTAAACTTGTTCGCGTATGAGGGATAAGCCCGTTTTTTGGAAGGCTTGTTGATTTTGTGATAAATGGAGTATAATCTTTGTGCTATGATACAAATAAGTATAGAGATGTAAGGAGAATATATGGATAACAAAATTGAAGTGTTAATTGATAAATATGGACTGACACATTTAAAAGAGGAACTTATTAATACTGTATTTCCTTGTGTAAAAGTTGTGCCTGAGCAGCAAGAAACGGTTGCGATTGGTAGTTCAAAAATGGGGGGAGCTCCTGATTTACCGGATACATTTGAATATCCAATGTATAAAGGAAATCCGTTACATTTTATCGCGCAATTTAATCTAAATGATTTACAAAACGTTCGTATGAATCACAATCTACCTAAGGCAGGAATGTTATATTTCTTTAGCATTGAAAATTATTTTGAAGAAGATGTGAATCCAATGGAAGCTGGGCGCGTACTTTATTATGATGTTCCAGTAGAGCAATTACGAAGAGCGGATGAAACGCAAGCGAAATATAATCAATGCGCAATTACTTTTGAACTGACGTATAAATTACCAGAACTTTTCATTGAAGATGAGGCCGATTCAGATCGTTTCTTGCAATTACTTGAAGAACTAATCCCAGATAACTACGATAACCATCAAATGTTTGGTGACCCATTCTCTGTACAAGAGGAAGTACTACATGAGACAGGAGAATATATGGGGATAGATCCACAGCAAATGACGCTTTTATTCCAAATCGATTCAGATCATAAAAATTGTAATATGGTTTGGGGAGAGTTAGGAATGTTATATTTCTGTATTGGTAATGAAGATTTGAAAAATCGACGTTTTGAAAATACATGCTGTGTGTTACAAACGTGTTAATAAAAAAGGTTGCTCTTTTTAAAAGAGCAACCTTTTTTATGTGAATTAATTAATATGCATAATCTCATATGACCTATTTTGAAAAGTATTGTATACTCTGAAACTATACGATACTTTTTCGTATAGTTATAGAATATAAGGAGTGACAAGATGGGAAAGACAAGTAAGTATATGACAGCTGCCGCACTTTGTTCAACGATTGTAATGGGAGGCTTACAATCGTCAACTGTATCTTATGCAGCTACGAATCCAACTGTAGTGACGACACAATCAGATGCAAAGTTATTAGATGATTTCAGAAAAGAATTAAAAAAACAGATTGATAATCGTGAAGAAAATATTACAATCACATATAAAACAAAAGATAGAGATGCTAGAAAGATTATGGACCAATTGTACGGCGAGTTTAATAAAATCGTAGATGCTGATGAGTATGTAAAATATAATGTAGCCTCTACTAGATATTCTATTAAAGGGATGCCAGGGAACTATTCGTTTACACTACAAGTGAAATACCGTGAATCAAAAGAGCAAACACAATATGTAAAATCTCAGGCGAAAGCAATTATAAGTTCAATTGTAAAGCCAGGAATGGATGCGCATGAAAAAGTAAAAGCTATTCATGATTATGTTGTGAAACATGTATCATACGACACTTCTTATCAAGCGTATACAGCATATGAAGCGTTAGCGAACCGTTCTGCTGTTTGCCAAGGGTATACATTATTAACATATGAATTACTAAAAGAAGCAGGTATTCAAAATCATATTGTAACTGGTACAGGAAATGGACAAGCTCATGCATGGAATTTAGTGAACATTGAAAACAAATGGTACCATCTTGATACTACATTCGATGATCCAGTACCAGACAAAGCTGGACGTGTAACATATTCATATTTTAATATGTCTGACGACCAATTAAGTAAAGACCATGACTGGGATCGTAGTAAATATCCAGCAGCAACTACAAGTTACTTTGGTGAGTTAACAAACAAAATAAAAGCTGGTAGTTCAAAAAACGTTGTATATGAGCAAATGTTAAAAGAAACAAATTTACAATACTTATCTGCACAATACGGAGCGGAAAATTATAATGAATTTAAGCAAAAGTTGCAGCAACAATTTGCTAGTAAACCAGAAAAGGTAGAAGTACGATATAAGCAGTCCATGGATGGAACAATGCAAGATATAAAGAAAGTATTAAATGAAATAAATTGGCCAAAAGGTGCAAAGCGTGTATCTTATCAAGTAGCACCATATAGTGCAATGGCAGGTTATTCATTAGCGACAATTACATTTACGTATTAAGTAATGAAGAAGAGCATCTGTAAAAGGTGCTCTTTTTATTATGTATCGTTTTAAAAAACAGAATTGTGTGATAAAATAAAAAGGAAGGATGTGGAATTTAAATGGATTTGTTCGAAAGTAATATATTTATATTGATATATACTTGTTTAATAATCGAACTTATCGTTTTGTTTTTCCTATCATTTACTTTGTTTATTAGAAGATTATTGCAAAGTAGCGCTGCAAAAAAACAACATGTTATCAATATGAATCAGAAGCTAGATCGAATTATTGAATTGCTAGAAATAAATAAGAAGTAAAGTGAAGGCTTTTACGAGCAGTTGATCTCCCACCTAATTTCTTTGCTTCCGCTACATTTTGAGGTGGGGATCTTACTGCCTGGCAAATAGCGAGATAACGATGGAAGACGTATGAAAAGAGGAAAAGAAATGGCCGATTATATAAAAGAATTACGTGAAAAAGTAGGACATGATTATGTTTTCTTAAACTTTGCGGGTGGTTTTGTGTTTAATAAAGAGGGAGAAGTATTACTGCAAAAAAGAGGAGACTTTAATGCTTGGGGCTTTCCAGGTGGCGCAATGGAGATAGGAGAGTCGGCTGCGGAAACTGCGATTCGAGAAATAAAAGAAGAAACTGGGTATGATGTAGAAATACATGAGCTTATTGGAGTGTATACAAAATATTTTCAAACATATCCAAATGGAGATAAAGCACAGACAATTGTGATGTGCTTTTCATGCTCAATAGTTGGAGGGAATAAAAAAATAGACGGTGATGAGACGTTAGATTTAAAATTTTTCCCATTAGACAAAATGCCTCCGTTATTTTGTAAACAACATGAAGATTGCTTGCAAGATTTATTGGAGAAAAGAGTAGGGGTATATCGCTAACATATAAAAAAGAAGCTAAAAGATTAGCTTCTTTTTTATGTTTTATTTCCACCAATCATCAAACATTGACGCTGGTACTTGTCTTTTATGTTCACTCACTGTGTAACGCTTTTCGATTTTTTCTGCAACGTCAGCTGGAACTGATTTACCCTCTAAATAATCATCTAATTGATCGTAAGTAATGCCTAATTCTGTTTCATCAGCTTGACCTGGCTTTTCATCTAATAAATCAGCTGTTGGCATTTTTAAGTAAAGTCGCTCATCTGCACCTAACTCTTGTAATAAAGCACGTCCTTGGCGCTTCGTTAACCCCGTTAATGGTAATAAATCTGCACCACCATCTCCGAATTTTGTAAAGAATCCTGTTACAGCTTCTGCAGCATGATCTGTTCCGATAACAAGTAGACCTTTTTGTCCACCAATTGCATATTGTGTAACCATACGGATACGAGCTTTCACGTTACCTTTATTGAAATCAGTTAATGATTCACCTAATAAGTTCTCGTATTGATTTGAAAAAGCATCAACGGTTGAAGCGATATCAAATGCAGTTGATTGATCAGCTTGAATAAATTGTAATGCTAATTGTGCGTCATCTTCATCCTTTTGCACTTTGTAAGGAAGACGTACAGCGATAAACGTTGCGTTACCACCTTCGTTACGAATTTCTTCAACTGCAAGCTGTGCTAAACGTCCTGCTAATGTAGAGTCTTGGCCGCCGCTAATTCCAAGTACAAATCCTTTCGCACCTGTTTTTTTTACATAATCTTTTAAGAAATCAACTCGTTTACGAATTTCTACTTTCGGATCAATTACAGGCTGAACATGTAATGCTTTCATAATCTGTTCTTGTAATGTCATTATGTTTTCCTCCTATTCATATTAAAGCGGTAAATAAAAAATTTTTATGTATATATTGGTACATACTTCTATCCTTTATTATTTCGCAAAACTAACGAATATACAATAGGATGTGTGTATGAATATGAATGTAGTCATTATAATGAAACTGTTTCGTTTAAGCAATTTTTTTACCTTTCAAAAATGTAAGGTTTTTGTCATTTGAATCGATGGAAGGTATTTCCCTACTTTACTACTATAAAAGCATAGTTAGTAGAAGGGCGGAGAAGTAATATGAACATTAGAGAACTCGCATATCGGAATGTAACGCGAAATAGACGGACATATTCAGCATATTTTTTGAGTAGTGCATTTGCAATTATGGCCTTTTTTGTATATTCGTTTTTTGCGTTTCATCCGGCATTAAGTGCAGGAGAATTAGGTCAGTATGTATTTGTAAGTATGTCGTTTGCACAGTCTATTATTTACGTATTTACATTCTTCTTTATTTTATATTCAATGGGAATGTTTTTAAAAACGAGAAAGCGTGAACTAGGAATTTTAATGATGCTTGGTATGACGAAATATCAATTAAAGCGTCTTATCTTCTTTGAAAATATTATGATTGGAATAGGGGCAATTATTTTCGGGATTCTTTCAGGTATGTTGTTTTCAGGAGTATTAATTTTTGTAGCCCCAATGATATTAAAACTAGATATTTCCTTATCCTATTACATTCCAATGAAAGCAGTTGTTGTAACGAGTATTATGTTTTTCATATTATTTATGATTATTTCATTATTTAGTGCCGGAATGGTTCGTAAAAATAATATTATGAAATTGTTTAGAGGATCAGCAGAGGCGAAGCCAGAACCGAAAGCATCGAGTATTTCTTCTATATTAGCAGTAGTATTGCTTAGTGCTGGTTATACAGGCGCTCTTATGTCACATGGTGCTATGGTATTTGTGATGATGATTCCGGTTACAACGGTAGTCATTATTGGTACGTATTTGCTGTACAAGCAGTTGAGTGTCTTTATTATTCGGCTATGTAAAAAAAGTAAACGTTTCTATTGGACACAGACAAATATTATTACGTTGTCAGATTTAGCGTACCGTATGAGAGATAACGCAAGAATGTTCTTTATTGTAACGATAATTTCAACTGTAGCATTTTCGGCAATAGGTACATTAGTTGGCTTTGCATCAATGACGAAAGGGATTATGGAGAGACAAATTGCGTTTCATTACCACTCTAAGCAAGGGAATAGTAATGAATCACAGCATCTGAAGATCATCGATGAGGGACTAAAAAAACATAATATAGCAGCTTCAAAAACTAATATCTCATCGAAGAAAACGGAGGAGCAGTCATTAAGAAGCGCCATTTTTATAAAAGAATCAGAGTATAGGGGATATGCAAAGTTAACAGGAGAACCATTTAATACTGTAGCAAATAAAGAGGTTTTATTTTTGTCGGCCGAAATACCAGGACCACCGATGAAAGAAAGAAAAGAAATTACTTTACCTAATATGAATGAACATTTAAAAGTGAAAAAAGTTACTTCTTCTTCATTGGGGAAAATATTAAGAGGAAATGTTTATGTAATCCCTAATAATCAATATGATTCATTACAAGATGGATTTATAGAAACAAAAGATTATATGTATAAAACTGAAGGAATGAAAGATGAAATTGAGGTTGGTAAAGAACTTACGAGTCAGATGAAGCCTTATGAAGAACATGCAACGTTTAGTGCAGAAGAGTACGAACAAAACCAAAGTTTACAAATCGCAGGACCAATTTTATTTGTAGGTTTCTTTATTGGTATTGTATTTTTCGTATGTGCAGGAAGCTTCCTTTACTTCCGTTTATTTTCTGATTTGGAGGATGATACTGGGTTATTTGAAATGATTCGAAAAGTTGGCTTAACGAGCGGGGAATTATCGAAAGTAGTTACAATTCGATTGGCACTTTTATTCTTCGTTCCGATAGGTGTTGCAACATTACACGGGGCAGTAGCGTTAACTGCGTTAGGACAGATGTTTGAGTACTCACTGTTTAAAGAAAATACAATTGTATTAAGTATTTTCGTAGGAATTCAAGTTGTATACTTCTTAATAATACGATCTCGTTATTTAAAACAATTGAAAGAGAGATTACGTATTCGTTAACTGTGTTTTTTTAACTTGAGTACAAAATTTTCTAAAAAGATACAAGTATTGCCAAAAAGTGATAAAATGGAAAAAGCGAGGTGGAAAATTAATAGAGAGTAAGGGGGGAGTAATATGAAAGCAACAGGAGTTATTCGAAAAGTAGACGAATTAGGGCGAATTGTTATTCCTAAAGAATTAAGAGATGTATTAGGGATACAAATTAAATCACCACTTGAAATTTTCGTAGATGAAGATAAAGTCATTTTACAAAAATATGAACCTTACAATGCTTGTCAAATAACAGGTGATGTTTCAGACCAGAACATATCATTAGCAAATGGAAACATTACTGTTAGTATAGATGGAGCGAAACATTTAATAAAAGAAATAGAGAAGTTTTTAAAAAAAAGTGAGATTTAGTTTTCATTTATAATATTTTAAAGATTATATATGATTCTTTAAAAAAACTATAAAAGGGCCATTTAATGGTCCTTTTATTTTTATACATTCGTTGAATGATTTGAACTGTTATTGCCTGCAAAGCACGGGATAAATGTTGGTAAGTTATATTGAGAAACATTTGAAATGAAGGAAAATAGAACAGTTAAAACGAATGTTAAATGTAAACCTATTCAATAGTGGTCTGAAATGAAAATAATATATTTTCAGGAGGGATTACGATGAACAGTAGTACAGCGAATAAACAAAAAGGTATACAATTGATTCCGTTTACCGTAAATAAGGTGGTTGAACAAGTAAATGAAATTCCACCAGGTGTACAACTGATTAACGCTCCACAAGTATGGGAGAAGAGTGCGAAAGGAAAAGATGTTGTCGTTGCCGTATTAGATACAGGTTGTGATATTAATCATATAGATTTAAAAGATCGTATTATTGGTGGGAGAAATTTCACGAAAGATTATGAAGGAGATCCGAACATTTACCTTGATAATAACGGCCATGGGACTCATGTAGCGGGGACGATTGCAGCGACTGAAAATGATGTCGGTGTTTTAGGAGTCGCACCTCTTGCTAAAATGCTAGTGTTAAAGGTTTTAGCGGGAGATGGTTCTGGAAGCTATGAGCAAATTATTGAGGCGATTCATTACGCTGTAAATTGGAGAGGACCTAATAAAGAAGAAGTCAGAGTTATTTCAATGTCACTTGGTGGTCCGCAAGACGTTCCGGAATTACATGAAGCTATTCAAAATGCAGTAAATCAAGATGTTCTCGTTGTATGTGCTGCAGGAAATGATGGAGATTGTGATGATAATACGGAGGAACTAGATTTCCCAGGTGCTTATGCTGAAGTAATTGAAGTTGGTGCTGTCAATTTAGAGCGGAAAATCGCATGTTTTAGTAATTCAAATCAAGAAATTGATTTAGTAGCGCCAGGTGATGAAATATTATCTACGTATCCAGAGGGGAAATATGCTGTATTAAGTGGAACTTCAATGGCGACGCCGCATGTCGCTGGTGCATTAGCACTTCTCATTAAGCAGTGCGAAAGAGAATATGGCAGAAAGTTATCAGAGCCAGAAATTTACGCGCAACTTATTAAAAGAACTGTACCTTTAGGATATGAGCGTACATCTGAAGGGAATGGATTAATAGATCTATTAAAAGAATAACAAATACTAAAAAACATCTCATTTGTAAGTGAGATGTTTTTTAGTATGGCCCTGTCGCATGTAATACAACGTTTAATAAACCCGGGAATCTAGCATTTAAGTCATCTTCACGAATTGAAATGAAACGTTGTGTTCCTTCAAGACGTGTATACATGACACCTGATTCACGTAAAACTTTGAAATGGTGAGATAAAGTTGATTTTGCGATTGGAATGTTTAACGCACCACAAGATTGCTCATTTTTCTCTAGTAACATATTTACAATTTGTAAACGAATTTGGTCGCTAAGTGCATATAGGACAGAAGAAAATTGAATTTCTTCTCGATTTGGATGATAGAGTGTACGCATTTTTTCACCTACTTGTATAAGTTAATATATTTGCACTATAGCATATAAAGTGATATATTTCTATTGTTCAATTATATTCGAACAATAGAAATATAAGGGGAGAAAAAATGAAGTATATAAAATTGCAAAAGGCTGGACTAAATATTTCAAAGTTGGGTTTAGGTACAAATGCAGTAGGGGGGCATAATTTATATGTTGATGTGAATGAGGGAGAAGGAAAACGATTAATAGAAGAAGCAATCCTGCAAGGAATTACATTTTTTGATACAGCGGATTCATACGGTTTTGGTAGATCGGAGGAATTGATAGGAGAGGTATTAAAAGAGAAACGCCACGAGTTTGTACTTGCTACAAAAGGTGGAATTCAGCCGTTATTAAATGGAGAAACTTATATTAACAATGAACCAAGTTATTTAAGAAATGCTGTGGAGAATAGCTTAAGAAGATTACAGACTGATTATATTGATTTATATTATTTACATTTTACAAATCCTGAAACAAGTTACATAGATTCAATCGGAGAGCTTACTCGTTTAAAAGAAGAAGGGAAAATTCGTTCAATTGGAATATCGAATGTAAACATAGAACAATTAAAAGAAGCGAATCAACATGGTCATATTGATGTTGTACAATCGCCTTACAATATGTTAAATCGTACTGCCGAGGAAGAACTATTGCCGTATTGTATAAAAGAAGGTATTTCATTTATACCGTATGGGCCTCTAGCCTTTGGGATATTAGGTGGTAAATATACAGAAGATTTTGACTTGGATAAAGGGGATTGGCGTCAAAGTGTAAATCTATTTGAAGAAAATATATATAAAGGTAACTTTAAAAAAGTTGAAAAGTTAAAAGACGTAGCTAAAGAAAATAATATTGAATTGCCTCATTTAGCGTTAGCATGGTTATTAAATAAAGAAGGAATTTATACTGTTATTCCTGGCGGGAAGCGGGCTGAGCAAATAAGAGAAAGTGTGAAAGCGGTGGATGTATCATTGAATGAAGGGGCAATGAAAGAAATCGAGTTAATATTAGAAGAGTAGTGAGGAAGGGGAAGATCGCATGCTAAGCTCCTTTTCTTTTATACTATATAAACAGCATATAGTATAAAAATAAAAAATCCCTATAAAGATAGGGATTTATATATCGGCATATAGTTCCTTGGAAAAGGATATACTTAGTTTAACATATAGGATTACTTATATTTGTGAAATAGATGTGAAAGTAATGTGAAAAATGCTTATGGTGAAAATCTTTGTAAATAAAAAGCACTGTTTTAGCTAATATAACTAAAACAGTGCTTTTCTCTTTGATTGAACAGTTGCTGCATTTTCATCATGTATGCCTGCATCTTTAATAATTCGTTGTTTTGCTTTATTTAGTAGATGGTTTACTTCTTCACCAAAATAGTTAGCTTCACTTTTTGTGCGGGCTTCTCGTAAACATTTATAGTTTTCTAGCAGTTCCTCTTTTTCGGTGTTTGTTAAGAAATCTTCTATTTTCTTTTTTGTCATACGAAACACCCTTTCTTCTGACAAACGACGCAATAGAAAATATATATTTTTCATTATAACAATAATTTTTAAAGAAAGTATAGACTAACGTCGTAATAATTTGTCAATTTCTTGAATCTTCTCATCAGCTTTTCCAATTTGCGTATTTTTAGCCTGCTCACCACCTAGAGCTTGGTGAAGTAAAAAAGTTTGACCGGAAATAGCAGTCACAATGGAGACTTTTATAATTTCCTTTATTGCGGTGACATCGAATAAAACGAGTCCAAGAAGTGCGGCTAGGCTACCAGTAAAAATATCAGTTAAAAATCCAAAATGAAAAAAAGTTTTCAAACGGCGTGGAAGCAATAACTTACCTTGGTTATTGATTAGATGGGAAACGAAGCCAGTAATGCCACCAACGAGAACTGCGGTTAGCCATTGATACATTTCCATCGAATCCACTCCTTTTAGTGAATAAGATTCGATTTTTTCATATTGATTCCTTTTCATATTTCATATAAGCATATTGAGAAAGTTTGTTTGGGTAAATCTTATTCAATTTAATTATAACAGAAAATTCCGATATATTTCAGTCTATTATATGAATCATATTTACAATAATATGAATACAGAAAGAGGTGTGTGATATGAATATAGAGTATCGAATAAGAAGTGTGGATGGTTATACGAAAAATATAGGGGAATTAGTAAGTATGCTGGAGCATACGAGGGCGGTAACATTACAGGAAATAGAAAATCTATCAGTTGAGCAATTAGATTTAATTATGCCAAGTGGTGGGAATTCAATTGGCGCCTTATTAAAACATATGGCATCTATAGAAAAAGCCCATCAGCTTATTTCATTTCAAAATCGTGACTTTACAAAAGAAGAATTAGAAATATGGGAAGATGCACTGTATTTAGGGGAAGTTGGGAGAACGATTCATGGTCATGAAATACAGTATTATGTACAACTTTTGCAAAGTGTTCGAGAAGAGTCGCTAAAGTATTTGAGTAAAGTAGATGATACATGGCTAATGTCAGAAAGAAAGTGGCCTAACGGTGTAGCGTATAACCAGCACTATCTTTGGTTTCATGTGATAGAAGATGAAATTAATCACCGTGGACAAATTAGAATGTTAAAGAGATATTTATTTGAAAATTACGTCAAATAAAGTAGCTTTTTAAATTGATATTCCATATAATGAGAGTAATTAAAATAAGATCGGAGTGATGTATTATGGCGAATATGACTGTAATGAATAATAAATTAAATACAAACGTGGATGGAAAGGGCGATATTATATAAGATAGTTCGCAATCCTTCCACTTAGTACAAACTAGGGAGGATCTTGATTTGAATCAAAATATTTTAGAGTCGTTCGGCTGGGATTCATTTTTTGAAGAGCAAGCTGTAGAGCAGAATTATGAAGTAGGGCGTATTTTACTTGAGCATAAGCATATATATCGTATTATTTGTAATGACGGTGAATATATGGCAGAACTGTCTGGGAAGTTTCGACATGAAGCGGTAACGAAAGGAGATTACCCAGCAGTTGGTGATTGGGTGTATATAAAGAAAATAGAAAATGAGAAAAAGGCAATCATTCATCGTATTTTTTCGAGAAGAAGTTCTTTTTCAAGACAAGAAGCTGGTAATAGAACTGAAGAACAAATTATTGCAGCAAATGTTGATTATTTATTTTTAGTGAATGCACTTAACCATGATTTTAACGTAAGAAGGTTGGAGCGTTATTTACTATTAGCGTATGAAAGTGGTGCAATGCCTGTTATTGTTTTAACAAAAAGTAGTTTATGTGAAGATGTGGAACAAAAAATTGTAGAAACGGAAGCTGTTGCAATTGGTGTTCCGATCTTCGTCGTCGATAGTTTAGAGCATAGAGGTATTGACTCGTTACAACAATTTGTTGCTTCAGGAAAAACAATTGCTTTAGTCGGCTCATCAGGGGTTGGAAAATCTACTTTGTTAAATGCACTCGTAGGAATTGAGATAGCGAAAACGGGAGATATACGTGAGGAAGATAGTAAAGGGCGGCATACGACAACTCATCGTGAGCTGTTCCAACTACCGAGTGGGGGCTTAGTCATTGATACTCCTGGCATGAGAGAGTTACAGCTTTGGGATGGAAGCGATGCAATCCAAACAACGTTTTCTGATATTGAAGAATTTGCAAAAACATGTCGCTTCCGAGATTGTAAACATGAGAATGAGCCAGGATGCGCAGTGCATAAAGCAATTGATAACGGGCTAATGACGATAAATCGTTTGCAAAGCTATAAAAAGTTGCAAAGAGAATTGGCGTATTTTATGAGAAAACAAGATGCTATTCTTGCAAGAGCTGAGCGCGATAAGTGGAAGAAGATTTCTAAACAACATAAAAAAATGTAAAAAACCAAAGGGCTATTCCTTTGGTTTTTTACATTTGTAAATTTTATAATAATATTATTTATATATATAGACAAAGTGAGAATATTTGTTTAAACTTTACAAGGTGTTTATGAAAAACGAATTGTAAAAATAGAGGATAGGGAATGGGATATATTCATAATCGGTTATTTATCTTTAAAACTTAATATTTGAATTTAGGAGGCTTATAATGAGTAAACTGTTAAGGTGGTTTCGAGATATAAAAGTAGCAAAAAAGCTATTAATTTCATTTTTTGTAATTTTAATTGCAGCTGTCTCTATTATTGGGGGCATGTCTTATCAAACGGCTAAAAAGAATTTTGAATCACAAATTACGAGTAGTGCTCACGATAATATAAAAATATTAGATAATTTAATCAATCAAATGATTGAGGCGAAATTTAACGAAATAAATAACTTTGCACGAGTGGTTCATAGTGATATGTATCAAGGAGATAATCAAGATGAATTAAGAAAGGTGTTATCTCAGTATATTAATTTAAATAAAGATATTGAACAAGTATATGTTGCCGGCAATGATAAGAAATTTGTGCAAGAACCTAATATACAAATGGCAGCAGATTATGATCCAACAACTCGTTCTTGGTATAAAGATGCAGTGAGTAAACAAGGTGGAATCGTGGTCACTGAACCGTATAAGGCAAAAGGAAATGGACATATTGTCGTAACGATTGCGAAACAAACAGAAGATAAAAATGGTGTTGTTGCGGTAGATTTAAGTTTAGAGAATTTATTGAAAACAACAAAGCTAATCAATATTGGTAAAAAAGGATATACTTTCATTTTAGATGGAAAACAAAAAATAATTGCTCACCCTCAAGAAAAACCAGGAGATAAAGCAGCTGATTCTTGGGCAAAGAGAATTTACGAAGATAATCAGGGCGCTTTTTCATACACGTATGACGGTAGTGAAAAGAAAATGGTATTTGCTACAAATTTAAAAACAGGTTGGAAAATCGGTGGAACGATGTACTCAAGTGAAGTCATTGAAGCTGCTCAGCCTTTATTTTATAATATGTTAATTGTTATGATTATTTCACTAGTTGTAGGAGGGGCACTTATTTATTTCGTAACGCTTTCTATTACAAAACCTTTAAAGAGATTAGTTGCCACTTCTAAAGAAATAAGTGAAGGAGATTTAACACAAACAATTGAAATTCATTCAAACGATGAAATTGGTCAACTTGCAAAAGGTTTTAATGAGATGACAGATTCACTACGAACGTTAATTGGAAGGATTAATGATTCGGCCGGGCATGTTGCAGCGGCATCAGAAGAGCTAACTGCTAGTGTAAGGCAAGCGAGTGAAGCAACAGAACAAATTACAATGGCAATGGATGAAATATCAAGTGGTGCAACGACGCAAACAACAAGTGTAGAAAATGGTGCGATGTTACTGTTTGATGTAACAGAAGGAATTCAGCATGTAGCAAATAGTTCATCATCTATTAATACGGCTTCTACTCATACTCGTGAAAAAGCAGAAGATGGTGGAAAGCTAGTAGGGAAAACAGTAAATCAAATGCAATCTATTGCAGAATCTGTTTCGCAATCTGATGCAGTTATACAGTTATTAAATAATAAATCAAAGCAAATTGGTGACATATTAGAAGTAATCCAAAATATTGCAGATCAAACAAATCTTCTTGCTTTGAATGCTGCAATTGAAGCCGCAAGAGCGGGTGAGCACGGAAGAGGATTTGCGATCGTTGCAGATGAAGTACGTAAATTGGCAGAGCAATCTAGTGTATCTTCCAGTGAAATTAGTAAATTAATATGTGAAATACAAGATGATATGAGTAAGACAGTAAAATCTATGGGTCATGTAAATGAAGAAGTTCAATCTGGACTAGTTATTGCAAATGAAACGAAGCAAAATTTTGCTGAGATTTTACAATCTACAAATGAAATTGCTAATCAAATTAAAACGATGGTTGAAACGGCTAATGGGATGTCAAAAGGTGCCAATGAAGTATCTATTTCAGTAGGACAAATTGCAATGACAGCACAGAATAATGCGACGAGTACACAAAGTGTCGCAGCGTCTGCTGAAGAACAATTAGCTTCTATGGAAGAAATTGGTTTCGCAGCCGGTACATTATCTCAAATGGCTGAAGAGTTGCAAGGATTAATTGAAAGATTTAAAGTTTAAAAGAGAAAGACTGCCCCAATAGCAGTATGCTATTGGGGCAGTCTTTTTTTTAACACATTAACTGGGATGAATTTATGCTTATAATGAATGAGGATGGAGAATAGCTTAATGATGTTTAAAACTGAATTTCTCATATTATTTGTCGAAAAATAGAGGTATTTGTTAACTTTGTGTATAATTACAATCATATCGAATACAAATAAAGGAGATTATTATGGGAGTGTATTGGGGTACAAAAAGACATTCTTGGCTTAGTTATGTCTCATTTTGGCTAAGTATTTCATTTTTTGTGGTGTTTCTAATTGAAGTGTTTATTTTAAAAACACTTTCGGATAGCTCGGTGCAAATTGTTAAATATTTTTATTTTATACTCGTACCAGTAAACATCCTTCTTAGTTTAAAGTTACTTTTTAAGAAGAATGAAAAGAAAGCATTACCCATTTTTAGTTTAATTGTCTCAATATTATTTACAATTTTAATTATAGTATTAGCAATAGCAGCTACAGGGAAATTTATTTAGGGAGAGTGATATATCACTCTCCTTTTTTTGTTGTGAGTAAATAAAAAATAGGTGTTGAATAAAACTTACAGTAGAATAGTAAGTAACGGACTAAGAAACATAATAATGAAGATAGAATAAGTATTTTGTAAGTACTAATGAAGCAAATGAATACGGTAAGAACGGTGATATATGGTACAATGACTATGGATAGTGATAGAGATAAAGGGTATATAAAATACTCATCGTTTTTTAGTAAGAGAGGGGTTATCTTATGCTATACGAGGATTTGATGACATTATTTCAAGCAGCTCCAAAAAAAGATAGAGGTGGCTGGAAATATATAATCCAAGAACAAAATGATAAATATGAAATTGTTGATGAAATGTTGAAAAATCAAATGAGTATTGAATTGTATTTTAATGAATATGATGAGGTGAAAATCACTTTATATAAAGATGGAATTCCTATTTCTACTATGCAAAGAATTGCTATTTCAAAAGTTGAATTAGACGAGGATGAAGAAGGGATTCAATTTGTTTTAGAGCGCATGCCTAGTCGAATGATTCGATTGCAATTAAAGCCATATTTGGCATTGGAAATGGGACCGTACTGGGAAATATGTGATGATTGTGAATGAACATAAAGAAAGCATCCAATAAAATGGATGCTTTCTTTATGTTTTTTGAAGTTGTTTAAAAGCAATGATTGGAAGTAGAACGATACTTACCCATCCGATGATTGGATATAGAATGTGGAGTAGCTCACTGTAACCGATGTAACTAAAGCAATAACTAATTAGTAAAATGAAGAAAATAATATTGTTACTTTTCCACCCAGTGATAGATTGCATTTGTTTTGTCATCCCGAACACATTACCAACTAAAGTTGTAAACACTTCACCGAAAATAATAAGAACAAAGAAAAAGTGAAACGTTGCATTAAATCTTCTTATGACTTCAGCCATTGGGATATTGTATTGATAAAATTGGTCGACTGATAAGATAGCTAAATGGCTGCATAATAAAATTAAAGAAAGTCCTGCACCACCTAAAATTCCACCCCACAAAATGGCTTTTCGATCCTTTACTTCACCGGCTAACGGGACGAGAACGCTTTGGGCGAGAGAAAGATTTAAAGCGACATATGTAATAGGGCTAGTAATCCACTTCATATTCCAGCTCTCTGCAGGAATAGTATTACTAATAGGTGTTGTACTGTGGAAAAAGGTTGTAATAGCAAGTCCTATAATAAATATCATCATAATAGGTACGACAAGTGTATTTACTTCAAAAACACCTTGTAATCCGCGGCTACCTATAATGAGACAGGCGATAACTGTAATGAGAATACCGAGTTGTCTTGGTAAACGAAGTTGCTCTTCAAATACCGCTCCAGCCCCTGATAGCATAACGCTCGTTACACCAAATAATACGAGTAGTAATAATGTATTTACAACATTTCCGAATACATCTCCAAATAAATATTTGTTAAAATCTTGCGCTGAAAATGCCCCGATTTGTGATGAAAGTAACATCATCTTTGTGCCGAGCCAAATAAAAAAAAATCCACTTACACATATACCAATTGTTCCGTATAATCCGTTCACTGTAAAAAATTCAACAATTTCTCGTCCAGTAGCAAATCCAGCTCCAACGACAGTTCCGATATAAGTAGCAGCAACTTTCTTTGCTACTTGCCATTGTTGATTGTCCATGTTATCCCTCTTTCTTCTATGATGAGCTTGACTTACTATAATGCATATGTAGCAGCTTGGACGATTAGACATATGAAGTAGTTGAAAAAATACATGAATTGTATGATATTAGGGAAATATTAAAGGTGTTAAAACTTTGTTACATATGAGCCAATCATTCGAAAGGGTAGGAAATGTATGGTAAAATGTAATTAGGTTATTAAAAGATAAGCATTACAAAACGATAAGAGGAGTGGATTGTATGAGTACGAATACAAATGTTGTTGAAGTATTAAACAAGCAGGTAGCAAACTGGAATGTGTTATATGTGAAACTACATAATTATCACTGGTATGTGACAGGACCACACTTCTTTACATTACATGAGAAATTTGAAGAGTTTTATAATGAAGCAGGGACGTATATTGATGAGTTAGCAGAACGCATTTTAGCGTTAGAAGGTAAACCGTTAGCGACAATGAAAGAATATCTTGCAACATCTAGTGTCAGTGAGGGGACAAGCAAGGAATCAGCTGAGGAAATGGTGCAAACTTTAGTGAATGATTACTCTGCACTTATTCAAGAATTAAAAGAAGGTATGGAAGTTGCTGGTGAAGCTGGCGATGAAACATCAGCTGATATGTTACTAGCGATTCACACGACATTAGAACAGCATGTATGGATGCTAAGTGCATTCTTAAAATAAAAATAAATATATTTTGAAAAATCCATTGAAAAATTTTTTCAATGGATTTTTTTGTGATTTTTCAGTTTTCTTTTATGCTATAATATAGTAAAAGGGAGGCGATGCAATGTTTCGCTTTTTCAGAACTGGAAAAGAAGAACGGGAAATTACGAAAGATGAATTAGAACAAGCGATGGCTAAGTTTCTAGAAACAAATGCTAATATCGTATATACAGTATTAGTAAATGATGATTATACAGTAAATTATGATTTGTTAAAGCCGTATTTGCCTGTATTTCCGACAAATGTTTTTCTTATTACGAAGGAAACGCTTGAGGTATTTGAACATACAGAAGAAAATTTAAACCTAGTTAAAGAAATTGATATCGTACAAAAGGCAGTAGATCAATATGTAACAGAAAAAGAAATGTTTCCAATTGTTGAGGGTAGTGAAGATCGCCTTATATGCGGAATGAAGCTAGGGCCGTACTTAAATCGTCTATTAAAAAGAGACTTATATATTTCAGAAAAACATTATTTAGTTTCAAGTAAACCGGATAGAAAAAAACAAAAGAGCGGGTAGATGTAAAAAACAACAATAATATATTGTTGTCTTTTTTTGATTGAAAATATATTGACTATTCTGTCTATTTAGTTTTATACTACACGTATTGGATAGGAAGAGGTGATGTATTATGCGTAAACATACGGTAATTATTAAATATCATTCTGAGGATCAAGTATGGTTAGGTTGAGTTATTGAATATAACAATGTACATACCATGATCAAAGGATGGTATACAAGTTCGAGAAATAAATATTATAAACGGTTTCGGGGGATTGGTATATGAAAAATAGTATGACTTACATCCAGTTATTAAATGAAACTTTACGTTGTTATGCAAATAAAGGAAGTTTTGAAGCGTATACGTATATAATGGAACATGCTAAAGGTGTAATAGGTAATGAGGCACAAATATATAATTTTAAATATGCACTAGCAAGTGCAGCAGGACTTGAAGAAGAAGCTTTGCATGTAATGAAGGAAGCTATTATAGAGAATGGATTTTGGTATGGAAATGAATATTTAATTTCCGACGACGATTTAAAACCACTACATAAGTTTGAAGAGTTTCATAAAATGGTTCAATTATGTAAAGAAAGAGAAGAAGTAGCAAAGAAAACAGAACGAGCAGATGTGAAATATATTTACAGCGAGGAAAAGGGAAATCTACTAGTTACAATGCATGGTGATCAAGAAAATATAGGAATAATAGAACCATATTGGAAATCAGTTATTACACAAGATTATACGTTAGCGTTACCACAGTCTTCGCAAATTCAATTTTCAGATGGGTTTGTTTGGGATGATATACATAGAGGGAAAGAAGAATTAAAAGAGCATTACGATAAATTTATAGAGAATCATACAGTAGAAAATGTAATAATAGGTGGTTTTTCTGCTGGAGCAAGAGTAGCTTTACTTACGATTTTACAAAAAGATATAGATGTAGATGGTTTTATTTTTATGGCACCGTGGCTTCCAGAGATTGAAGAATGGAATGAGTTGCTGGAAGTGCTACAGGATAAACATATAAAGGGATATATAGTATGCGGGGATCAAGATGAAGATTGTTTCGAATGCACGCAGCAATTTGTACGATTATTAAGAGATAAGAATATAGAGCATAAGTATAAAATTGTGCCTAACTTAAATCATGATTATCCTAATCATTTTGATGAGTTATTAAAAGAAGCTATTGAATATATAGGAAGTAAAAACAATAAATAGTAAGAAAGGGAGATACATCGTCGTTGATGTATCTCCCTTTTACAATTATAAATTAAAAGCATTTGCTAGTAAGCGATAAGAATTTAATTTATGTTCAAATTGATGAGTAATCGTGACAACCATAAATTCGTCAGTATTGTACGCTTTACTTAAATTTACTATTTTTTCTTTCACAGAAGTTGGATCACCTACGATCATACGTTGACGATTTTCTTTTATACGGAATAAATCATACGCGCTGTATGAATAATTTTGAGCAGTTTCGATAGAAGGTGTACCAGTCGTTCGTTTTCCTTGCTCTAGTAATAAGATTGATAAATCTAAACTAGAAGCAATTTTTTCTGCCTCTTCATTTGTTTCTCCGCAAATAACAAAAATCGCGACAATTGATTTTGGTTTATCTCCTAAATAGGAAGGTTGAAATTGTTCCTGGTAAGCCCTCATAACTTCTGGGCCTCCGAAGCCATTAATAAATTGTGCAAATGCAAAAGAAGCTCCGTTGTGCGCCGCAATTTTAGCGCTCTCTCCGCTAGAACCGAGCATCCACATTTCAGGTGATGTTGGAATAACTGGAGTAGCCTTTAAATTTGCATAATGATGATTTTCTGGTACTTGATCATGTAAATACATTGCAACATCTGTAACTTGTTCTGGGTATTGATCAAGTGAGACCATTTTTCCTTCTTGTAGTGCGCGAGTTGCTATTGGCATACCACCAGGTGCTCTACCAACACCAAGGTCGATGCGGTTTGGATAAAGTGCTTCTAAAACACGGAAATTCTCGGCAACTTTATATGGGCTATAATGCGGCAACATAACACCACCCGAACCAACTCTCATATGTCCTGTTTTCGCTGCAATATGAGAAATAAGTATTTCTGGACTTGAACCAGCTAAGCTTACGGAATTATGATGCTCGGATACCCAAAAACGTGTGAATCCGAGTTTTTCCACTTCTTGTGCAAGCGTAACTGTATGTGAAATAGCTTGGATTGCTGTGCTACCATCTGAAATAGGTGATTGGTCTAATACACTTAATTTGATCATAGAATATACCTCTCAATCTTAATGTACACCCTATTATATATTTACTTACGAAAAATGCGTAATGAAATGCTCAAAATGAAAAGCGGATCATTTTATATCCGCTTTTAACGAGAAAATCCCCGTTCATAATGATTCATTTCGACTAAGTTTAAAATATATTCATAGTTGTCAATTTCACATTTTAGCTGTTCACGTTCTTTTTCAGATAGTCTCTTATTGCTAAGTTTTTTACATAAGTTTTGTTTCTTTAATTCTAGATGTTTTTTTGTAGCGTGGTAATCATAAGTCTGTTTCATTTTCAACCACTCCTTCGTTGCAGTTGCTATATTATACGAAGCATAAAGAAATGTGAGATCTGTCTCTTATGTACTTTTAGTGAATATTCAAATTGCAATGGTGTTATGTTTATAGGGATTTATGAATAAAATGCACTAAACCACTAATGCGCATTTTATCCCGCATTAACGGGCAGTAAAACTCCCACCTCAAAATTCGGCTGGAGCAATGAAGTTAGGTGGGAGTTTTACTGCCCATAAAAGCCCGATTGGTTCAACTAATAATCAGTGGGGGAAGAACACCCACTGATTATAGTTTCACTTTATGAAGTAAGGGGTGGAATTGTGCAGAAAGATTTAATGTATAACACTGAGATGGATGAAACGTTACAAGTTATAAATAAGGGATTGAATAAGACGACACGTCCGAAACAAATTATTGTAGTAGGGGCAGGCATGGCTGGATTAGTTTCGGCATCTTTATTAAAGGCTGCAGGACATGAAGTGAAGGTTTTTGAAGCAAACAATCGTGTAGGCGGCCGCATAGAGACAGTTAGAATGGAAGATACCGGATTATATTTAGATGTTGGGGCAATGAGAATTCCATATTCGCACACGTTAACGATGGCATATATAAGAAAGTTTGGGTTACAGGTGAGTCCTTTTATTAATAGGAATGAGACAGATATCATCTACGTAAATGGTCGGAAAACGACATTAAAACAATACGAAAAAGATCCAAGTATTTTAAGATATCCTGTGGAAATGAATGAAGTTGGGAAAACGTCTGAGGAACTATTATTGTTAGCGGTACAGCCCATTATAAATTTTATAAAAAAGAATCCAGAGAAAAATTGGGATGTTGTAGTAAAGGATTTTGGAAGATACTCTACAGGACAATTTTTAAAGTACCATCCTTATCAATATAATACGTATTTTTCACCAATAACGATTGAGATGATTGGTGTTTTATTAGATTTAGAAGGTTTTTTAGAAAGGTCATTCGTTGAGACGTTACGTTTTTTATACATTATGCAAGAGGAGAGCGGATTTTGTGAAATAATAGGTGGAAACGATAGATTACCAAAATCTTTTTTACCGCAATTAGAAGAAAATATTATTTATAATCAAAAATTAATGAAGCTACATCAACACGATAACGGTGTGACGGCTTTCTATCGAAACGAGGAAACTTTTGAATATAGTAGTATTACAGGGGATTTAGTTATTGTTACAATTCCGTTTTCGACAATGCGTTTTGTGGAAGTAGATCCATTTGACTCTATATCTCATGAAAAGTGGAAAGCAATTCGTGAATTGCATTATATGCCTGCGACGAAAATAGGCATTCAATTTAAAAGTCGATTTTGGGAAGAACAAGGGCAATTAGGTGGCAGAATTATAACAGATTTGCCAATTCGTTACGCCTATTATCCAAGCCATGGAATTGGACAGAAAGGACCAGCTATGATGTTAGGAAGCTATACATGGTCTTATGATGCGCTGCTATGGGATGGGTTATCGAAGGGTGATCGTATCTATTACACATTACACAACTTAGCAACGATATTAGGTGGTCAAGTATATGATGAATTCATGTCTGGAATATCAAAAAGTTGGACATTGGATCCATATGCACTTGGAGGATTTGCTCTTTTTCAAGCCGGTCAAGAATCTGAGCTACAACCAGCGATTGTAAAGCCAGAGGGGAAAATATTCTTTGCTGGAGATCATACAACGTTATATCACGGATGGATTCAAGGTGCGATTGAGTCTGGAGTTCGTGTAGCGGTGGAAGTGAATGAATAAAATATTTAAAATTCAGAAATTTCTTTACTGTACAACTTGAAATGGATATTATAATATATAAAAGAATTATAGGGAGTGTTTACAGTGAATCCGTTATTATTTGATTTTCCTTCTGAATTTTATACTGACAGGCTTTTTATTCGAATGCCGAAACCAGGCGATGGTAAAGTTGTATATGACGCAATTCAAGCTTCAATACAAGAATTAAAACCTTGGATGGTTTTTGCACAGAAAGAGCAAACAGAGGAAGAAATAGAAGAGAGTATAAGAAAATCGCATATTCAATTTTTACAAAGAGAAGATTTGAGATTGCTAGTATTCTCGAAAGAAACAGGTGAATTTATTGCTTCTAGCGGATTACATCGTATTAATTGGGAGATACCTCAATTTGAAATCGGGTATTGGATTGATTCGAGATATAGTGGAAAAGGCTATATGGTAGAGGCTGCGAAAGGTATAACGGATTATGCTTTTTCTGAACTAAAAGCAAACCGCGTAGAAATTCGTTGTGATTCTCTAAATAAAAAGAGTAGAGCAATACCTGAGAAATTAGGTTTTAAATTAGAGGGTATTTTAGAAAGTGCTAGTGTTGCGGTAGATGAAAATGGATTAAGGGATATGTGTGTATTTGCAATGACGAGAAATACATATGAAAAAGAAGAGCTGTAAAGAAACAGCTCTTCTTCTTTATATTATGGTACAGGATGACCGTTAGAGCTTTCAAAAATTGTAAACCATTGTTGACGATCTAAGTTAACTTTTGTAGCAAGAGCGGCCGTTTTTACACGATCTAATTTCCCAGAGCCAACGATTGGCATCATGTTAGCTGGATGAGCAAGCAGCCAAGCATACATAATCGTATCGATGCTAGTAACACCTAGCTCATTAGCAACTTTTTGTACAGTTTCACGTACACGTACAGCACGTTCAGTTTGACCGGTAAAGATTTCGCCACCAGCAAGAGGTGACCAAATCATTGGATTGATTCGTTTTTCTTGGCATAAATTAATCGTACCTTTTTCAAAGTGCTCAAGCTGCAGCGCAGATACTTCGATTTGATTTGTAATGAGCGGGAAATCTAAATATGAACTTAACATATGAAACTGTGAAGGTAAAAAGTTAGATACACCGAAGTGACGAACCTTTCCTTCTTGCTTTAAGCGTGAGAACGCTTCTGCTACTTCATTTGGATCCATAAATGGATCAGGACGATGGATGAGTAATACATCAATATAATCTGTATGTAAGTTTTGTAATGAATCCTCCGCACTCTTTATGATATGTTCAGCATTCGTATTGTAGTGAGCAACATATCGCTCTGGAAATTTCGGTGATGGGGGAGCGATTCCACACTTGGTAACAATTTGCATGTTTTCTCGTAAGGAAGGCTTTAGTTGTAAAGCTTCTCCAAACAGCCCTTCACACGTATATCCACCATAAATATCAGCGTGATCGAAAGTAGTAATCCCCATATCCATACATTCTTCAATGAAAGAAAGTAACTCTTGTTTCGTCATATTCCATTCTGCTAAACGCCAAAATCCTTGAATAATACGAGAAAATTTTAGTGTTTCGGTCATTTGAACTCGTTCCATTATAAGTACCCCCTTGATGAATGATTATTATTTTGAAAAGGCTTTCTTACTACATATTATATAGTTTGAGGAGCGTACAAACAATAAATATGTTTTGCTACAAAAACGATTTTCTCTATATGCTATAATGTAGACACATATAGCTATAAGGAGATGTAAGGGATGATTCCAGTAACAATATTAACTGGTTTTCTTGGATCAGGGAAAACGACTTTATTAAATCGTATTTTATCAGAAAATCACGGTAAGAAATTAGCGGTGATTGTAAATGAAATAGGACAAATTGGTATCGATAATCAGTTGATTATGAATGTTGAAGAAGAAATTATGGAAATGACTAACGGTTGTTTATGCTGTACTGTACGTGAAGATTTACTCGTTGCGTTAAAACAATTACTGGACGTAAAAGCAGAAGGGAAAATGGACTTTGAAGGCTTAGTAATTGAAACAACAGGTCTTGCAAATCCAGGCCCGATTATTCAAACATTCTTTTTAGATCCTGTTATTCAATCTGCATACCAAATTAATGGCGTTGTAACGGTAGTAGATAGTTACCATATACATAAACATTTTGACAAGGGATTAGAAGCAAAGGAACAAATTGCATTTGCTGATGTAGTGTTGGTGAATAAATTAGATTTAATTGAAGAAAGTGAAAAGGAAAATCTTTTGCATGAACTGCAAGGTATTAACCCCACTGCAAAGTTAATCGAGGCAACTAACTGTGAGGTAGATATACCATCATTATTACAAATTCAAACGTTTAAAACGAAAGATACGTTACAAATTTATCCTCATAAAGAGCATAATCATTTAGAAGGTGTAAAATCATTTGTACTACGTGAAGAGCGTCCGTTAGATTTACAAAAACTAAATGAGTGGATGTCAGCTGTCGTGCAAGAGCTAGGGGAGTATTTATATCGTTATAAAGGGATTTTATCTATCGATGGAGTAGATAAACGTATCGTGTTCCAAGGTGTACATACATTATTTGCTGCTTCGTATGATAGAGAGTGGCAAGAGGGTGAAAAGCGAGTAAGTGAAGTCGTATTTATCGGTAAAGATATTAATAAAGAATGGTTCCAAGAACATTTTGGGGAGTGTGTGAAATAAGTCTGCGTCAACTGCAGGCTTATTTTTTTATGAGCATTCTATTGAGATTGTACTAGATTTCAATAACGAAACACATAAGGGAAAGAAACGGAAAATAGAAAATAACATTGATAAATATATAATAAAAAGCCTGTTTTCACAGGCTTGTGTTTTCGTTTATTAGTAACTCCATTACAACACCTACAACTGGACCCTCATCATCAATATCCCCGTTTAAATGGAAACCAAATGATTCATATAGGCCCATGGCAAGTTTGTTGTCCGGATGTAAACTTAAGTAAATTATTTTACATGTAAATTGTTGTTGTAAAAATTGAATGAGTAAGCGGAGGAAACGTTTTGCGTATCCTTTTCCTTGATATTGTTGGTCAATCATAAAACGATCTAACCAGATGCTTTCGTGTTTTTTTGAATACCAACCGTACATTGCGTATCCAACAAGTGTTTCTCCATCATATAAACCTACTGACGTCCCGTTTCCTTCATATAATGATTCTGCTAAAGAAAACGCATTACTTTCAATAAATTGCTGCTGGTTTTTTGCGACGTTTAAAGCAGCTACTGAACGCCAATTTTTTGCTGTTACTTCACAAATGTGAAGATTCATAATTCCAACTCACCTTCTAAAAGAGTATAGCTTAAAGCTAATATGGATAATTTTACTTGTTATTTTGGTCAAGTCAAGGATACATACATAAAAAGGCAGCTGAACAATAGATTCAGCTGCTTAGAAAATATAGTAAATTAGTTTGTTGCTTCTTTCAATGTGTTTACGTTTTCTTCCATTAAAGTAAAGTAATCTTTATTGTTTTTCGCATCATCTTCAGAAATAGTAGCAAGGTGATTTAAGCGTAAAACTGTTGTACCAGTTTCTTTTTGAATAACTGATGCGACTTTTGGCGTAGAGAAAGTTTCAAATAAAATATATTTTAGACCGTGTTCTTTTACTGTTTTTGTAATGTCAGCAAGCTCTTTTTGAGATGGCTCATCAGAAGCTGAAATTCCGGCGATAGGAATCTGTTTTAAACCATAGCGCTGTTCCCAATAACCATAAGCAGCATGAGAAACTAAAATTTCTTTCGTTTTCGCATTTGCTACAGCAGCTTTAAATTGATCGTCTAAATCGGTAAATTTAGTTTGAAGTGCTGCAAAGTTTTTCTCGAATTCTTGTTTATGGTCAGGTTGTAATTCCACAAGAGCATTTTTGATTTTTTCAGCTTGTTTCATCGCAAGAGTAGGGTCTATCCAAACATGCGGGTCTTTATCATGATGGTGATCATCTTCTTTATGACCATCTCCGTGATCGTGATGTTCTTCTTCAGAAGAAGCACGAAGTTTAATTCCTTTTGATGCATTTACAATTTTAACATTTTCTTTTTGTAATGTTTTTTCCATCTTCTCAGCAAATGGTTCTAATTCAGCACCGTTATAAACGAATAAATCGGCTTTTGCAACTTGTACTGTTTGTTTTTGACTCGGTTCAAATGTATGTGAATCGGCACCAGGAGGGTAAATTGCTTCTACTGTTACATAGTCGCCACCAATTTTTTTTGCGAAATCTGCAAGAGGGAAGATAGTTGTATAAACAGTTAGCTTTCCATCTTTCTTGGCAGTACCTTCTTTTTTATTTGAGCAGCCAGTAAAAATTAAAGTGAAAATAAGTAAGAATGAAAATATAGTCAATCTTTTAGGCATGAAGTTCTCCTCTTTTCTTTTTTTACGGATATATCTTCAATTATAGAAGAAAAATATCATTTTAATACAAAACGGAATAATTACGTTTTAGTTTGCGAACTTAGTATAATACATCTTTCATAAAGTTGCAATAAATAATAATCATTACGATTTGATTTTGTAATAAAGTTGTCAAATATAGATGTATTATTTTTGTGAATGCATGCATATGTGACAACGCTGCTTTCATATATTTGAAAGGAAGGTGAAGAGGGGGATGAGCGCTTGGGATATTTAATGGAAGCTATCTTATTGATATTAGCGGTAGTATTGCCATTATCTTTCGTTTTAATCTTTTTAAGACGCTTAATAAGTAATTTAGGGAATGCATCAACGATAACGAAATTACCAGAGAAAGAAAAGAAAAAAGAGTAAGTAAAGCACTATGCATACGCATAGTGCTTTACTTATGGTAAAATAAAAAGAAGGAAACTCCTAAAAGTTGTATGTCACTGAAGGAGAGAAAAGTAAAATAAGAGGTATATGCATATATGAATAAGCGAACAGCGTTAGTACTTGGTGCAAGTGGTTTAGTTGGACAAGAGATAACGCGTCTATTACTTGAATCAGATTACTACGATTCGGTTACTATTTTTGTAAGAGAACCAATGCAATGGCAACATGAGAAGTTACAGCAGAAGAAAGTAGATTATTCGGCATTAGAAAAATATAAAGAATTTTTTGCAGTAGATGATGTTTTTAGTTGTCTAGGAACAACAATAAAAAAAGCAAAAACAAAGGCGAATTTCAAAAAAGTAGATTATGAATATACGTTACGAGCTGCTTGTTTAGCTGAAAAGCAAGGGGTGCAAAACTTCCTTGTTGTGTCTTCGATGGGAGCAAATCCTAAATCATTTTTCTTTTATTCACAAGTAAAAGGGAAAATGGAAGAGGAATTGCAAAAGTTAGTGATTGGTGGTATTCATATTTTTAGGCCGTCTTTATTAGTTGGAAATCGACAAGAGTTTCGTTTTGGTGAACGAATGGCTGAAAAGTTAACTCGAATTATTCCTTTTATATTTAAAGGGGCTTTCAAAAAGTATAAACCAATTTCAGCTAAAGATGTGGCGAAAGGGATGTATATAACTGCGCTGCGAGAAGAATCTGGTCTCCACATTTATAATTCAAATGAAATTACAACGATAGAATAAATAAAACCGAGAAGAATGGCTTCTCGGTTTTATTTATTCATATTGATTTTCCCAGGAGCCCGCTTATATTGATACGGTTCTTGCAATTCAAAACCAAGTTCATTTGCGGCTATTCTTGGGAAGTACGGATTGCGAAGTAACTCACGTCCGATAAAAATTAAATCTGCTTCGTTAGTATTTAATATTTGCTCTGCCTGTGCCCCAGTCGTAATCAATCCAACTGCCCCAGTTGCAATGTTAGCATGTTCTTTAATATGTTTAGCATATTGTACTTGGTAACCAGGATAAACATCAATATGTGTCGGTACAACTGCACCAGAACTACAATCGATTAAATCTACTCCTTGTTCTTTCATCCATTTTGAATACTGAACGTAATCTTGAACGGTTAGCCCGTCAGGATGATAATCATTTGCTGAAATACGAACAAATAACGGTCCGTCCCAAACTTCATTTATAGATTCGATGATTTCACGTAAGAAACGATAGCGGTTTTCAGATGAACCGCCATATTCATCCGTTCGTTTATTGGAAAGTGGAGAAAGAAATTCGTTAATTAGATAACCGTGAGCGCCGTGTATTTCAATAACGTCAAATCCAGCTTGTTTTGAACGCAGTGCAGCCTTTTGAAAAGCTAGTGCGGTGTCTTTAATTTGCTCTTTACTCATTTCCAGTGGTATTTTCATTGTTTCATTAAATGGGATTGCTGAAGGTGCTAACGCATCTGTTTCTAACTCAGCTTTTCTTCCGGCGTGAGCGAGTTGAATGGCAGCTTTTGCACCATTATCATGTATAAAAGTTGTCGCTGTATGTAATCCTTCAATTAGACTGTCGTCCCAAATACCTAAATCTTTGTTAGAAATGCGACCTTCAGGTAACACAGCTGTTGCTTCAATCATAACTAAACCGACTTGACCGGCAGCCCTAGTTCCATAATGAACGAGGTGGAAATTCGTTACTTTTCCATCCTCATTTTCCGAAGAATACATACACATAGGCGACATGACGATACGGTTTTTTAGTATAACATCCTTAATTGTGTAGGGTGAAAAAAGTTTGGAATGCATCAAATAGCCTCCTTGATTGAATTTTCTTATATTTTACCATTCTCTTTTTTGTTTCTCTAATAAAACGCTTATACGAAAAATTTTGTCTATTCGTGTTACAATGACTAATATGAACTGAATTGGAGGATGACATATGTACCAGGCTTATTATGAAAGTGAATTAGGTTTGCTAGAAATTACAGCGAACGAAGAAGGAATTACGTCTGTTATATTTGTTGATGAACGACAAGAAGAAAATACAAATGAAATGATAGATCAATGTATAAATGAGCTAGATGAATATTTTAAAGGAAAAAGAAAAGAGTTTACTGTACCACTGTCTGCAGAGGGAACGTCATTTCAAAAAAATGTATGGGATGCGCTCTACACTATTCCTTATGGCGTAAGTGCTTCATATTTAGATGTTGCGGAGAAGGTTGGTAATACGAAAGCTGTACGAGCAATAGGAGGAGCAAACAGTCGTAATCCCATTTCAATTATCGTTCCGTGTCACCGTGTAATAGGAAAGAGTGGAAAGCTTGTAGGGTATGCGGGTGGTTTATGGAGGAAAGAGTGGCTGTTAAAACACGAAGGTATTTTGAAATGAAGTATGAATGGAAAGAGGGATTGTTTTGGAATGTATAAATTGTGGGCAACCTTGTGCGAATGAACAGTTAAATTGTGCAAACTGTCAGCAAAAACTGCATAATAAACAAGGTGAAGGAAGCTCGCTAATAGACAAAGAATTAGAAGAATATGTAGGGAGACAATATCCGTACTACAAAAAAAAATGGGAGCTTGAAAATAAGCGAATTGCAAAATGGAGCTGGAATGGTTGGGCTGCTATTTTTAATGTAGGTTGGCTTGGCTATCGTAAGTATTATTTACCCGCTGCATTATTTATACTGTTATTAGTAGTGTGTGATGCGTTTTCATATTATATGGGCTTCAACGTAGCATTGCCAATCATTAATATGGTGCCTCTCACGTTTTTATTACTCGTTTTTATCTTATTCGGGCTAGGGATTTTTGCGAATGGATTATATTATCAATTTGCAGAAAGACGTATATACCGCATAAAGGCACGTGAAATTAAAGATGAATCGGTTGAAAATTATCTCATTCGTGATAGTGGAGGAACGAGTAAAATGGGAGCAACGATCGTTACAATGTTAGCAGTTGCTAGTATTTTGCTCAGTCATTTCTTTTTCCCAACTGATCGGGATATTATTCAAAAAGTTCGTACAAGCTCGCTTTATGAATATCCAGTCTTTTCAATTGGTGAATCGTTCGAAAATTATTTTCAAAATTCAGGATGGATATACTATCGTGGAACGGAAGGATTAGAATTAGTAGAATTTCAGGGGGAGAGTCCTGAGATGCCAAGGAAAAAGGTGACAATTCAATTTATTGTTGATTATAAATTGGGAGAAGTGGAACCATATTCACTTACGATTAACGGTGAATCTAAAAATGAAGAAGAGTTTTTGAAAATAATGGAGGAAATATTTAAAGTTCAAAATCCATTTGATATAGAGGATGGCTTACAAGTAAATGCTATTCAACAAAGCGGAGGGAAAGCGATTTCTGACCGCTTTTTTTCTTTTTATGAAAATAAATATTTAAAATAATCAGAATCTTTTGTATAATAAAATATATTATACAAGTTTTAACTTATACATATAGATTGGGGGAAGGAAGAATGAAGAGAAAGACAACAACAATTGCTGCACTTGCGTTATCGACTAGTGTACTGGTTGCGGGATGTGGGAATGGGGAGAAGGCTTCGACAACGAAGAAAGAATCAAGTAAGGGAATGGCAGATAAACAAGTTTTAAATTTGCTAGAAACAGCTGAAATTCCTTCAATGGATACATCTAAATCAACAGATTCTGTATCTTTCCGTGTATTTGTAAATGCAATGGAAGGATTATATCGTCTAGATAAAGATAATAAACCAACTCCAGGTATGGCCAAAGATGTGAAGATTAGTGAAGATAAAAAGACATATACATTTGAATTACGTGATGCAAAATGGTCAAATGGTGATCCAGTTCGAGCGCAAGATTTTGTATATGCATGGCAACGTACATTAGATAAAGCAATAGCAGCAGAATATGCATTTATTTTATTTGATGTGAAAAATGCACAGAAAGTAAATAAAGGAGAAGTACCGTCGGATCAATTAGGTGTTAAAGCGAAGGATGATAAAACGTTGGTAGTAGAATTAGAGCAACCAGCACCTTATTTCCTTGAGCTTACTTCGTTCCCTACATTCTTCCCATTAAATGAAAAGTATGTAAAAGAACAAGGGGATAAATATGGATTAGAAGCAGATAAATTATTGTACAATGGACCATTTACAATGAGTGAATGGAAACATGAACAAAGTTACCAGTTAAAGAAAAACCCAAATTATTGGGATAAAGATGCTGTAAAATTACAAGAAATTAATGTGGGTATAGTAAAAGAGACAAGTACTGGGGTAAATTTATATGATAGTGATCAAGCAGACCGTGTCATTTTAAGTTCTGAGTTTGTAGACAAATATAAAAAGAATAAACCAGATGAATTTAAAACGAAGCTAGACCCACGTATGTATTTCCTACGTTTTAATCAAAAAAATGCAACGTTTAAAAATCAAAAGGTTCGTGAGGCGATTGATTTAGCGTACGATAAAAAAGGAATTGCGGATGTAATTTTGAATGATGGATCATTGCCAGCGTATTTCTTAGTACCTGAAAAGTTTACGACAGGACCAGATGGAAAAGACTTCCGTACTGTAAATAAAAATTTCCGTGACAGTAAAGATAATGCTGCGAAAGCAAAAAAACTGTGGGAAGAAGCGAAGAAAGAACTTGGTCAAGATACAATTACAGTAGAATTACTAAATGATGATAACGGTAGTCGTAAAAAAGTGGGCGACTTTATTAAAGAAGAATTAGAGAAAAACTTACCAGGTATTAAAGTGAATTTGAAGCAACAACCATATAAGCAGAAGTTAGATTTAGAAAAGAAATTTCAATATGAATTCTCATTATCTGCATGGAGTCCAGATTATCCAGACCCAATGACATATATTGATATGTTCGTTACTGGAAGTTCATTTAATGAAATGGATTATTCAAATCCGAAGTATGATAATTTAGTAGCGAAATCAAAAGGAGAACTACTAAAAGATGACGCAGCACGCTGGAAAGCACTTGCAGAAGCTGAAAAAATCTTAATTGGTCAAGATGTTGCAATCTCTCCTACGTACCAACAAAGTACAGCTTACTTAGAGAAGACGTATGTAAATGGTATTGCTAACCATACGTTCGGTGGCGACTTCAGTTATAAATGGGCATATATTACAAAAAAATAGTATAATAAAAGATGAGTGAATTTTCGCTCATCTTTTATTTGTTTAAGGAGGAACGTGGAGTGTTGAAAGGAATCAATCATCTTTGTTTTTCAGTATCAAATTTAGAAAACTCTATTCTGTTTTATGAAAGAGTGCTAGAAGGAGAACTATTAGTTAAAGGGAGAAAACTTGCATATTTCAATATATGTGGAGTATGGATAGCACTGAACGAAGAGGCACATATTCCAAGAAAGGAGATTTATCAATCTTATACGCACCTCGCATTTTCTGTTGAACAAAAAGATTTTGAACGCCTGTTACATCGGTTAGAAGAAAATAATGTTCATATTTTACAAGGAAGAGAACGTAATGTGAGAGATTGTGAGTCTATATATTTTGTTGATCCTGACGGTCACAAGTTCGAGTTTCATTCAGGGACACTGCAAGACCGTTTAAATTATTATAGGGAAGAAAAACCACATATGACATTTTACTAGGGAGGAAGAGTATTTGCATGCACTTGTAATCGGGGGAACAGGGATGTTAAAGAAAGTTTCTATGTGGCTTTGTGAGCAAGGATTCCATGTTTCTATTATTGGACGAGATGAAGTGAAATTAGAATATGTGAAGAGAGCAAGTTCTGCACCAGAAAATATCACATGCCTTCCGTTAGATTATCATAATAATGACGAAGTAAAGATAGCTATTAAAGGTACAATTGAGAGAAATGGTCCCATAACATTAGTTGTGGCATGGATACATTCAAGTGCAAAGTATGCGTTATCACTCATTTGTAAGGAGATAGAATTTTCGTCTGAGACATACAGTTTATTTCATATTTTAGGCAGTAAAGTATCGCGTATGAATACAGGGAAAATAGGTGGTACGCTTTGCCTGTATCATAGAATTATATTAGGTTTTATTTTAGAAGATACATTCGGAAGGTGGCTTACTCATCAAGAAATATCAGATGGAGTAATTAATGGGATTGAAAGTAATTGCAATGAATGGATTGTGGGGCAAATAGAACCATGGGAATTACGACCAAATTGATAAGGGGGAATGGGAAATGAAAACAACTGTATATGTAACAAGGCACGGTGAAACAGAATGGAATGTAGCGAAGCGAATGCAAGGACGGAAAAATTCAGCTTTAACTGAAAATGGTATGTTACAAGCGAAACAATTAGGGGAGCGTATGAAGGATTTACCACTCCATGCCATATATAGTAGTCCAAGCGAAAGAACACGTCATACTGCTGAATTGATTAAAGGGGAACGCGATATTCCAATTATAGAAGATGAACGTTTCTATGAAATAAATATGGGGATATGGGAAGGACAAACAATTGCTGATTTGGAAATGCAATATCCAGAAGAAGTACATTTATTTTGGAATGAACCACATCTTTTTCAGTCAACATCAGGGGAAAACTTTGCGGCCGTTTATAAAAGAGTAATTGAAGGGATACACTTTCTTTTAGAAAAGCATAAAGGAGAAAACATTTTAATAGTTACTCATGCTGCAGCAGCGAAACTACTTGTAGGACATTTTGCAGGTCTTGAAATTGAACATGTATGGGGAGAGCCATTTATGCATAGCGCGAGTCTTAGTGTAATTGAATTTGATGAAGATCTTGGTAAAGTAAAACAATTTGCAGATATAAGTCATTTTCAGTAAACGTAAAAAAGGCCGCAACGCGGCCTTTTTTGGTGGACATAAAAAACTAGCAATTACGTTTTTTATACCAGAAGTGATCGAATTTTTTATTCTTGCAAGAAGAAGACTTGTGTCTGCTATCTTTGCAATCATTCCATTTGTGTCCGTCATCGTGACAGTCCTTACCATGATCCCACGAATCATCACAAGAACCATGATGGCTATGAGGGAAAAATACACATTTTTTACAGAAACATCGTTTTGTCCAGAAACATTTCTTTTCAAAACGAACGCATTTTGTAACGAAAGTGCATTTTTTCACGCGAGTACGTTTTGTAACTATAACGCATTCTTTTCTACGAGTAACTTTTGTAACAAAAGTCCATTTTTGAACGCGTACACGAGTACATTTTGTAACGAAAGTCCATTTTTTTACATGAGTACATTTTGTAACGAAAGTACAATGTTTCACGCGAGTACATCTTGTTCTTGGACATTTATTCCCTGTTGTACATCTACGCCCTGTTGTACATCTACGCCCTGTTGTACATTTACACCCTGTTGTACATTTATGATGATCATCATCGCACTCAAAAGTACTTGGATCTTGGTGTAAGAAATCCTCCATCCCTGCACTTTTGATTTCTTCAACAGCTTTTCTAATATCACGTTTCATAGAAATCCTCCTTATCATGTATTAAAGTGAAAAGGTATTCTTTTTCCTTAACATGATATGAGATATGACGACGTTCTGAACAGGACAAGAGTGTAATTTTATATAAATAGATGATAGCGGATGTATGGACAAGACAAGGCGCATACATTGAATGAAGAGAACTGAGAAGGGATGAGAAAACATGCTGCCTTCATATGATTTTTTTGTTCATCCAATGTACTTAGTGGAATTGAAAAAAGATATTTGGTCAGATAGTCCAGTGCCAGCAAAATTAACTTATGGAAAAAAGAAGTATGACATTGATATCGTATACCGGGGTGCTCATATTCGCGAATTTGAGAAAAAGTCTTATCATGTTGTATTTTATAAACCGAAAAAATTTCAAGGCGCGAAAGAGTTTCATTTGAATTCTGAGTTTATGGATCCGTCACTCATACGAAATAAATTATCTTTAGATTTTTTTCATGATATTGGTGTACTTTCGCCAAAATCACAACATGTATTTATAAAAATCAATGGTCAAATTCAAGGTGTATATTTACAGTTAGAATCAGTTGATGAAAACTTTTTGAAAAATAGAGGATTACCGAGTGGTTCTATTTATTATGCGATAGATGATGATGCGAATTTTTCATTAATGAGTGAGCGAGATAAAGATGTTAAGACAGAGCTCTTTGCGGGTTATGAATTTAAATATTCGAATAAAAATAGTGAAGAACAACTAAGTGAATTTGTATTTCAAGCGAATACTTTGTCGAGGGAAGATTATGAAAAAGAAATTGGGAAGTTTCTACATGTAGATAAATATTTACGATGGTTAGCTGGAGTAATTTTCACGCAAAACTTTGACGGTTTCGTTCATAACTATGCACTATACCATAACGATGAGACAAATTTATTTGAAGTTATACCGTGGGATTATGATGCAACTTGGGGGCGAGATGTACAAGGGAGACCGCTTAATCATGAATATATTCGCATTCAAGGGTATAACACGTTAAGTGCAAGATTGTTAGACATACCTGTATTTAGAAAGCAGTATCGAAGTATTTTAGAAGAAATATTAGAAGACCAATTTACAGTTTCGTTTATGAGGCCGAAAGTAGAAGCGTTGTGTGAATTGATTCGTCCATATTTACTACAAGATCCATATATGAAAGAAAAATTAGAAACGTTTGATCAAGAGGCTGATATGATTTATGAATATATAAATAAAAGAAGGAAGTATATACAAGACCACTTACATGAATTGGATTAATTTTGAAAGAGATTGGAACATTATCAATCTCTTTTTTTGTATAATAAAGGTGTACCAAAAAAGTGAAATGATATGTATTTGATAGAGAATGGGGTTGTGTAGAGATGACGATTAAATGGATTGATTGGGTAAAACAAATACAATCTATAGCCCAAGCGGGTTTAACGTATTCTAAAGATGTGTACGATATAGAACGTTTCCAACAATTACGAGACATTTCGATTTCGATGATGTCACATTACACAAAAACAGATTGGGAAGTAGTAGCGAAACTATTTGCAAGTGAGACGGGCTATCAAACACCAAAAGTTGATATACGAGCAGTTGTTTGTCAAAATGAAAAGCTATTATTTGTGAAGGAAAAAAGTGATGGGAAATGGGCATTGCCAGGTGGATGGGCTGATGTTGGTTATACGCCAACAGAAGTAGCAGCAAAAGAGGTTTTCGAAGAGACAGGATATGAAGTAGATCGTTTTAAGCTAATAGCTATATTTGATAAAGAAAAGCATCAACCATCGCCTTCAGCAACGCATGTATATAAGATTTTTATTGGTTGTAATATTGTTGGTGGGGAAAAGAAGGTTAGTATTGAAACAGAAGAAATAGAGTTTTTTGGTGAAGATGAATTGCCGGATTTATCAATTGCTAGAAATACAGAAGAGCAAATTAAAGAAATGTTTGCTTATATGAAAGACCCACAGAAAGAAAAAATAATAGATTAATGCT
This sequence comes from Bacillus cereus group sp. N11, assembly GCF_016483605.1. Lineage (NCBI taxonomy): Bacteria > Bacillati > Bacillota > Bacilli > Caryophanales > Bacillaceae > Bacillus > Bacillus cereus group sp. N11. Next base: position 63,687 of record NZ_JAEHBN010000004.1, read on the forward strand.
GCTTGAATTGTACATATTGTTAAAATGAAGATATTGGCAGATTGCAATCTTTATGTGATAATGGGATGGTATGTGAAGAAAAAAGGAGATAGAAAAGAACATGTTAGCAAATATAATAGATCAGTTATTGCAATTTTTTGCAAGCTTAGGGTACTTTGGAGTAGCTCTTGCTTTAATGATTGAAGTAATCCCAAGTGAAATTGTACTTTCGTATGCTGGCTTTTTAGTAGCGGATGGTAAAATTAGTTTTGTGGGGGCAGTTATCGCCGGAACGATTGGTGGTACTTTAGCGCAAATCTTTTTATACTGGCTTGGATACTACGGAGGGCGTCCGGTTGTAGAGAAATATGGGAAATATCTACTTATTAATAAACACCATTTAGACATAGCGGAAGGTTGGTTTAAACGTTACGGAGCAGGCGTAATATTTTCTGCACGCTTTATTCCAGTAGTACGTCATGCGATCTCTATTCCAGCAGGACTAGCTAAGATGCCATTAAAACTATTTACACTTTATACGGTTGTAGCGATTATTCCGTGGTCAATTCTATTTATATACTTAGGTGAAAAACTTGGTGGGAATTGGCGTCATATTAAAGAGTATGCATCTGATTATACACATTACATAATTATAGGAGCTGTGCTCTTTATTGCACTATACTTCGGTTTAAAGTATTTGAAAAAGAAAAAAACAACACGTTAAAGTCAATGATGATTCATTGGCTTTTTTATTTGTTTCGGTTCTAAACAAAAGGAGTTGTCCATAATGTGTAATAATAAAGCGTAGCGGAGGAATGTGATGAAAGGGTCACCGTTTATACGTGGAACGATATTTTTAACGATGGCAACGATGATATCTAAAATGTTAGGGTTTATATATATTATACCATTTACAGCAATGGTTGGTACGAGTGGGTACGTTCTATACGCGTATGCATATCGTCCTTATACGATTATGCTGAGTATAGCGACGATGGGGTTACCGCTCGCTGTTTCAAAGATGGTATCAAAATATGATCAACTAAATGATTATCATACAGTTAAAAGAGTACTAAAGAGTGGTATCGTTTTTATGTTAATAATGGGAGTTGTATCGTGTGTCACACTGTATGTATTAGCCCCGCATTTAGCTGAACTTGTAGTTGATGGAAGTGATCAAACGGGGAATAGTGTAACTGCTGTCGCTACTAACATTCAAATTGTAAGTTTTGCGTTAATACTTGTACCAGTAATGAGTTTATTAAGAGGCTTCTTTCAAGGATTTCAGTCGATGGGCCCTTCTGCATTAAGTGTAGTTGTAGAGCAATTCTTTCGGGTCTTAACTATATTGATAGGAAGTTTTGTCGTATTATATGTTTTAAAAGCTTCTGTATCGCTAGCAGTTGGTATTTCAACGTTTGGTGCTTTCATGGGAGCAATAGGTGGATTAGCTGTTTTAACTGCGTATTATGTAAGAAGGAGAAGGCATTTAAAGAAAAAAGAGATGACAAGTATACCGCAAACGACGAAATCTTTCTTCTCGTTGTATAAGGAGCTCTTTACATATTCTATTCCTTTCGTCGTGGTTGGTTTAGCTATTCCTTTGTATCAGACTATAGATACATTTACAATTAATAAACTACTTATACAAATTGGATATATGCAAGGAGAAGCGGAAAAAATCAATGCGATTATTGGTCTTGTTCAAATGGTTGTACTTATCCCAGTTTCAGTTGCGACTGCTTTTAGTATGTCTCTCGTTCCAGAGATGACGAAAGCTTATACAGCAGGGAATACGAAGTTACTATATAAACATTTTACAAAGACGAATCTATTAGTAGTAGGGATTACGGTACCAGCGGCGATTGGAATGATGGTGTTAGCAAAACCAATATATACGCTTTTGTTTAGTACGGGGAATGATCCGGAGATAGGGAGTGTTATTCTACAATATTATGCTCCTGCGTGTATACTATTTTCACTCTTTACTGTAACGGCTGCCATGCTGCAAGGAATTAATCAACAACAGAAAACAGTATTAGGTTTAGTAATCGGAATTATTGTAAAGATAATATTAAATATTGTATTGCTTCCGTATTTCGATTATGTAAGTTTTATCATTTCAACTTACGCTGGCTATACGATTTCAGTTGGTTTTAACTTGTGGATGCTTTCTAAATATGTTATAAAGGCAACATAAGCTTTTTAAGGCAGAGAATCCTCTGTCTTTTTCTACGTTTATAATATTTTTCACGTAAAAGCGTTTTCAAAATAATTTTTCTATTGAAATTTAAACGTATGTTTCATATGCTGAGAATGGCGGTTCAAAAACTGTTATGTAAGAGAGGTAGATTCCTACATGTAAAAAGAATCGGGGTGATAGTATGTTAAATATGTATTTAACAGACCGAAACGGAAAACTACAAGAGATTGAGGAAATGCAAAAGGGTTGCTGGATTAATGTACTTCATCCAACTGAAGAAGAAATTCAGTATTTAGTACAAACTTTAAATGTAGACTTAGATTTCATTAAAGACCCTTTGGATGATGAAGAACGCTCTCGTATTGAAAAGGAAGACAATAATACCTTAATCATCGTCGATATTCCGACAGTTAGGCATGATGAAGAGGGGAATTCGATTTATGACACGATTCCAATAGGTATGATTGTAATGCCAGATTGTTTCGTTACAATTTGCTTAGAAGAGAATCCAATTTTTGAACGTTTTATTAATCAACGTATTAAAGAATTTTATACGTTTAAAAAGACACGCTTTGCACTGCAGCTCTTATATACGATTTCTACTTATTATTTAAGATACTTAAAGCAAATAAATCGAAAAACAATCGATTTAGAGCACCAATTAAATAAATCAATGAAAAACAAAGAAATTTTTACATTGTTAGGCCTTGAAAAAAGTTTAGTTTACTTTACAACGTCACTAAAGGCTAATAAAATTGTAATTCAAAAATTAATGCGAAACAGTACATTTTTAAAAATGTATGAAGACGATCAAGATCTATTAGAAGATGTATTAATTGAAAATAAACAGGCTATTGAAATGGCGGAAATATATAGTCACATTTTAAGTGGAATGATGAATACATTTAGTTCCGTTATATCAAATAATTTAAATAGTGTTATGAAACTGTTAACGTCTATTACAATTATTTTATCTTTACCAACAATGGTTTCTAGTTTCTTTGGAATGAACGTAAAGGTTCCATTTGAAGGTGAAGCGTATGGTTTTGTAATTGTACTCATTATATGTGTAACTTTATCGTTCACATTGGCATTTGTTTTTTGGAAGAAACGTTACTTTTAACAATAAAAAAGCTGCTCTAGCATAGTTGTAAAACTACGCTAGAGCAGCTTTTTTGCTATGAAATCTCAATTTTGGAATAGAATATAACATGTGAAATGTAATGTGTATGAAGGTTATGAATTCCGTATAAGCCTTGTCCAATTAATAAAATGGGGTTAAAATTACATATTGTTAAAGAAAAGTTGGAGGAAATACATCATGGAATTGTTTCAATTACCGAAAGCATTCCTGCAAATGAATACAATTTTTATCTCAATATTAATCGAGGCACTTCCGTTTGTGCTAATTGGTGTATTTATTTCAGGATTCATTCAAATGTTTGTGACAGAAGATATGGTGGCAAAATGGATGCCGAAGAACCGATTTCTGTCAGTTTTACTAGCTACTTTTTTAGGCATGATGTTTCCAGGATGTGAATGTGGAATTGTTCCGATTGTAAGACGATTAATCGGAAAAGGCGTTCCGCCATACGCAGGGATTGCATTTATGTTAACTGGACCGATTATTAATCCGGTTGTACTATTTGCTACATATGTCGCTTTTGGAAGTAGTATGCACATGGTATGGTATCGTTCTATTGTAGCGATTATCGTAGCAATTATCGTTGGAATTATATTATCATTTATGTTTAAAGAACATCAATTACGAGATGATCACTTCCCAGAAGTGAATCATAAGCGTCCGTTACGTAAAAAAATGTGGGAGGTATGTACGCACGCAGTTGAGGAATTCTTCTCAATGGGAAAATACTTAGTACTAGGTGCGTTAATTGCAGCAGCGGTTCAAACGTTTGTACAAACTTCAACACTTCTTGCTATCGGACAAGGGCCGTTTTCTTCATCAGCTGTAATGATGGGACTTGCCTTTATATTATCACTTTGTTCAGAAGCAGATGCATTTATTGCTTCGTCATTCCAAAGTACATTTTCAACAGCATCACTCGTCGCGTTTCTCGTATATGGACCGATGGTGGATATTAAAAATATGTTTATGATGCTTGCGACGTTTAAAACAAAATTTGTAATTGTCGTTATAGTTACAGTTACACTTGTTGTTTATGCAAGCTCACTACTCATTTATGCGATGGGGTGGTAGGTTATGTTTCGAGCATATATATTATTAGGTTTTACAATATTAATTGCGCAGCTTCATATTTCTGGTAATATTACGAAGTATATCAATATGAAGTATGCCTACTTATCAACAACAGCAGCCATTATTTTAGGGTTTTTAACGATTGTTCAAATTATTATCGTTTTCCAAAAAGAACATCAAAAAGAAAAAGATCAGCACAATTGTGGTTGCGATCATAGTCACTGCGGGCATGATCATTCGAAAGATGAGAATACATGGTGGAAAAAAGTGTTTTCTTACACATTATTCTGTTTTCCAATCATTACAGGATTGTTTTTCCCAATTGCAACATTAGATTCCGATATTGTTAAGGCGAAGGGATTCCATTTTCCAGTGGCGCAAGCAGAAAGTAAAGATCCATTTATGACAAGGCAATTTCTAAGACCTGATACGAGCATTTATTACGGGAAAGAAGGATACCGTGGTGTAATGGAAAAAGGGAAGAAAGAGTTTGTTACGAAAGACAGTATTACTTTAAAAGATGAAGATTTCTTAAAGGGTATGGAGACGATTTATAACTATCCTGGCGAGTTTACTGGGAAAAAATTATCTTTTAAAGGGTTTGTGTTCAGAGATGATTCTTCTAAAAAAGAACAATACTTCTTATTCCGTTTCGGTATTATACACTGTGTAGCGGATTCTGGTGTATATGGTATGTTAGTGAAAAAACCAGAAGGGGTAGAGTGGAATAATGATGACTGGATCCAAGTAGAAGGAGAAATAACAACGGAGTTTTATCAGCCGTTCCATGCCAATATTCCCGTTTTAGAAGTAACGAAATGGAATAAAGTTGAGCAGCCGAAAGAACAATATGTATTTAGAGGAGCCGATTGATAACATCGGTTCTTTTTTATGGACTAAAAGTTCTGAATGTTGTTAATATTAAACGTGTAGTTCATTTAGTGTAGTGAACAGTACATGATTAGTTGAACTCATTGAAAGTATACGGACAGCCCGACTTCCACCTAATTTCTTCTGGGAGTCTTACTACCCGCAAATAGCAGGATAATTAATCAAGGGGGCGATAACAATGACTGAAGTAAAGGGAAAAACAGCTAATGAGTCTAGAGTGTTTAAAACGAGCCGAGTATTTCCAACGGATTTAAATGATCATAATACACTATTTGGTGGGAAAATATTAGCGGAGATGGATATGGTTGCTTCTATTTCAGCAACGAGACATGCAAGAAAAGAATGTGTCACAGCGTCTATGGATTGGGTTGATTTCTTACATCCTGTTCGTTCATCTGATTGCGTTAGTTATGAATCCTTTGTAATTTGGACGGGAAGAACTTCAATGGAAGTTTTTGTGAAGGTAGTGGCTGAAGACTTAATTTCAGGTGAGAAGCGTATAGCTGCAACGTCATTTGTTACATTTGTTGCACTTAGTAAGGAAAATAATCCAGTTCCTGTACCACGAGTTATTCCTGAAACAGAAGAAGAAAAAGAATTACATCGTATTGCTGTATTACGTGCGGAACAGCGTAATATTCGTAAGGCAGAGAGTAAGAAAGTAGCCACATTGTTAACTTTTTGAATTGAATATATAGTCGTTAAGGTTACCATAACAAACGATAATGGTTTTAAAATAAAAAGCGGACACCTAAAAATAGGTGTCCGCTTTTATAGTTTTTTCATCCACATATCATATGACAATAACTACTTAGCAGAAGCAAGCAGCACCGACGATGATTAAGAGGATAAATAATACGACTAAAAGCGCAAATCCATTACCATGTGCGAAGCCCATTGTTATTTCCTCCTTTTATTTTAAGATACAACATACAATATGCAAATGAGCTGTTGTTTGATATGGACATATATCATGTAAGGACATTTTTTCTTGAATGATTATGTATAAAAAAAGGGAAGATATAGGAATAACAGTAAGTGGAGAAAGGAAATTATCCATGAAGCACTTTTTCGCTCTAATCCTTTTTTTTATAGGTGTATTCATATGGATGAACATCGATGTGGAAATGGGGAAAAAAATGGCTAGTGAATATGAATTAGGACAAGTTCGATTAGGCGAATTTCAACTATATACGAACGGAGAAGAGTTATATAGGAGATTATTTGAGGATATAAACAATGCGGAAAAGTATATATATATTCATTTTTATATTGTAGGTAAAGATGAAATAAGCAGAGAGTTTTTACAGTTATTAGAGAAAAAAGCATCTAGCGGGGTAGAAGTGAAGTTGTCAGTCGACCGTATAGGTGGATATAAGCTGAAGAAAAAGATACTGAATCAATTAAAAAGAAAAGGTGTCCAGTTCACATTTAGTAAAAAACCTAAACTGAAAAATATATTCTATTCTTTGCATCAACGAAATCATAGACGCATTGTTACGATAGATGGAAAGGTATCATACGTCGGTGGTTTTAATATCGGAAAGGAATACCTTGGACAAAATCCGAAATTTGGTCCATGGCGTGATTATCATGTACGTATCACTGGGAATGGTGCAACTGATATGGAAAGAAAATTTGCTAAAGATTGGAAAGAAGATACCGGGGAAAAAATGCCTGCACATGAAAGTTTACCTGCAAAAGGAAATGTAAAATATCAATATTTGTTTTCAAATGGAAAAGGTTTATGGCAGAAATATGGGGTGCTTATAAAGCAGGCTAAAAAGTCTTTAATAATTGCTACACCTTATTTTGTACCAAGTAAAGAAATGATGAAAGAGTTAAAAGATGCATTACATCGCGGTGTTAATGTAAAAATTCTCGTGCCATTTAAAAGTGATGCCGTATTGTTAAAACAAGCTGCTTATCCGTATTTGAAAGACATGTTACATGCTGGAGCGGAAATTTATCAATATCGCAATGGATTTTTTCATGGGAAAGTAACGATCATTGATGGAGAAATTGTTGATATCGGTACAGCAAATTTTGATAATAGAAGTTTTTATTTAAATTGCGAATCTAACTGTCTCATATATGACAAAACAGTTGTTGCTGACGTATGGAGTCGATTAAAGGAGGATTTTCATAAATCAAAACGATTTTCTGAACAGGATTTTGAGGGAATTAGTAAATGGGATTGGTTTTTAGCAAGAATAGCGAATGTTTTAGCGTCATATTTATAGCATATAGACAAAAGAAGGGAGGAACTTCAATGGACTGTATGAAAGAATTAATGAAGTATAGTTACATGTTAATTTATAAAGTAGGAGAGTATACTGAAAAAATCCGGGATGAAGAATTAAAGGATATAATACAGCACCATTTACCGTATATGTTACAAGCATATAATGAACAAGTGAATTTTCAAGAAGGAGAAAATGTACAGCATATAACATGTGAACCAATTTTGTTTCATTGGTCTGAAATGGAAATGGAAAAGGAAATAGATAATACATATACAGGAGATATCCAAATTGCAATCTGTTATATTTCACATTTGAAACGATTAGCATTGAAGTTTGCTCAAGTTGCAGTGGAAGTTGCAAATCCAGAATTTCGTTCGTTTTTGGAAAACTGTTTCCTGAAAATGAATCGTTACGCTTATAGTGTGTGGCAATATGTTGTGAAGAAGGAATATAAAATTACACATGTATATGAAAACGAGAAATTTGCATAAAAAACTAAGGCGGAATAGTTGTCGCCCTAGTTTTTTACTTTCATGCAGAGAAAAGGGCTAAATGTAATTATTATTAGAAAATTTACAAACATTTACCGTATATTTACTATTTTTCAATCTTTCCTTTAAAAATAGAGAGTAATATGGGATTGTACATATTCTATCAAAGGGAGGAAACGCAAATGAACAAATGGGTTAAATCATTAACTGCTATGGCACTTGCAAGTTCTTTATTAATGGTAGGTTGTAGTAAAGATGAGGACAAGAAGAAAGAAGAAGACACAACAACACAACAGGATGAGAAAAAGGATAAAGAAACAAGTGGAACAGAGAAGTCTACTGATTCTAAAGAAAAGAAATAAAGTAATAATAAAGCTTCCTCTTATATATGAGGAAGCTTTTTTGTTGTATATTGATTGAGAGTATTGAAAAAATAGAGAAAGAATGAGAGAGGAGTAAACAAATGAAAGTATGTGTATTGGGAGCGACAGGTAGAGTAGGTTCGGAAATAATAAAATTAGCATTAAAGGATTCATCCGAAGTGACGGCATTCGTTCGTGATTTAAATAGAATGGAAATAGAACATGACAGGTTACATGTTATAGAAGGAAATATATTAAACGAAAACGATATAAAGAAAGCGATAGAAGGATGTGATATCGTAATTAGCGCTCTTGGAACGGATGGAAATGGGACATTAGCAAAGAGTATGCCAAATATTATAAAGTATATGGAAAAAGAAGGCGTTAAGAAAATTATTACGATAGGAACAGCTGGTATTTTACAAGCGAGAACAAATCCAAATGTATATCGTTTCCAATCATCGGAATCAAAAAGGAAAACGACAGCAGCAGCAGAGGATCATTTAGCTGCATATAAGGCGCTTCATAATAGTGATTTATGTTGGACCATTGTTTGTCCGACGCATTTAATAGACGGTGAGATAACGGGGGTATATCGCACTGAACAACATATATTGCCAGAAGATGGAGCGAAAATTACAGTTGGTGATACAGCACATTTTACATGGGGTTTATGCAATGAAAATATATATGAAAATAGTCGAGTTGGTATTTCATATTAAAAACCATCCCAAAAGCGGGATGGTTAAAAGATGATATAACATACGAAAATGATAATCATAATGATTTGGAGAATAGCTTTCGCTACAGTACTGCTTAAAAAACCAACTACAGTAGCAACTCCTACTAGAAAGGCGTCTTTTGGCGTCTTTTTATGCATGAGCTCTGTGAAAAATACCGATAAGAACGGTATAATTATTAAACCAAAAGGTGGGAAGAAGAACGATCCAACAATGATAGAAATCATACCGACACGTTCGCCCCATTTTGAACTTCCATATTTTTTTAGGAAATATCCATTAGCAATAAAATCAGCGACGAAAATGAATAGGGTGAAAATGGCTTGAATGACCCAAAAAGTAATTGTTAGTTCCCCGCCATTTATACCAAAATGGTAAATCAAATATCCAGCCCATACAGCTAAGATACCTGGGATAATAGGGTAAATAAAGGCGAGAAATGAAATGATGAAACAGGCAATGATACAGATTGTTAAGAAAACAGTCACTTTATAACTCCTTTTTAATATCTAATTTATGTACAGCAATTTTTTTGATTTGATGTCCATCAAGTTCTAATGCTTTAAATTGAAACCCAGCATATTCAATAGAATAACCAGCTTCAATATTTAAGTCAACCGCTTGAGAGAGGAGCCAGCCTCCAATTGTATCTAAATCGCTATCATCAATATGTAGGCCAAACATATCATTTACTTCAGAAATGAGTACTTTTCCATCTAAAACAGTAAGCTTCGGGGTACGCTTTTCAATCATAGGTGATTCATCCGCGTCAAATTCATCTTGAATTTCTCCAATAATTTCTTCAAGAATATCTTCCATTGTTAAAAGCCCAGCAGTACCACCATATTCATCCATAATGATTGCCATCTGAACGCGATTCTTTTGAAGATGTACTAATGTTTTACGGATTGGAACAGTTTCAAATACAGTTAGTACGGGATGTATATAAGATTCAAGTGGTTTATAAATACCTTTCGTTTGATCATGAAATATTTCTTTCGTATTTATCATCCCGATGATGTCATCTTTATCTTTTTCAATTATAGGATAGCGTGTATATTTTTCAGTTGCGACGATATCCATATTTTCTTCTAAAGTATTTTCGGTAGATAAGCAAACCATTTCAGTACGAGGGACCATGATTTCTTTTGCAACCCGGTCATCAAATTCAAAAATATTATTTACATATTTATATTCGGTTTGGTTTATTTCTCCGCTTTTAAAACTCTCACCTAAAATGAGTCGTAATTCCTCTTCTGAATGAGCAAGTTCATTTTCTTTCGCTGGCTCTAAACCGAGTAGTTTTGTGAAAAATATAGCTGCACTATTGAGTAGCCAAATGAACGGATACATAATTTTATCAAATAAAATAAGTGGTTTGGCAAATTTGAGTGTGATTGCTTCTGCTTTTTGAATTGCGAAAGACTTTGGAACTAATTCACCTAATACAACGTGGAAAAATGTAATAACGCTAAAAGCAATAATAAAAGATAACGTGTTAGCCATTGTTCCAGTCATGTTGATTTTTTCAAAAAGCGGTCGTAATATATGTTCCACAGTCGGTTCACCAAGCCAACCAAGCCCTAAAGAAGTAATCGTAATCCCGAGCTGACAAGCAGATAAATAAACATCTAAATTAGATAGGACACTTCTTGCAGCTAAAGCTTGTTTATTACCTTCATTTGCAAGTTGGTCAATTCGGCTTTTTCGTACTTTTACAACAGCGAATTCTGATGCAACGAAAAAGCCCGAAATAAGAATAAGTACAAAGATGAGAAAAATATTTAATATGTCCAAGTGTGTTCTCTATTCCAAAGTTTGAAATAAAGATGTCACCTCCTGCAATTATGTTATACTTTTATAATAAATCCAAATGAAAAGAATAGTCAAAGGAAAAGGGTAAATATTGGCATGTTTATAGTGTAGTTTTAGAGTTTGTTGTTATTTTGTCCTCGATACAAAAGGAATAACCCTCTACTTTCAGAATATAGAGGGCTATGTAACTTTACGGTTTTGGGATACTTCGTGTTATAGTGTATGTTTGTTGTTTAGAGTAGTTTGTTGTCCAAAGTGCTTGGAGAAAAGATAAGACGCTGTATGGGATATACAATAGTAGTAAACCGATTGTGACAATTACAGGTGCAGTACCACCAAATTGAACGATAAATTGTAATAATCCGCTCGAGTGAAAAGTACATTCCATAATTAAAAAGGAAAAAATAATAGAACTTAAAATAGATTTATGATTCGAAGTAAGTGCTAAAAATAATGTATCAACAAGGAAAGCAGAATTTTTCATTTCATATTCACTTGTGTTATACAGGAAAGGGAGCCATTTCTTTATTGCTTGCATAACGATAATCATAGAGGTACTACATACGATGATCAAAGATGAGAAATAAGAAAACTTTATAAAGTTTGCAATATAGAGAAGAAGTAGTAAGATAGAACATTGTAAAAATACAGTGCAAAAAGAGTACGGTATCCAGTGTAGGAAAGTAGTGATCTTTTTAATTGAATTTGGTGCTTTTAAAAATAGATGACCGATTCCTAAACTTATAAAGAAGCCAATTGCAAGAGTGAAAGTGAAACGAACAATTGATAAAAAATATATTTCCCATATGTAAGGGAATAGTGGTGTTGAATGAGTAGAAGTATGTATCATCTGATTTGCTGAGAAAAAAATAGATTCATGCATCCAATCAATTTTTGGAATTGATATAGAAGAAAGTTGATCGAAGTTTTGGAAAATACTTATTAAGCCATTTTGATAAGAATAATTATGTGTAATAAAAAGAGCTGGGATAGGACTTATGAGAAAAATAACAATGACACCAATTATAAATTTGCATATATGCGAGCGTAACAAAGACATATAACCACCTACTCTTTGAATATTCAGAAAATTCTTATTCTTATTTTAGCGTTTTTCTAATAAAGTTACAATATCTTTTTCATTAAGTCATTCAGAGAGAGGCTTTCCTAGTGAAGATATGCAAGTGAAGGATTCATGAATAAATTATGACAAGAAAATGAATAATTTTCAGAAAAATAAAATAAATTATTTATTTTTTTCTGAATATATAATATAGTTATGGCACAGAAAGTATTTTAACATAAGGAGGCTTTTTATGAGGATTAAAGGGAATTACGTGCCGAAAAGGGAAGTTTTACTGTGCTCAAGTTCGATTACGATAGGAGAAGCATTGGAGCATTTAAATAAAACAGGGTATCGTTGTGTACCAGTTTTAGATGAAAAAAAAGAGAAATTTTTAGGGAATATATATAAAGTAGATATTTTAGAATATAAAGGATCACTTGACGAAAGTGTAATACAATTATTGAACGATAAAGAAGGATTTGTGAGAGAAGATTCATCTTTCTTTAAAGTATTTTTTACAATAAAAAAATTACCTTATTTATCAGTAGTTGACGAAAAAGGAATTTTCCTTGGAATTTTAACGCATAAAAAAGTTTTTGAGTTATTAGAAGATGCATGGGGCGTTCATTCTAGTAAATATTCTGTCATGATTGGAACGCAAGACTATAATGGAGCGATCCAAAAGTTATCGACAGTTTTGAAGAAATACACTGGTATTCAAAGTTTAATGACTTTTGATAATGATGCTCTATTAGTTCGTAGAATTATGTTTACATTAGGAGAAGAGTTTGAAGATGGTGAATTAGAAACACTTCAAAAAGATTTAGAAGATCATGGATTTAGAGTTGTGTATGTAGAAGAGATGAATAATCCACGTGAAGTAGAAACGATAGAGTAACATGCAAAAGCCATCTAACATATGTTAGATGGCTTTTGGAATTATTTTAAAATAATAATATAGAATGAGTCTAGTGCTCGAATAACATTTGTGTGAAAGAATATAAAATGTAGATAATTTTGATTTTCAAAAAAATCAATTTGAAAATATGTTTTTATTTTTCAACTAAATATGTTACTATATGTGTGATAAAAACAAAGAGGTCTGACAACTATACTCCACGTAATAACACTCTAATGATTTAAATATTCAAAAAAATCAAAAATCAAAAACAAAAAATAATGACGAGATTAATAATTAGAGTAATAATAAGGGGAATGGAGAAATTATGGAGAAAGACACTGCTTTGTAAGGGGCATATTTTATCATCTTGAGCAGAGAGGAGGATGCATAGCATATTGTGAAAATAAAGATAAACAATGAAAAAGTGCTATGCAAATGAAGAGTATGAAGGGACGATTGAGGCCAGGTGATACGGTAGCAATTGGTTTAATGCTATTTGCATTATTTTTAGGAGCAGGAAATTTAATTTTCCCGCCAGTTTTAGGTCAACAAGCAGGAGAGAATGTTTGGATTGCTACGATAGGATTCCTTGTAACGGGAGTCGGATTACCCCTATTAGCTGTAACAGCTGTCGCGTTTGTAGAGGGGGACTTGAAAGCGCTATCTTCTAGAGTTCACCCTATATTTGCGTTTATTTTCCCATTGGTTAGTTATTTAGCAATTGGACCATTTTTCGCAATCCCGCGTACGGGAGCCGTTTCGTTTGAAATGGGTATGAAGCCGTTTTTATCAGATGCAATGGTTTCAGAGTGGTACATGCTATTTCTTTTCACTATATTTTTCTTCGGAATAACGTGGTATTTATCATTAAATCCATCTAAATTAGTCGATTGGTTTGGAAAATTTCTTACACCATTATTAGTATTAATTGTTGCTGTTATTGTCGGGAAAGCAATTATTGATCCAATTGGAGAACCGGCTGCACCTTTAGCTGCTTATAAAGAGAATGCTTTCTTTGGTGGATTTATTCAAGGATATTTAACGATGGATGCGATTAGTGCACTTGTGTTTGGGATTGTTGTAGTACAAGTTATTCGCTCAAAAGGGATAAAAGAGAGCGGACAAATCGCAAAAATAACAGTTGTATCAGGGATTATTGCTGTATTAGGCTTAACGTTAATATATTTATCACTTGCATATCTCGGATCTACAAGTACATCACTTGGTGTGTCGGAGAACGGTGGTCTTATTTTGACGAATGTTGTAAATGAGTTGTATGGAACAAGTGGCAAAATTTTATTAGGACTTGTAATTATACTCGCTTGTTTAACAACTTCTGTTGGATTAACATCTGCGTGTGCTGGCTTCTTCACAAACTTATTCCCAAGACTTTCGCATAAAACGATTGTAACTATGGTATGTGTATTTAGTTTAATTGTATCTAACCTAGGGTTAACACAATTAATCACAGTAACATTACCAGTGTTAATGATCATTTATCCAGTTGCAATTGTATTAATCGTTCTTTCATATTTCCATAAATGGATAGGGAAGCGTAATACAATTTACATTGGGGCGATTTTAGGTGCGTTGTTAATTAGTTTCTTTAACGGTTTAGAAAGTGCGAACATTAAAATTGATGCGATTTCTAATGTACTTCAAATGTTACCATTATATAAAGAAGGAATAGGATGGTTAATCCCATCATGTATTGGCGGAATTCTTGGTTTCTTCTTCTATAAATCAAATGAATCAAGTGAATTACAAAAGAAAGGTGCTTAGGCGCCTTTCTTTTTTTAAAGGGGATTTTTGTATTTTGTCTAAGTAATAATTGGGAGGAATGATAAAATGGCTAATTTTGAAGATTTTTTAACTTTTGATGTAAGAATTGGAACAGTAACACAGGCAGAGGAATTTAAAGAAGCGAGAGTACCAGCGATTAAACTAGAAATTGATTTTGGGGAGCTTGGGGTCAAGCAGTCAAGTGCTCAAATTACGAAGAGATATAATCCAGAAGACTTAATTGGTCAGCAAATTGTTGCTGTTGTAAATTTTCCGCCAAAGCGTGTAGCTGGATTTAAATCGGAAGTGCTTGTATTAGGAGGAGTTCCTGAAGCTGGTGATGTTGTGTTGCTTCAGCCTAATATGGAACTGCCAAATGGAACGAAAATTAGTTAGTGTGAGGGTAGGGGACAATATGGATATCGGACGAGAATATTTACAATGTGTCATTTCTAATTTCAAAACAACAAAACAGCAAGGAGAACGGGCACTTTCTCAATTATCATACGAACAAATACAATGGTCTTCTCATGAAGAAACAAATAGCATAGCGATTATAATGAAACATTTGCACGGTAATATGCGTTCCAGATGGACGGATTTTTTAGCATCTGATGGTGAAAAAGTTGATCGTGACCGAGATGGTGAATTTGAAGGAGGCTATTCTTCAAAGGAAGAAGCCCTTGCAGCGTGGCAAGAAGGATGGGAATATGTTTTTAATACGATGAATACTATAATGCCGGAAGATCTATTGAAGACGGTATACATTCGTGGTGAAGCACATACGGTCCTGCAAGCAATTGAAAGGCAAATTTCTCATTATGCTTTGCATATTGGACAGATTATTTACATCGGTAAAATGTTAAAAGAAAATGAGTGGGAATGTTTAAGTATTCCGAGAGGACAGTCCACTCGTTATGTAGAGAAAAAACGTTCAACATAATAATATGAAAGAAATCGATATAAAATAGGAAGCAAAAAAATAAGCCAAATGATAGACGGCTCCGTAAGCATAAGAATGCTACCAACAATAAGGCCGTATATAATTAGAAAGAAACAAAAAAGTGTATTCATAGGGATAAAACGTGGGATGAAAAGTTGTTGCTGCTTAAAACAACTGTTGTGAAATAAATAAAAATGGAAGTACCGTGTAGTGGTAATAAGGTCTTTCTTTCGTGTAATTCTTTTTCTACATGTATGACAAATGAACGGTGGCTGCATTTCGTTACGCTCCATTTTTTATTTTCATAATAATGTGAGACAAAAGTAGGTACAAAGTGTATGTTCCTATATACGCTCCTGCAATAAGGAAAAATGGATTCAGTAAAATTCCATGAATGCTCGTCATGAAAACTAAATCTTGTATTAAAACATCGTATATATTAATGGAAATAATTGTACCGAGTACATACAGTGCTAAATACGCAGAAATATGTAACACAATAGAGACTTTTGGATGTTTAGCGGACAAATAAAAAATGAATGATAGAGCGATTGGTAATATTCCTATTAATAGCTTCAATTCATTTCACCTCATTAACAATATAGCCGGAATTTAAACGGTCTATTCTCTAGAGCTTGTACATAACTTGAAATAGAGAGGGTGATAGTATGAATCGAGGCTTTTTTTATGTGAAGTTTACAAGTGTACGTAAGTTAGTTTTATTTATTATTACTACGGTACTAGCGACTTTTTTTCTTATTAGTATGATGGTAACCTCTATGAAAGAGACAAAGTCAACGTATTTATATAATTGGTTAAATGAGTTATCGATGAATGGCTACATGTATGTTCTTGGAAAAGAAAATCATTATTTTACACAAGAGTATCGAAATTTGAATCAAGATTTTTCAATCTCTTCGTTTCTCTTTTCTATGGCTACGAATATTCGTTTTAACGATGTACGTAGTTTTGTCGGAAAAGAGCTTCCTGGCTTTGGTAAGTACGATACAGAAATCGTTATCGCAGGTGAGGGAACAAATTATTCTAACTTACCGATAGAGTCGAGTGTTCCTCTTGAAGAAGTAGTGAAAGAACGGACTGGAGAAGGTGGACAAGCGCCAAAGCCTGATACGAATAAAGAGAAAAAACAACCAGCTCAAACAACTGGAAAAAGACAAGTTGCATTTATATATCATTCGCATAGCTGGGAATCTTATTTGCCGTTACTGAACTTAACGAATGATCCAAACCCGAATAAAGCGACAAGTTCTGTAACGAATATTTCCATAGTCGGCGACCGATTTCGTGAACAATTAGAAAGCGAAGGAATCGGATCTACTAACGATAAGACTGACGTTGGTCAAAGGTTAATTAGTAAAGGGTTAAATAGTAATAGTTCTTACAAAATGTCACGGGAAATTGTACAAGAAGCGATGGCTGGTAATAAAGAATTACAATACTTCTTCGATTTACACCGTGATAGTGCACGGAAAAATGTAACAACAAAAACAATTGGAGATAAATCGTATGCTAAGCTTGCTTTTGTAATTGGGAAAGGTAACAAAAACTATGAAAAAAACTTACAATTAGCAACTGCGTTACACGAGACGATTAGTAAGAAATATCCGGGAATGAGCCGTGGTGTAATTCAAAAAGGATTCCAAACAGGGAATGGAGTTTACAATCAAGACCTATCAGGACAAGCGATATTAATTGAAGTTGGCGGGGTAGATAATACAGAGGAAGAACTAAATCGATCAATTGATGCACTTGCTAAGGCATTTGGTGAATATTTTTGGCAAGCGGAAAAAGTGAATGGATAAAGTGAAATTTGAATGAGTGGTGGGCATTGCCAATGGTTATCAGCCTACATCAATTAGGGGAAAACGTAAGTGTAAAGCTTACGTTTTTTGTTTGTCATGAAACGAGGATGATAAGATGTCACATTATAGACATAATTTATAATTGCTATAGTAATATCGAAATTTGTCTATTTATAATAGGGGAATTAGAAAGGGATTTTCGCAATAATGGAGAAAATCTTTTTACAAGGAAAATTTTTCACAATGAAATAGGTAGGGTGATTTAAGTGATTAGGGAGATCAAAGTAGAAGATGCAGCCCCATTTTTGCAATTAAGTAAGCAATTAGATGAAGAAACGAAATTTATGTTATACGAGCCAGGAGAAAGAAAAACTACAGTTGAGCAACAAGAGCAAATGATTCATCGATTTATACAGAATGAAAAAGCAACAATATTTGTAGCGATTGAAGAAGAGAAAATAGTAGGATTTATTTTAGTGAATGGAAATAACATACAAAGAAAGAGACATGTTGCAGCCATTGTAATTGGTATATTGCAAGAGTGTAGTGGGCGTGGTATTGGAACGAGCTTGTTTAAAGAGGTTGAGAAGTGGGCAAGATTACATGATGTATGGCGTTTAGAATTAACGGTAATGGCCCACAATACAAGAGCTCAGGCACTATATAGAAAAGAAGGCTTTGAGAAAGAGGGTGTCAAAAAAGCTGCTCTTATTATCGATGGACAAAACATTGATGAGTATGAAATGGCCAAATTATTAAAATAAGAGGTCGTTATATGAAAAAAAGATGGACACTACTTGGTATCGTAGCGGCGATACTCATTGTTGGAGTAGCAGGAATCAATTATAAAATGTATAAGGATAAGCAGGCACAGGAAGTGAATGTAAATAACATATTTCCGAAAGCGAAAGAAACGATTGCGAATATGGATGGGGATATTGCGGTAATTAGTAATCCAAATTCGACGCTTGTACTTGTGAATAAAAGTAGGCGTTTACCAGATGGGTATAGACCGCCAGATTTAGTTATTCCGAAAGTACGTTACTCTAGTGAAGGTGATCAAGAAAAGAAAAAAATGAGGAAAGAGGCAGCTAGTGCGCTTGAGGACATGTTTCAACAAGCTGATAAAGAGCGTATTTTCCTTTTTGCAGTCTCTGGATTTAGATCTTTTGATCGACAAAAGGCATTAAATACGATGTATAAAAAACAAGATGGAGAAGCGAAAACTGCGATGTCTAGCGCGATTCCTGGTACGAGTGAACATCAAACTGGACTAGCTATGGATATTACATCGCAATCTGCTAAATTTCAGTTAGAGACAGTTTTTGGGGAGACGAAAGAGGGGCAGTGGCTTTCTGAAAATGCCCATAAATTTGGTTTTGTGATTCGATATACAAAAGAAAAAGAATCAATTACGGGCTATCGGTTTGAACCATGGCACGTAAGGTATGTGGGAAATCCACAAGCTACATATTTATATGAAAATCAACTGACGCTTGAAGAAGTAACAGAGTGAACAATTGAGGGGAGAGAAATATAATGACGATGTTATATAAGAAAAAAGTACATGCATATATTACAAGAGAAAAAGAAGGGATGAAGCAATTACTTGTTTTTAAACATCGTGATATACCTGAAGCTGGTATCCAAGTGCCAGGGGGAACAGTTGATGAAGGAGAAACGTTAGAAGCAGCAGTTTTACGTGAAGTACAAGAAGAATCTGGATTACGTCATTTATGTATAGAGCGTTTCCTAGCAGATTACATCATACACGTGAAGGAAAAACAGGAATATCAAAAACGCCACTTTTTCCACGTAACATTACTAACGAATGTAAAAGATACTTGGGAACATATAGTAAGTGCCGGTGAGGAAGATGAAGGTTTAGTATTTTGCTACGAATGGATTGATATTGCAAAATGCCCTGAATTAGCAGGAAAACAGGGAGAGTTTTTACATTTGTTAGATGTGGTATATGCACAGTAATAAAAAGAGTTTGAAGCGAAGGATGAATCGTTTCAGACTCTTTTTATTTTTCGGGAAATTAAAGGTGTATTAAAAAGTAAGTTGAAACTTTTTAAAGGGATATTAATTTGGAATAGGCTGAGGTGAAAAAATGAAAAAGTAAGAAGTATTCGTAAAAACTAAAAGGGATATAAAGGAGAATATAAATGGAAATTCAGTTTAATCCAGTATTAAAAAAAGAATTAACAATTCATGATATACAGACCGCAATGGAAGAAGGGACGTTATCTTCCAAAGAATTAGTTATATATTATCTTTATAGAATTGCACAATATGATCAAGGTGGACCGAAAATTAATTCTATTTTAGAAATAAACCCGGATGCTATTTTTATTGCAGAAGCGTTAGATTATGAAAGGAAGATAAAAGGTGTAAGGGGACCATTGCATGGTATACCTGTTTTGCTAAAGGACAATATTGAAACGAATGATTCCATGCATACAAGTGCAGGTACGATTGCCCTAGAACAAAATATAAGTAGCGAAGATGCATTTCTCGTTACAAAACTGCGAGAGGAAGGAGCGGTGATAATAGGTAAAACGAATATGACAGAGTTAGCAAATGCAATGTCTTTTGAAATGTGGGCTGGATATAGTGCAAGAGGTGGTCAAACAATCAATCCATATGGAACGGGCACGGATGATATGTTTGTTGGTGGCTCTAGTACAGGGGCCGCAATAGCAGTTGCCGCTAATTTTACAGTATTATCTGTTGGGACAGAAACGGATGCCTCTATTTTGAGTCCAGCTGTTCAAAGCTCTGTAGTAGGCATTAAACCAACTGTCGGTCTAATTAGTCGTAGAGGAATTATTCCGTTCACTTATTCACAAGATACAGCGGGACCATTTGCTAGAACAGTAACAGATGCCGCTATTTTACTAGGGAGTTTAACTGGAGTGGATGAGAAAGATGTAGCTACTCATAAAAGTGAAGGTATGGCATATGAAGATTATACATCTTATCTTGATGTTAATGGTTTAAAGGGAGCGAAGATTGGTGTTTATAGTAATGCTCCAAAAGATTATTACGAAAATGGTGAGTATGATGAAAATTTGTTTGAGGACACGATCCAAGTATTACGTAGTGAGGGAGCGACAGTAGTAGAAAATATTGATATTCCTTCCTTTCATAGAGAATGGAGCTGGGGAGTTCCGCTTTATGAGCTGAAGCATAGTTTAGATAACTATCTTTCAAAATTACCTTCTACTATTCCCGTACATTCTATTTCAGAATTAATGGCGTTTAATAAAAACATAGCAGAAAGAGCTTTAAAATATGGACAAACTAAGTTGGAGGGAAGAAAAGATTATCCTAATACGTTAAGAAATCCAGAATATTTACATGCAAGATTAGAAGATATATATTTTTCGCAAAAACAAGGTATTGATTTTGCATTGGAAAAATATAATCTTGATGCGATACTATTTCCGTCTTATATAGGCTCTACTATATGTGCGAAAGCAGGTTATCCGTCTATAGCAATACCAGCAGGGTATATGGAAAACGGGAGACCTTTTGGAATTACGATTGCAAGTACTGCTTTTCGTGAAGGAATATTAATTAAACTAGCGTACGCTTTTGAACAAGCGACAAAGCATAGAGAAATTCCCAACTTGTCATGAATAGAATGTACAAAAGGACAGGAATTTCCTGTCCTTTTTGATTTATTGATTAAAGTGAAATATCTTTCTGCTCTGTCTTATGATATTTTAATAGGCTAAAAGATAAACAGGCAGAACATAAAATAAGAAAAGAAGCAATCATATAAATCGTACGAACACCGAACATATCAGTAATAATGCCAACGCTAAGCATAGAAAGACCAGAAGCTGTTGAAAGAAGGGCGCCGTGTGCTGTATACATTTTCGATAATAGAGAAGGGGCGACACTAGATTGTAAAACCGTCGTTTGAGAAATATCTCTAATTTGATAACATGGTCCCATTAGAACACATAGGAAAAGCGCAATAAATCCACTGCTTGTTATACCATATAAAAATGTAAGAATACTAAATATAAGTGATCCTATCGCCATGGAGCGTATTAAATTTTTTTGAATATATGTACTTATTTTCCACGCTAATAGACCACCAATTAACGTGCCCACATAATAACTTGTGTTAATATATCCCCACCATTCTTCTCCTTTATGCAGAACAGTCGTTACATATGCCATCGTAATAGCGCCAATCCATATCGTCCCTGCGAAAGTTTCAATTAAGTCCATTAATGTAACTGTGCGCAAAGAAGGATGATGAAATAATAGTTTCCAGCCTTCAAATAAAGCTGTGTTTTTTGAAGAAGAAGGCTCTGTTACTCGTTCGGTATGGATGGAATGTAATGAAATATGCAATGCAATACATCCGAAAATCATTAAAATAATAGTAATCATGAATGTAGAAGTAGCGCCAATGAGCAGAACGATAATACTTGTAAATGAATAAGCTGCCGCTTGTACAATTTGTGATGAAAAGGAAAAGATACTATTTACTTTTACTAATCTTTCTTTTGGTGTTAGGCGTGGAACAATACTGTATAGTAATGGAGCACTCCACCCACTACATAAAGAAATGAAAAAAATGAAAGTTAATAGAGTTACAATGTTTTTGGAAAGGACCGGAAATAATAGCGTTAATAACATGAATAGGGCAGTTTTTGTCCATTGTAATATAAAAAGTACTGAATAAGATGAAAAACGATTCATTATAAGTGGTGCAGATATGTTTGCGATCAAATTTGTGATAACTTGTAATAATGGAAAAAGGGCAGTAATAGTAGCTGATTTAGTTGATATATAGATATGAGTTGTAATAATCATTATGTAAACGATGTCAGCAAGAGTAATACAGATTTTTGATCCTAAATAGTATGATATTGAATGATTCCACATTAAGGATATCACCTTCCAAAAAAATACAAATTCGAGTTAGAATTATTATAAACTGAAAAAAATAATTTTAAAAGAATTAAATTTTTTGTCATTTTTTGAAAGGAATTTTCATGTATAATGAAGAATATATTGATATAGTATTTTATTAATACTTATTGTAACAGCGAATATGTACGATAGCTTGCAGTAAACGCCCAAGTATGAGAAAGGGCGGATAAACCATTCTTTTCTTCATATACATATAGAAAATGAGAAAGAAAGTGAGGGTTGCATATGGCTGGTTGGGTGATTTGGTTTATTATAGCGGGTATTTTATTTATCGCGGAAATGTTGTCGATAACGTTTTATATGCTTTGGCTTGGAATTGGAGCTGTTGTCGGAGGTCTTATTGCTTTATTTGCTCCGGATGCACTATTGTTACAAGTTACTGTTGGTGCGATTGTAAGTTTAACATTGACATTCTTTACGAAAAGAATTTCAAAAAACTTTCGAGAAGCAAAAGGTTTTACGGATACAGTAGATATGCTTGTCGGTAAAAAAGGAATTGTTGTGCAAGCGATTACAAATGAAACGAACGGTATTGTGAAGGTGGATGGAGATACTTGGACAGCTATTGCAGATGTTCCGATTGACACTGGAGAAAAAGTCGTTGTTATAAAGAGGCATAGTACTATATTACAAGTAAAAAAGGAGAGTGAATAAATATGATAGCATTAACGTTAACAATTGTATTCGCGCTAATTGTAGTTACATTTATCGCATTAACAATTAAAATTATTCCTCAGCAAAAAGTTGGGGTTGTTGAAAGATTTGGTAAGTTTCAGCGTATTATGCACCCAGGATTAAATATATTAATCCCAATTGTAGATCGCGTTCGTGTATATCACGACTTACGTATTCAACAAACGAATGTACCACCACAAAAGGTAATTACGAAAGATAACGTACAAGTAGAAATTGATACAATTATTTTCTATCAAATTGTCGAACCTGAACTTGCGACATATGGTATCTCAAACTATGAATATGGTGTTCGTAACATTACTTCTGCAACGATGCGTCAAATTATCGGTAAAATGGAACTTGATGAAACGTTATCTGGTCGTGAAAAAATTTCAACAGAAATTCGCTTAGCGCTTGATGAAGCAACAGAAAAATGGGGCGTTCGTATTGAGCGTGTTGAAGTAGTAGACATTAACCCGCCAAAAGATGTGCAAGCATCGATGGAAAAACAAATGAAAGCAGAACGTAATAAACGTGCGATTATTTTAGAAGCTGAAGCAGCAAAACAAGATAAAGTTCTTCGTGCGGAAGGGGAAAAACAAAGTAAAATCTTGATGGCCGAAGGGGATAAAGAAGCACGTATTCGAGAAGCTGAAGGTTTAAAAGAAGCCAAAGAATTAGAAGCGCAAGGGGAAGCAAGAGCAATTGAAGAAATCGCAAAAGCAGAACAAAACCGAATTGAATTACTTCGTGCAGCAGATTTAGATGAACGCGTACTTGCTTATAAATCATTTGAATCATTGATTGAGGTTGCAAAAGGACCAGCAAATAAAGTCTTTATTCCATCTAATGCAATTGAAACACTTGGTACTCTTGGGGCAATCGGAGAAATCTTTAAAGAAAAACAAGCGAAGAAATTGCCTTCAAATGATACAGGTAAAGAACAATAAGAGTGAGGAAGAGGAATGGGATGCCATTTCTCTTTTTTGTGCGTATATTACGAAAGGCTTGTACATATCCATGTATAAAGAAGGTGATACAGTGAAAAAGTATGCAACTCGTATACATGGGAAAAAACTAATCTCGTTACTTTTTTTATATGCGCTAATAGTAATAATTATCGCGTCAATTTTGACGTCGCTTTTACATACAATGAAATCAAGTTATGCGAATCAATGGTTTGGAAAAGTGTCTATGCAAGGTTTTGTTCAAATGATAGAAAGTGAGAATCACTATTATGGATTTGATTATTTTAAGCAGAATAAACGGGAGTCTGTTGGGAATTTGATGTTCTCTATTGCGACAGATTTGAAAATTAAAGATTTAAGAACATTTGTCGGTAAAGAAGTACCTGGTATGTCAAAGTATTACTCTAACATTATCGTAGCTGGGGAAGGGACAAACTTTACGAATATCCCGAATGAATCTAGTGTACCGATTGAAGAAGTAACGAAAGAGCGAGAGGTAGCAAAAGATAAAGTTACAGAAGCAGAAAAGAATAATCCGGTGCAGAAAAAGAACGGAACGAAAAAAGGTGAAAATGCAGTATACATTTACCATACACATAGTTGGGAATCCTTCTTTCCTTTATTACCAGGAGCTACCGATCCATCGAGTCCAGATGTAAATGTGTCCTTATTAGGAAAACGTATGAAGGAGCAACTTGAAGAGCAAGGAATTCCAGTAGTTCATGATAAAACGAATATGGGTGATTTACTGGCAAGTAAAAAATGGAAATGGTATCAATCGTATACAGCATCTCATGGATATGTAAAGGAAGCATTAGCACAAAATAATAAAATTACTTTTCCAATTGATATACACCGTGATGATCAGCGCAAGAAAGTAACTACAAAAGTAATTAACGGGAAATCGTATGCAAGATTATATTTTATAATTGGGATGGAAAATGAAGGACGTACTGAAAACGAAAAAATTGCAAGAGCAATCAATAGTTATTTAGATGAAAACTATTACGGATTAAGTAGAGGGATTTTTCCGAAGTATAAAAAAGATGGAAACGGCGTTTATAACCAAGATTTATCTAAAAACGCGATGTTAATTGAAGTTGGTGGTGTGGATAATACGTTAGATGAATTATATAACACAATTGATGTATTAACGGAAGCACTTAGTAAGTATTATTGGAATGATGCGGAGAAGGTAAATGGGTGAGGGACGGGAGACCGTTCCTTTTTTATTATGAAAAGTTAAAAATATGATATAATGTAATCTTCTGAACATTAAATCAGGGAGTGGGGGAACGAATGCAAATACTATTAATACGACACGGAGAATCCGAAGCGGACATCCTGAATGTACATGAAGGAAGAGCTGACTTTGAATTAACAGAAAAGGGAAGACAGCAAGTACAAAGACTTATACAGAAAGTGAAGGCTGACTTTCCACCAGATTTCATTTGGGCAAGTACATTAAAACGTGCCCGTGAAACTGGTGAAACATTAGCGGAAGCAATTGGTTGTCCAATTCAATTAGAAGAGGAATTAATGGAGTTTAATAATGGGGTGCAAGCCGGTTTATCTTTTGAAGAAGCGAAAAAATATCCTGAGCCAAAGTTTCTTCATGACCGTTTTGAAAATGGAGAATCATTTATTGAATTTAGAATGAGAATAGAAGGAATCTTTTCTAAAATCGTGACAGAGAATACATATGATCAGATAGCAATCGTTGCACACGGTGGTGTAATAAATAGTCTATTACGAGCATTTTTCCAAATGCCAATTTCAATGGATTATTACTTTAAAATAGGAGATACGGGAATAAGTTTAATTGAAATTGATGGTGAACAAAAAACGGTACATTTCATTAATGATACGAATCATTTAGGCGGGATGTAGAGACTTATGTATAAAGTTGTATTTTTCGATGTTGACGGTACGCTTTTAAGTGAGATTGATAGAAGTATGCACGAAAGTACAAAAGAAGTGATAAGAAGGTTAATAGATAAAGGGATTCACGTAGTTGTTACAACAGGGAGACCATATAGTTTATGCTCACAATTTAAAGAACTAGGCATAGACACATTTATTTCTGCAAATGGTGGACATATAAAGTGTAAGGAAGAAGTTATTCATAAATCGATACTTTCAAGTGAAATTGTTCATGATATTTCAAATTTCGCTGAATTACATGGTCATAGTGTTTCTTACTTTACAGAAGAATTTTCTATGAATGGTATAGCCTCAAAAGATGAACGTGTAATACGAGCATTAAACGAAACTTTAAATTTAGAGCGGTATCCTGATAAAGTTAGAAACTTATCAGAAGAGATGTATTGTATATGTCTGTATGCTGATGAAATGGAAGCTCAAAAATTTTTTGAAAGATATCCAATGCTTACGTTTGAACGTTTTCATGGTTATGTTATGAATGTGCTGGAAGATAATAAAGTATCGAAGCTAACTGCAATCCAAAAGGTATTGGAACATTTAAATATTTGTAAGTCAGGAGCAATGGCATTCGGAGATGGTGGAAATGATATTGAAATGCTACAGTATGTAGGTTTAGGAATTGCGATGGGGAATGGTGGAGAAGAGTTAAAAACAAAAGCTGATTTCGTTACAAAGAAATCAAGTGAAGGTGGCATTTCGTTTGCTTTAAAAGAGTTTAGGATCATTTGAAAAAATAATTAGTAAGTGAAAAAAATCCTGTTTTCATAATAGAATTTTTTTCTAACAATACTCTTGCAATAAAAGGAAGGAAATGAGTATAATATAAAAGTAGTTAGGTAAGCTAATTAAATAGGGGGAAGGAGAGTGAAAATGAATGGATTCAAAAAAAGGTGCTCTTCCTTTAGGGATTGATCCATATGCAGAGTTAATAAAAAAGACAGCATCAGCGGAAACAGATCCAATCGCAGCAAAACTTGGTTTGTTAATGTTATGGACGTCTGATAATGTTCTTGATGCTGTTGACGTAGATTTAGCTCCGCTTGGTATTTCGGAAAGCAAATTAGATTTTTTATTGTTATTTATTTTGCGTGAAATGGAATCGAATGGAGAAGAAGTGAACATGAGTCCGTCGGATATAGCGAGTCGATTAGGGATTACACGTGCTTCTGTCACCGGCTTATTAGATTGGATGGAGAAACGAGAGTTAATCGTAAGGTTCCATCATTCTGAAGATCGAAGAAGATTAAAGGTGAAAATTACTCCGAAAGGAAAAGAACTAGTTACACATTCTTTACCGACTTTTTGGTCATCTTGCGCTTCGTTAGTTAATGACTTTAATCAAGAAGAGCGTCAAGTGTTAGAGAAGCTATTAAATAAAATGCAAGTAATTATGCAGATGAAATTAGGCGAAGGTAGGTAAATAAGTTGATTGTGAGAGTCAACTTTTTTATTTAAACATATAATTAGGTTACCTTATTATATGTTTAGCTAATTTAAAGGGCGATAATGTATTTATTAACGTAAACGAATTAAGTGAGTGTTGAAGGGATTTTATTTTGAGTCATTTACTTTATAAGTTTTCAATCGATGAGGAAAATCAATGTAAGGGGGAGATTTTATGATGGAAATATCAAAAGAAGTAAATAGTGGGAGGAATTATACAGTAATGACAGCGGTGTTATGTTGGGCAGGTATGGTAGTTATGTCCAGCCTATATGTGACGATTCCTTTAATCGCTCTATTTTCAGACATTTTTAAAGTTTCATTAGCGCAATCTGCGGCTACAGGCAGTATATTTTCGGTAGGTTTTGCTATAGGTTGTTTGTTATTTGGGGCAATCTCTGATAAATATGGGCGAAAAAAAGTGATTTTTATTGGATTGCTTGCACTGTCGATTGTTTCTTTTTTCTTAGGGTTTGTGGATAGCTTATTTTGGCTTATTATTCTTCGAGGGTTACAGGGAATAGCAGCAGCTACATTTTCTCCAGTGGCGTTAGCTTACGTTGTAGAAATGTTTCCAGTAGAGAAAAAAGTTACAACGATAGGGTTTGTTAGTACCGGTTTTTTAGTAGCTGGAATTGCAGGGCAGGTAATAAGTACTGCTGTTAGTCAGCATTTTGGATGGCATATGGTGTTCTTTCTTCTTAGCTTTGTCTATATCATTACTGCTGTATGGGTTCATTATTCTCTTCCGAAAGGGGAAACGTCTCAAGCTTATACGGATATTTTGGGGCCAATGAAACAGATGGGGAAAGTTTTTACACATAAAAGCTTAGTATGGAGCTATATGGTTGCGTTTGTTTTATTAATGGCTTTTGTTAATATGTATACTGTTTTAGGGAATTATTTGAGCTCTTCTACTTACAATTTAACAGCAGAACAAATTCTATATTTTCGCCTAGCAGGGTTATTTGGTATGTTACTATCACCACTTGCAGGTCGTTTAACAAAGAGGTTCGAAGTAAAGAAAGTTCTTCAAGGAGGATTGTTAGTTGCTATTTTTAGTCTAAGTTCAATGGGATTTATTTCGACACTGCCGTTACTTGTAATGATGAGCGTCTGCTTCGTAATAGGTATTGCTATATCGGTTCCATCTTTAGTTTCTCTTGTCGGCCAATTAGGAGGGAGAGCAAGGGGAATAGCGGTTTCTATTTATACTTTCGTTTTATTTTTAGGAACTAGTATAGGACCTATTATTTCTATTTATCTTATGAAAATAGGGGACTATGCTCAGACGTTTATTTTATTAGGAGTCATACTCTTTATTGGCTTTGTTTCCACTCTTTTCATTCAAATAAAGGAATGCAAGGATCTTTAACATGCTCAACTAGTAAAATGTGAATTTGACTGCGATGATGATAAAAGTGAGCGACGATTTCAAGTAACCATTCGAATCGAGAATAAGCAATATCCCAATAAGCAGTCATAATTTCCGCTAATTCTTCATTGGAATAGGATAAAAAAGTTTTAGAAAGTAAATCGTACCCTTGTATCATCATTTGTTGCATTTGAGCAATTGTTTCGGGTGTTTGTTCTATATAAAAGGTATGTAACTCTTTTTCCGAAATACCATTTAAGATGAGTAAATCAGCGTGGCAAATAAGGGAAAGATGTGTACACATTTCAAATAATGACCGCTTTGATTCAATCAGTGTTATTTTCAAATCACTTTCATTATATTGATTCAGTATTTGGATAGAAGTATCAACAGCAACTTTTAGTTGATGCAACGCAGATTGTACAAACATTGTAATTCTCCTCATCTCCATATATAATAAATTCTTAAGGGTATTATATCATACTTAAAATTCCGAAAATTCTAGTAGTTTGACTAGCATAGTGAAACGTATTATATTGTAAAAGGTCATATGAAACGTGAAATAGAATGGAATGCAATTATTGAGTTAGGAGTTAGACCAATGAGTTTGAAATATGGAAGAGATACAATTGTTGAAGTTGACTTAAATGCTGTAAAACATAATGTAAAAGAATTTAAAAAACATGTAAACGATGAAAATATTGCAATGATGGCTGCTGTAAAAGCGAATGGGTATGGCCATGGGGCAGTTGAAGTTGCGAAAGCTGCGATTGAAGCAGGGGTGAACCAGCTTGCAGTTGCATTTGTCGATGAAGCGATCGAATTAAGAGAAGCTGGAATCACTGTACCGATCTTAATATTGGGTTATACATCAGTTGCAGCTGCGGAATCCGCAATTCAATATGACGTTATGATGACAGTCTATAGAATAGAAGATTTACAAGGCATAAATGAAATTGCACAACGTCTTCAAAATAAAGCACGTATTCAAGTGAAAATCGATACAGGAATGAGCCGTATCGGTTTGCAAGAAGAAGAAGTTAAACCATTTTTAGAAGAATTAAACCGTATGGAGTATGTAGAGGTAGTAGGGATGTTTACACATTACTCTACGGCAGATGAAATTGATAAATCGTATACGAATATGCAAACAAGTTTATTTGAGAAAGCTGTAAATACAGCAAATGAATTAGGGATGCAAATACCATACATTCATAGTTCAAATAGTGCAGGGTCAATGGAACTAAGCAATACATTTCAAAATATGGTTCGCGTTGGTATTGGGGTTTACGGCATGTATCCTTCGAAAGAAGTGGATCATACAGTCGTTTCCTTACAGCCTGCATTGTCATTAAAATCAAAAGTAGCTCATGTTAAACATGCGACGAAAAATCGTGGTGTTAGTTATGGAAATACGTATGTAACAACGGGTGAAGAATGGATTGCGACTGTGCCGATTGGTTATGCTGATGGCTATAATCGCCAGTTATCTAATAAAGGGTATGCATTAATTAATGGAGTTCGAGTGCCGGTTATTGGTCGTGTTTGTATGGATCAGCTTATGCTGGACGTTACAAAAGCGATGCCAGTACAAGTAGGGGACGACGTGGTATTTTACGGCAAACAAGGTGAAGAAGAAATTGCTGTAGAAGAAGTAGCGGATATGTTAGGCACAATTAATTATGAAGTTACATGTATGTTAGACAGAAGAATTCCTCGTGTTTATAAAGAACATAATGAAACGACTGCGGTTGTAAATATATTAAGAAAAAACTGAATCGATATGATTCAGTTTTTTCTTTACTTTTCGTAAATGAAAATTGGGCTATTGATGTTTTTTGAACAAGTCATAATAATTATGCTTCATTATAATTTCAAAGCCACAATGTGTATATAACTGTAAAGCATTGTTATTTTTCGTTTCGACGTCTAATTCAATCGTTGAAACTCCTTCTGTAATGAGTGTATGTACCATATAACTTAGAATATCTTTACCATATCCTTTACCTTGATAAGAAGGATGGACTGCGAAGCCTGAAAGTGTAGTAGATCGCTCTTGGTGAGTAACTGTAATCGTTCCAATTGATTTTTCATTCATAAGAGCAACGTAAACTTGATGAGAAGGTGACTTCATCATTTTTTGTAACCATGTGGATGTATTTGCTACAGAATCCCCGAAAGCTTTACTAGAGATTTCTATGAGATCAGGAAGTAATTCTGAAGATGCGATGGAAAGTTTAATAGTATTCTTCATTGTTTCTCGTTTTTTATTTGATTTACACGTCATATTATACTCGCTGTATAGATAAGGTAATTTCATTTGATTTGCAAATGCTTTCCCAGATGAGGAATCTCCGTTAATGATGAGAAGAGCTTCGTCTATGTCTCTTTTTTGTATTTCGTTCATGGCAGTTTGTAAAAGGGTAGTGCCTATATGTTGTTTTCTATAGTTTGGGTGCACGAATCCTATTAACTCCAGTTTAGTCGGTCTTTCAAAGTCGTACATACTTAATGCACCAATTAATTGGGTATCATCAAAAAATAGAAAATCATTGATTTCTTTTTTATTACGAGCAGTTAAAAAGTTAACATGTAAATCTGATGAGTAATCAATTTGATCGTATTGTCCGCAAATATGAGCTAAATCTTTCATTTGCTGAATTTCGTTTGCTGTTAAAGATTTCTTTTTTTCAATGTTCATTTCATAATCCCTCGCAATCGTTTTTAAAAATAGGATGGGTAACTTAACCATTTCTTT
This sequence comes from Bacillus cereus group sp. N11, assembly GCF_016483605.1. Taxonomy (NCBI): domain Bacteria; kingdom Bacillati; phylum Bacillota; class Bacilli; order Caryophanales; family Bacillaceae; genus Bacillus; species Bacillus cereus group sp. N11. Next base: position 95,272 of record NZ_JAEHBN010000004.1, read on the forward strand.
AATTCCACACTACCTTGAACAGATAACAGTCGGTACAAATAACGATAAGGCTGTCTACATTCCTCAAGATGAGGAATAGACATAATTGTTTCGTAACCACTTTTAAAGGCATGAGCCTCTTTTTCTGAAAGTACATATTCTAATCCGATAAAATCAAACTCTCGCGGGGCAACTGCATAAGCTTCTGTATCTACTAAACCAGTAATAGTTATACCATCTGATAAAAACTGAGTAGGATCCATATCAATTAAGACGAGTGTAGATTCCTTTGGTGTTGGTAAGGTAGAAAGTTGTGACTCAAAAGTATGAAATGTGTTATATATGCTCTCGTTATCGGAATAAAACCTATTCACAAGTTCTTTACTCACTTTTAAAATGTGTGGCTGGAATTCCGCTAGTGGAACTTGGAGTGTACGTGACGGATTTCCTACGAAATGGGCTGTATACTTATGTATTTGTGCTAGTCCTTTTCCTAGGCTGAATAAAATAGAATCTGGTTGCCCAATAAAAGATTGAACTGTATTACCTACTAATTTTTCAGCCACAATGAATTCTCGGCCATCTAAAATATGTTTTTCTAAAATTGTTGGGATAGGAAGATTTGTATGTTTTTGCAGCAATGCATGTACCGTTTCTAAATGATGTACGTTCCTTGGATCAATTCCAAAGAGATTTTTGCATCCCCACCAAAAATCATTATTTGGCTCTTCATTCATTTTAGAAGAACGAACGATAACTTCTGCATCTGCTGTTTGAATGAGAAAAACGTCACTTGCATGATCTTCATAGCCTGGATGTAAAGCTCGGATGGATAGAATAGGTGAAGTGAATAGTTGTTGTAACATGAAATTCCCTCATTTTTTCTGTAAATTCTATAAATTCATTATATAACAGAATATGTACCCCGTGGATCATGATAGGGGACAATATAGAGCATACATAAATTTATAGTGAGAAATCAGCATGGAAATTATATTTTTCTAGTTTTGTATGAATTATCAAAATAATGTTTTCGAATGATAAACGTGAAAAATGCTCGAATGTAAAGTTCGTATGATACGAGATATGAAAAGTAAAAGGGGAATGAAGTGCCTATTTATAAGGTTCTGTACTCGTAATAGTGCGGGCTTTAGACAATATTTCTCAATAATAAAATGAAGAGAAAGATAGGAAGAAGGAGAATAGATTCCTATATAATAGATTTAAATTAATTAACATGATTTAGTATTAATTAATGTGTGTTGAATCGAAAGGAGAGAATGGTATGGCGAACGTACTCGTAATAAATTTCCCTGGAGAAGGTCATATTAATCCGACGATAGCAGTTGTTAATGAGTTAATTCGACGTGGGGAAACAGTTGTATCATATTGTATTGAAGATTACAAAAACAAGGTTGAAGCAACAGGCGCTGAATTTCGATCATTTGAGAATTTTCTTTCGCAAATTAATATTATGGAACGAGTTAATGAGGGTGGTAGTCCTTTGACGATGCTGTCCCATATGATTGAAGCATCAGAACGTATTGTTACTAAAATTGTAGAAGAAACAAAAGGAGAAAAGTACGATTACTTAATATACGATAATCATTTTCCGGTTGGACGTATTATAGCGAATATTCTACAGTTGCGAAGCGTTTCTTCTTGTACAACCTTTGCTTTTAATCAGTACATTACTTTTAATGATGAGCAAGAATCGAGCCCAATAGATGAGACCAATCCATTATACCAATCTTGTGTAGTGGGAATGGAAAGATGGAAAGAGCAGTATGGAATGAAATGTAAAAGTTTGTATGATATTATGAATCATCCTGGCGATATTACGATTGTATACACTTCAAAAGAATATCAGCCACATTCGGATGTATTTGATGAATCGTATAAATTTGTCGGTCCATCAATTGCTACTCGAAAAGAAGTGAACAGTTTTCCTATTAAAGATTTAAAAGATGAAAAAGTGATTTTTATTTCTATGGGAACAGTTTTTAATGAACAACCTGCCCTGTATGAAAAATGTTTTGAAGCGTTTAAAGATGTAGAAGCGAAAGTCATATTAGTTGTTGGTAAGAAAATAAATATAAGTCAATTTGAAAATATTCCGAATAACTTTAAGTTGTATAATTATGTGCCGCAATTAGAAGTATTACAGCATGCTGATGTATTCGTGACACATGGTGGTATGAACAGCTCGAGTGAAGCGTTATATTACGGTGTCCCGTTAGTTGTAATTCCGGTAACAGGAGATCAGCCTTTAGTTGCGAAACGAGTGACTGAAGTAGGGGCTGGAAAAAGGCTTAATCGTAAAGAATTAACTTCTGAATTGTTACGTGAGACTGTAAAGGAAGTAATGGATGATGTAACGTTTAAGGAAAATAGTCGTAAAGTTGGAAAGTCACTTCGAAATAGTGGTGGGTATGAGAGAGCAGTTGATGAAATATTTAAAATGAAAATGAATTCATATTTAAAGCTTAAATAAAGTGAAACTTTAATCAGTGTGGACTTTGTTCATCTACAACTGATTGTTAGCTCACACGAATCGGGCGTTTTTGGGTAGCCGATTCTTTGTTTCAGCTTGAAATTTGAAACGGGAGTCTACTGCTCGCGAATAGCAGAATAAACGCTTAAAACACACTTATTGTAATATGTAAGTGTGTTTCTTCTATTTGGCTTTAAATCAATTACATAAAAATCACTGTAAAGGTGAAACTTCTGTGTATATAAACTGATATCTTTGTATTAGTAGTAAGATTACGTTAAAATAATACTAAGAAAATATATAAGTTTTGGGGGTAATGAATGAAGAGAGTATTTGAATACGTATTATTAACAATTGGCTCCATTATTGTAGCGGGTTCACTAGAGCTTATTTTAGCACCTAATGGACTAGTAGATGGCGGGGTAACGGCTATTGCTATTATGGCAAATAAAGTTGCAGGATTACCGCTGTATGGTGTGTTTTTAGGACTTAATATTCCTATTTTACTATTTACTGCAAAAGTAATGGGGAAGAAGTTTTTTATACGTACATCGTATGCGAATGTCGTTACAACACTCGGATTGATTTATTTAAAACCATTTCCAGCGATTACAACTTCTGAACTATTAATTGTACTTTATGGTGGCGTACTGTTTGGAATTGGTGTAGGGATTGTAGTGAAAATGGGCGGAGCAATAGATGGCTCAGAAATGTTAGCAGTTTGGATGAACAAACATTTTAAGGTACCGATTAGCACATTTTTACTTGCTGTAAATGCAGTCATTTTCATTTTTGTGGCCATTTTATTTTCAATCGAACAAGCGATGTTCTCATTAGCAATTTTCTATATTGTTACGAAGATGATTGATTTCATATTAGATGGCATTAATCAAGGGAAGAGCGTCATGATTATTTCTGGTAAGAATAAAGAAATAGGCGATCTACTTATGAAAGAATTGCAATTATCCGTTACGTATCTACATGGAGAAGGTGGTTTTTTAGGAGAGCATAAGAGAATCATTTATTGTATTACAAACCGTTTCATTTATCCGAAAATGAAAGATCTCGTTCTCTCTGTAGATCCAACTGCTATAATTGAAGCTTCTTATTCAACAGAAACAACTGGTGTGAAGCGTCCGGGAAGGACTGCCCGATCAGGTGATTAACTAAAAGAAGATTGTCCAAAAAGCTATTTTGGACAATCTTCTTTTTTGTTTTGTTGAATTTTTATTGTATTACGAGTTAAACTCAGCGTTAGCAAATTCTCTTTTAACTAGGAAACCAAGCTTCATTCAATAAGTTTACTACCGTTTCAATTTTATTTTCGGGAATACTACCGAAACCGAGTAATACGTAAGATTCTTTGCGTAAATCATTTACAAAATCATAGGGAGAAAGTGGATATAACTTAATACTTTGTTTCTTAGCTGATTCAATAAGTTCTTGTTCATTCATATTGTTATGGATACGTAGAACAATATGAAGACCTGATTGTTCACCAAGAATTTGAACATTAGTACCCATTTCTTTCACAATGAATTTTACTAATGTATGATGTTTTCTTTTATACAACGTACGACTGCGGTTAATATGACGTTCCCAATTTCCACTTTGTATAAAATTAGCGAAAGCAAGTTGTTGTGTAGTAGAGACTGTTTGTTTAAAAATACCTTGCAACGCTTCATACGTTTTTAAAAGATGCGGTGGTAAAACAACATATCCCATTCGTAAAGAAGGTAAAAAAGATTTTGAGAAAGTCCCCATATAAATAACACGTTCATTTGAGTCAAGACTTTGTAAAGACGGAATTGGTTTACCTGCGTAACGGAACTCCCCATCATAGTCATCTTCAATAATATATCCATCGCGATCATTGGCCCATTTTAACAATTCCAATCTTCTAGATAAAGGCATAATCATTCCAAGCGGAAATTGATGTGATGGCGTAACGTATGCGACATTGGAATTTGTATTGTATAAGTTAGAAATATGAATCCCTTTTTCGTCTAATGGAATGGGATGAATTTGTTGATTGCAGCTTTTAACAATTGCATGTATACGGTGAAATCCAGGGTTTTCAATGCCGTACTCTTTTGTAGGACCAAGCAGTTGAATTAGTAGCCAAAGAAGTGGCTGTGTTCCGGCACCAATCACAATTTGATCAGGTGAAGAATATACACCGCGCGCATGATATAAATATGTTGAAATATGTTCTCGAAGAACGAACTCACCTTGTGGGTCTTCTTTAGCAAATAACGCATTTTCGTACTTTAGTATTGCTTCTTGTAACGCTCTTTTCCAGTTTGTAATCGGAAAAGCAGTTTGATCAATAAGACCTTGGCTACAATCATATTCAAACGGATCTTCTATTAAATTGCTCTTTTCCTTTGCCATATTTAATTTTTTATTCGGGATAACGTCAATATCGACATTTGCAACAAAAATACCACGCTTCGGTTTACTTTCTACATAACCTTCAGCTAATAATTGTTGATAAGCTGATTCAACAGTAATGCGGCTAATATTAAGTTGTGACGCTAAGTTTCTATGTGAGGGAAGACATGTACCAACAGAAATAGTTCCCTGTATAATTTCATATTTTATAAATTCGTAAATTTGTAAGTAAATAGGTGTATTGCTTTCTAATTGCAATGGGATAGTAAAATCCATAGTAAGAACTCTCCTTTAAAACTGGCCTTATAAAAAATAATTAAACTGTCACTTAAGTGAAGGGCAGACACTCCCTATAATAATGATATAACATTTAGAAAATTATACAAATTGTTAGGGGAGAGTTCAAATGAATGTTAAAGAAGTAGTAACAGAAGCACAATTACATGAAGTATTACCTGTTTTACAGCAATTACGAACACAGCTTTCTGAAGAGGAAGCAGGCTTTTTATTTCGAAAAATGAAAGAAGAAAATTATAAACTATTTTCGTTACGTAATGAAGATGATGAAGTTGTTGGCCTTGCCGGTGTAGCAATTTGTACGAACTTTTATAATAAGAAGCACGTTTTCGTATATGACCTTGTAACAGCAGAAGCACATCGTTCAAAAGGATATGGGAATGTATTACTTTCTTATATAGAGAACTGGGGAAAGGAAAATGGATGTGAGTCTATCGACTTAACATCAGCGTTTCCTAGAATTGATGCTCATCGTTTTTATGAAAGGGAAGGGTATGATAAGGTAAGTTATTCTTTTCATAAAAAATTATAAAGAAAGATAGGTTCTATATGACATAATATAGAACCTATTTCATTTAGAAAGGTTTATAATTTATTTTGTATAAATAAAGAAAATGATTGGAGCGTTTATACTTGGAGAAAATAAAGAAACTATCTATCCCTAATAATGCTAGAGTTATCATAATGTCTGATATTCATGGAGAATTGAACCTTTTAAAAGAATTACTACATAAAGTTAACTTTAAGAATGAAGATTATTTAATTATTAATGGAGACCTTTGTGAGAAAGGAAGCGATAGCATCGGCGTAGTAGACTATGTAATGGATCTTGTAGAGAGTAATTTAAATGTTCACGTTGTTGAAGGGAATTGTGAAGTTTTAGTTGATGCTCTTCTAAATGAAAATCCAGGTCTCATTAATTATTTATGTACGAGAAAGCATTCGATTTTTAATGAATGGTTAGAACAATTACATTTTTCTATTCAGGAAGATACTTCAATTCAGGAAGTGAAGGAAGTACTATTAAGTCACTTTTCAAAAGAAATAAATTGGCTAAATGAGCTGCCAACAGCGATTGAAACAGAAGATTATATTTTTGTACATGCTGGACTGGAAGATAGAGTAGATTGGAAAGAAACAGCGCGCAAAAATGCGATAGCAATGCCAGAGTTTTTTAATAAATCGCATAGAGCTAATAAGTATGTAGTTGTTGGGCATTGGCCTGTTGTGAACTATTCTGAAGAAGCCCCGTCTAACAATCCAGTTATTGATAAGGAGAAAAAAATTATTGCAATTGACGGCGGGAATGCGATTAAAGAAGCAGGGCAATTAAATGCATTTATCATTCAGAGGAAACTAACAGGTGATACGTTTTCTTATACATATGTAGACTATTTTCCAATTTATGAAGCAACAGCAGAATTTAATGCTGATGCAACAATGCAGGGAGGGGTTACATATCCGTATTATTACATAGAGCCGGTGGAGAAGAGGCGAGATTACACAATATGCAAGCAAAAGGAAACGAATAAATTACTCAATGTGAAAAATGAATATATTAGGCAACGTGAGTCAGGTGAATACACAGTGAAAACCGATATTTCTTGTGCGCAAATAGGTGTTAGAAAAGGGGATATTGTTTCTCTCATTGATGGTAGCTGCGCAGGGTATGATTTAATTAAAAAAAATGGAGTAGAAGGCTGGATAGAGAAAGGGATTCTACTTGAGATAAATAAGAAGGAAAGTAAAATATTGAGCTGAAATAGGAGGGATGTAACCTCCTATTTTTTATTAACTGCGTTACGGTCACGTATGTCATCTTTAGCTATTATGGAGGATTTATCTTCTGGCATTCCGTTTCATATCTTCTTGAAATCGTTGATACATCCCTTGAACTTGTTCAAAAATAAATTCCTCCTGGAATATGGTGAGATTAAAGGTTAGAAGACTATTTTCTTTATAAATAATAGGTGCCAAATAACAAAATGAAACAATATATTATAGAGTTTTGTTTTGATTTTTCTGAAAAAATATTATAATTATATATGAAATAAAGAGGAATGTAGGAGGAAATTATGCAAAACGTTATAAAAAAGGGGAACAAAGTTACAATTCGTACAATTGAAGAATCAAATATAAAAACATTATGGAGCCTCGTATTTAAAGAAGAAAATCCAGAATGGAAGAAGTGGGACGCGCCATATTTCCCTTTCTCAATGCAAGAATATGCACCTTATAAAGAAAAGATGTTAACTCGTTTACAAGAAGAACCTCTATCAAATTTAATTATAGAAAATAACGGTCAAGTTATAGGTACAGTCGGATTTTATTGGGAACATAAACCGACGCGTTGGTTGGAGATGGGAATTGTTATTTATGATCCAACATACTGGAATGGTGGCTACGGTACAGAAGCATTAACATTATATCGAGATTTATTATTTGAAAAGATGGAGATTGGTAGAGTAGGGCTCACGACGTGGTCTGGTAATGAACGAATGATGAAAGTAGCTGAGAAAATAGGAATGACTTTAGAAGGTAGAATGCGCAAATGCCGATATTATAACGGAACATACTATGATTCTATTCGAATGGGAATGATTCGTGAAGAATGGGAAGCAATATATGTAACGAAGGGGTGAGGACGCATGTACGCTATTATTGCAACATTTGATAGTGTGTTTACTAATAAGATTATAGAATTGCAAAATGAACTAACGAATATAATAGAGTCAAATCAATTAGCTGGAGTAGAACCGCATATCACACTTGCGGACTATAAGGAGTTAGATGTTAATTTATATACTAAGAAATTAGAGGAGTTTGTAGCTATTCAAGAGAAAATGGCTGCAGTGAATTTTTCTTCTGTTGGAACTTTTCCTACAAACGGAACGATTTTTCTAGCGCCGACTCTTACCGATGAATTGTTAACACTTCATCATTCTTATCATGATCATTTCCAAGCTTTTCATGATAATCCAAATTCATATTATGTACCGGGCAAATGGGTTCCGCATTGTACGATAGCGAATCATTTGAACTCGACTCAGTTTTTAAGCGCAATGGAGTATATATATGGGAATTTTGATGTTAAAACAGCTTCGATTGAAAAGTTAAAATTAATTAAGGTAAATTATGAAAATGGTTCTGCCGTTTCTTCTAGTATAGTAGCAGAATATAATTTAAAGAGAATGGAGACATCGAGATGACATATGTAATTAGAGAGATGAAGCAAGAAGATATTCATGCTGTACAAACAGTAGCGAAAGTAGCTTGGCATGATACATATGAAGGCATTATTCCGAGAAAGATTCAAGACAGTTTTTTAGACGAGGCATATTCTGATGAAAAAATGAAATATCGTCTTAAAAATACACATTTATTCGTTGCAGAGGAAGAGGGAGAAGTAATAGGATTTGCTAATTTTTCACCAGTTAGATTGCAAAACGAAGCAGAATTAGGTGCGATTTATTTGTTACCAGATCAGCAAGGGAAAGGAATAGGAAGTGCTTTATTACAAAGAGGGATTAAGGCGTTAAAAGGGATACGGAAACTGTACATACATGTAGAAGCAGCAAATGAAAAAGGTAAACGTTTTTATGAAGCGAAAGGTTTTGCTGAATTAGAGCAATTTGAAGAAGACTTTGAAGGACATTTGATGCAGACAGTAAGGATGGTTTTATACATATAAGGAGGACTAGAAGTGAAGATTTTTGATTTTAGTGAAAAAGCGGGAAAGCGCATATCAGTATTTTAATCTAATTTCATAATGTCGAAAATAGTAAACCACCAAGGGAATGTACATATCGGTGCTATGCATTTACAAGAGAATGGAATAATTGGATATCATGAAGCAGTTGTATCACAACTGCTTCTTATTATGGACGGAGAAGGATATGTGTGTGGGGCAGATAAAGAAAAAGTAAAGATAAGAGCTGGACAAGCTGTGTTTTGGGAGAAAGGAGAGTTTCATGAGACGAGTACAGAACATGGATTATTGGCAATTATTATGGAAGCGGAGAATCTTGAACAATCGATAGTAATGCCTATTAAGGATGGGGGTTGTGAAAAATGATAATAAAGGCGAATCAAGAAGATACAAGTAAAATATTAAAATATGCAGCCCAATCGCTTTTTGAAGGGACGAGAGGGAATTGCCAATTAAGTACAGAGGAAGCGATTGAAATTACAAAACCAATAGTAGAAAAGGGGGCATGTTATTTAGTCATTAAAGAAGAAAATAAAATATTAGGGTGGATATTAATAGGGGAAAATACTGACTATTTTTCTCGTGAAAAACTTGGATTTATATATGAGCTATACGTTTTTCCAGAGTATCGAGGGAGAGGATTATCGCGAGAACTGATGGAAGCTGGTATTAAGGAATTAAAGGAGAAGTATTCAGAAATTCGGTTGAATGTATTTGCTGGGAATTTTGCGAAAGAGATGTACGAAGAACTTGGGTTTGTTGAAAGACAGGTAATTATGACTTTGAAGTGAGAAAAATTGCGAGGCTGTATTTCTTTTAATTAAAGAATTTTAATAGAATTTTAATCAAACTTTTTAATGGAAAATATACGCATTCATGTTAGGTAATCTTTTTTTCTATTGTTAAGAATAACATTTGTAGAATTTGTTTAATTGATTTTTATTTTCAAGTAATAGTAGTTTCTTAAAAAATAATAAATTTATATTATACAATATATCGTTATTATATTAAAAGAGAAATTTTGGAAAAATATCATTTTTTTGTTTAGAAATTTTTAAATTATTGATATAATCAATTTGTAGAATTGATTATTGGTTAATTTTACTATTTTTAAATTTTAAGGGGGATTTAATAATGGCAGGACAAATTCGTATGTCACCAGAGGAGCTTAAATCAAAAGCGACTCGATATGGACAAGGTGCAAATCAAATTGAGGACATTTTACGTCAGCTACAAAACTTACAAAATGAATTAAGAGGAGAATGGGAAGGTCGTGCTTTTGAAGGTTTTGACCAACAGTTCAATCAATTAAAACCAAAAGTACAAAACTTCGCACAGCTATTACAAGAAATTAATATGCAGCTTAATAAAACTGCAGAGGCTGTTGCTAGACATGACGAAGATCTTTCTCGTAATTTCGGTCTACAATAAGACAGATAAAAAGAAATATATAATTTAGCCATGCAACCATACGTTGTATGGCTAAATTACTTTAAAACTAGAGTAAGATACGAAGTCTTTCAATTAATAGACTCGAGGTCGCAGGAGTGATAAGTAGTGAAAAAGTTCAGATGGAGCATCTTGTTGTTTATTATTTTAGCTCTTGTACTATCAACAGGGGTCTCCTATTTAGCATTAAATCAAAATGTTAAGAAAGCTAATGAGAATACTACACCAAAAATGACAGTTGCGTTGGTAAATGAAGATCAGGGCACTGTATTTGAGGGCAATAAAATAGCGTTTGGAGATCAATTTGTTAAAAATGTAAATAAAAATACGAAACAAGAATGGTACGTAGTTAGTCGCGGAGTAGCAGAAAATGGTTTGAAAAATAATAATTACAACATGATGATTGTTATACCAAACGATTTTTCTAGGAAAGCAGTTGCGATTGATTCAGAACTACCAGAGAAATTAACGTTAAACTACAAAGTAAATGCAACTGGGAATAACGATTTGAAAGCTGAGGCTGAGAATACGGCGTCTACAATTTTAGAAGATTTCAACAAGCAAATCATCGACGTTTATTTTGCAAGTATTATCATTAAGTTGCAAGGTGCACAAGATAATATAGGTAAAATAATTGAAAAAGGAAACGTTCAAACAACTATGTACAAAAAAGATGTACATAGTCCTTTAGCAAATTACACAAATCAATTTAAAACAGTGCAAGATTATACTGGGGTTTCTGTTAATAGTTTTAAAGGATTTCAAGATGTTTTAAAAGGTTTCGGTCAAGTGTTAGAGGAAGGGAATAAATCTAACAATACTTACTTAGAAGGGTTTAACAACTTCCAAAAAATGCAAACTGATAACAATCTGTTAGCGAATAATTTTACGAGTCAATTTAATCAATACATGAGTGAATTGAATACAGGCGATGTTTTAAAGCAGTTAGGTGCATTGGAATCTGCTAATAAAGTGATTGCAAATCAATTTACGCTTTCAGAGAAAGAACCAAATATTTTAGCTGATGCTTCAGCAATTCAAAAACATTTAACAGATGTAAAAAAACAAGTGTCAGAATATGATACAGAACTTGCAGGAAAGTTAGAAAGTGATATTCAAGAGACTGTAATTAAAAAGTTAAAGCAATCTATGTCGAACGATGGAAAGCAAGAGATCTTTATAAATACATTAATGAAACAACCAGACGCTCGAATAAAGAAACAAATCGAAAATTTAATTGTAAAATTACCTAGTTTAAACATGGAAGAAATCGTTCAAAGTGATTTGCCAGATACAACGAAATTACAACTGCAAAATGTAATCCAATTTACAAATAAATATAATAAAGAAAATAACTTTAATTATGATCCTGTAAATAAAATTTCTTTAGGAAACGCTATTAAAGAAGTAAAGGATAAACTTTATACAGAGGGAATTACATTTAGTGATACGGCGAAAATAATTAAAATGGAATCTTCACAAACTTTGAAGATAAATATTCCAGAAGAATTTAAACTAGATGGAAGTACAGGAGCTTTGTATATTGATGATGTGGATCGTACAAGTGAATTTCTTCAAAGCGAATTAGGAGAAATTACAATACCTCCTCGTAATGAAGGGGATATAAAGATTAGCTTGCATGTAAAGTTAAAAGATCCAAACATCAATATAGATGTTTTCTCTCCTGTAATGTGGCAGTGGGAATTGAATGGGACTCATAAAAAAGAAACTAGTCCTGAAAAAGAAGATAAAGGAACACAAACTGAAAACAGCAAGGTGGAAAATGTGGTTCATAAATCACAGTATGGCATAATGCCGTTAGTACACAATGCTAAAAAGCCTATTATCAAAAAAATGGAAAACACAACAGGGAATAATGGTGGAAACCCAGGAGGCGGAACAGGGAAAGATAACGGAACCGGAGGAAGCCCAGGAGACGGAACGGGAACAGGTAACGGAACTGGAGGAAACCCAGGAGGCGGAACGGGAACAGATAACGGAACCGGAGGAAACCCAGGAGGCGGAACGGGAACAGATAACGGAACTGGAGGAAACCCAGGAGGCGGAACGGGGACAGACAACGGAACCGGAGGAAATCCAGGAGGCGAACCGGGAACAGATAACGGTAAAGTTATTGAAAGTACAACGAATCAAGTTGTACATCAAAAATCAGAAGAATTAACAAAAAATATATCTAGTGTATTAATAAAAGAAGCAGTAGATACAGTTGAAAGTTATCAAAGTTTAATTAGTTTATACGAAATGTATTATGGGATTGATTTAAGAACGCAAGATGTAGGTCCTAAGCTAGAAGAGGGAAGTTTAGATACAATTGCAACTGAACAATCTTTGTACTATGTATTAAATAAACAAAGCTTAATTGATTTAATTTCAAACCTTGTTTCATCAGGTATTACGGCAGAAGTTAAGCAAGATATGACAGGTTTAAAGCAAAAAATAGACTCTTATCAACAATTCATTACGAGTGCGGATCAAAATTCAATGTTACTAGCAGAGAAATTAAATGTAACGACGCAACAAGCAACTAGTATGAATGAAAATTTAGGGGAATATTTAAAAGGTTTAGCGAAATGGCGTGAGAGTAGCTTAAAGCTAGTTGAAGAACAGCAAGTGCTAACAACAAATAATACTGGTGAGCAAACAGCTGTTTTATCGTTAGATTCTGGTATTAAATCATTAATGTCACAAAGTCAATCATTGGTCGAGAGTTCGAAGCATAGTTTAGCAACTTCAGACGATGTTTATAAAACATTTGATCAAATTAATGGACAAGCAAAAGAAATTCAAGACAGCGGAACGACAATTGTTTCAAAAGCTGATTCATTATTAAATGACTTTACAAAGAAAATGGAAGATGATAAAACATTCTCCAAAAACTTTACTAAAATTTTGGCTAATAGCCGAATTGGTGATCGCCAAAATGAAATGTTATATCAATTTTTATCTAGCCCAGTTCAAAAACAAAATGATGGAGTCATTGTAGCTGGTAATGCTTTTACACCATATTTAATCGTATTAACTTGTTTTATTGTTGCGTTATTTACAGCATACGCAATTGCGAATCAAGAAAAGAAACGAACGCAATCAGATCATTTTGAAGAGAAATTCTCATTAATTGATATGAATGTACCAACTACAGTAGTAGCATTCGGTATATCAATTGTGGAAGGAATTAGTATAGGTATCATTTCTGGACGTCTTTTACAGTTTGGTCAGGATCAAAGTTTACTATGGATTGCGTTTATCACAATTATTATGATGGCGTTTGTATTGGTTTCAACATACTTATTGCGACAAATAAAAATGGTAGGGATGTTTATCCTATTAGTATTTTTAAGTATGTACCTATTTTTAACTGAAGCAGTTGGAAGTAAAGTAGATCAAATGTCGTCAGTTGGAAAGGTACGTCAATTTTCACCGCTTCAGTATATAGAAAGTTTTCTAAATGATTTTATTAGCGGTAAAGATACGGGGAAAGTTATTTTTATCGTATTGTTTGTAATTGCCATTATAGGGTTAGTTAGTAATCTATTTGTATGGCATAAGAAATGGGAGGAAAAAGAAGTAAATGATCAAACAATGGAGCATAGTAGCTAAGTTATCATTTCTCTCTATCCTTTTACTGTTTGTCGCGCTACCGATAAGGAGCGCGGCGGACAGTTATCTTGGTGATGATGGGAAGATTAAGTTTAAAGTGGATAGAATTGAAGAAAGCGACCAAGAAAAAAATAAAGAAGAACATAAGGAAACAGAATTAGATAAAGCATCAATTGAGTTATTTAGCAAAGACATAGAAGAAGAAATTCAGAAAAAGAAAAAGAAAGAACAAAAAGATATGGAAGCTTTACGAGATTCTCTTTTTATAAAACAAAAAGAAAATAATAGTGTGAAAGATATGAAAAATAGTTTGTTTAGCAGTGAATACGTTGTGAGAAAAAGTGCAGATGAAGTAGCGAGTAATGAAACAATGAACGAAAAGCCAATTGGTACAACAATCATATTATTATTTGGTGGTGGCATTGTACTTATTTGCATCGGTATTTATACGGTTCTTCGCAAAAGTTGGAGGTAAAGTAATGGCGATACAAACGCATATTAATGTAACGGTAGATTTTAGTAAATGGAATGGAAATACATATGATTTACGTATTCCGAATCATCAATCTATTAAATATTTATTGAAAAATTTATTAGATACGCTAAATGTGGAGAATCATGAAGGTTCACATTTTGTAATTAAAGTAAAGAATAAGTCAATTGTTTTAACAGATAATGATCGTTTAATCGATCACCAAATAACAAATGGAGATATTTTACAAGTTTTATAAAAAATTTTTTTACTTATATTTATTTGAAAATAAGTTATTACGGGTTATAAAGAAAAGGAGAAGAGGATAAACATGACGGAAAAAATAATTCAAATTGATGCAATGAACTATCAATTTCAAATAGAAAAAGAAAATTGGAAATTGGAGATGACCAAATCTCAAACACGTATAAAAGACTTCCGTCAATTCGATATAATTACGGGCGTATCATCTGAATTTGTACCATTAACAATAGAAGAAACGGATGATATGTTTACGTTTCTATATCAAGTAGATAAAAAATTATATAAGTGGGACAATCTTAGCCGTTTTGGAAGAAATGAGAAATTAAGACTACTTCGAAATGTTGCGCAGTTTCATAAATATTTAAATAAAAGAATCACGTTCTTTTTACATCCAGACAATATAGTTTTTAATGCTAATTTAATGCCAAGTATTATACATAGAGGAATTCGAGATATTGTTCCACCAACCCCGTTGTTAGAAGAGCAATTTTTAACACAATATAAGTGTCTAATTATCGCTTTATTCTCCCAAAAGCACAATTTTGATGATTTGTATGCTGGGTTACTAAAAGATGCAAAAGAAACAACATTTGAACAGACAGTTTCTCAAATGGAAAGTATAGATGCATTACTGCAATTTCTTGATGACAGCTTTGAGAAGGAACAAACAAAAACAGAAAAAAATATGCAGTTAGTACATAAAAAGAGCTACAAATCATTTAAATATTTAGCTTTTTCCTTCATAGCGGCGACAGTTGTTTTAGCTGCTCCTTTAATATATTTCACTTTTATAAAAATTCCTTATCAAAATAAATTATTAGAAGCAAATGCGAATTTCATAGCAACTGATTATGACAAAGTAATTACGCAATTAAATGAAGAAGAATTTGAATCATTACCAATTGCATCTAAATATGAGTTAGCATTTGCATACATTACAGCTGAAAAAATGCCTGAAAATCAAAAGAAGGCGGTTATGAAAAACATTAGTTTGAAAAGTGATGAAAAGTATTTACTTTATTGGATGTATAACGGAAAAGGTGATTTTGATAAATCATTAGATTTAGCTAAAACCCTTGATGATCCGCAGCTTATTATGTACGGCCTTCTTCAACAAATGGATGCGTTGAAAAATAATCCGGACTTGTCAGGAGAAGAGCGTGATCAAAAGAAAAAAACATATGAACAACAATTAAATGAATATGAAAAGAAATATGGCAATACATCCAGCGATAAAAATTTGTCGGACACAGAGAAAAAAGAGTAAGAAAGCACTTGATGAGACAGTTGAAAAGGAGCAGTGAACACGCATGGAGCAACTATTAGTATTGACTTATGGAGACAAAATATATAAGTGCACATTACATCCAACTGAGCAATCAATAGTGTCGATTGGAAAAGAGTGGACAAATGATATTACGAATCCAAGTTTAGAACAAGAAGTAGAGTTAAAGTGGAATAATGAAGTAAACGCTTGGATGATACAAAATCAATTAATAGAATTCAATAAGGAATTTGAGATTGGAAAAACGAAAGATGTGAGCTTGAAAATCTTTATATCTATTGTTGGCACAACTAAAGTGTTTGATATCGGAAGAAAGCATTCTCTTACATTCAGTCAAAACAGTTATGATGATATTTCTATTACCGGTAGTAGTGTAGATATAATGCTATCTCGTGAAACGCTGCACGATTCATTTAAAGTGAACGTATACGACGGGGAAGTATTTCATAATTATACAAGGCTAAAAGATAGCGCTATGTTAGAAGCAGGAGACCAATTATATTTTGATGGCGTTTTAGTGGAGATAGGCAGTGAAGATATTCAAGTATTGTCTTCAGAAGATAAAGTGAAATCTACGTTACCTATTTTAGTAGAATCAGAAACGAATTATCAAAGTGGTTATCCAGACTATCATCGTTCACCACGTATTATTTACCGTGAACCAGAAGAGAAAATGACAATTGCAAAACCTTCAAGCATGCCGTCAAAACCGACTGAGCATTTGGCGAGAATTATTGCACCTGCCCTTGTCATGATTGTCGTAACAGTATTACTTGCTATCTTTATGAAATATGGAATGTTTATTATCGCATCCATTGCAATGACATTAGTAACGATCATTGTTTCTGTCACATCTTATATAAAAAATTTAAAGCAATATAAAATCGACATCGTTGAACGTGATAAAAGCTATAGAGAGTATATAAAACAAAAAACGAAAGATTTACATGCAGAAAGTGAAAAACAGCGTCATGCATTACATTATCATAATCCAAATGTTGAGGTTATACGTAATATGGCTGTTCAAGTAAATCCACGTATTTATGAAAAAACAATGCAACATCATGATTTCTTAACATTTAGCGTTGGTACAGGGCAAGCTAATACGAGTTTTGAAATTCAGTTTAATGAAGAAGAATTTAGTCAAACGAAAGATGAATTAATTGATATAGCACGTGAACTAAGACAACGTTATCTTTCATTGGAAGATGTACCAGTTGTAACAGATTTAATGAATGGACCAGTGGGTTATATTGGCCAACGCTCTTTAGTGTTAGAGCAATTACAATTATTAGTTGCACAAACGGCGATATTCCATAGTTATTATGACTTGCAGTTTATTACTATTTTTCCTGAAGAAGAAAAAGAAAAATGGGATTGGATGCGCTGGTTACCTCATGGAAGTGTTCGCGATATAAATGTACGTGGATTTGTATATCATGATCGTAGTCGTGATCAAGTGTTAAATAGTTTATATCAAATATTGAAAGAACGAAAATTAAAACTAGACGAAAAGAGTTCAACTAATGAAAAAATGTATTTTGCACCGCACTATGTCGTTCTCATTACAGATGAAAAACTAATACTAGACCATGTTGTTATGGAATTCTTTAATGATGATCCGAGTCAATTAGGTGTATCACTTGTTTTCGTACAAGATGTTATGCAAAGTTTACCGGAACACGTGAAAACGGTAATAGATATAAGAGATGCAAAGCAAGGAAACATCATATTAGAACAAGGAGAGCTTGTTAACCGTCAATTTAAACTAAATCACGTACCGAAAGGTTTCAATTTAGAAGATGTTTCACGAGCGCTAGCACCGTTAAATCATTTGCAAAACTTAAAAAATAGTATTCCAGAAAGCGTAACATTTTTAGAAATGTACGGTGTTGAAAAAATAAAAGAACTGAATATCACAAAGCGCTGGGAGAAAAATGCAGCACATAAATCTTTAGCTGTGCCACTTGGATTACGTGGTAAAGAAGATATCGTAAACTTAAACTTACATGAAAAAGCTCACGGGCCACATGGCTTAATAGCAGGTACAACCGGTTCAGGTAAGTCGGAAATTATACAATCGTATATTTTATCTCTAGCAGTCAATTTCCATCCTTACGAAGTTGCCTTTTTACTAATTGACTATAAAGGTGGCGGTATGGCGAATTTATTTAAAAACTTACCGCATTTATTAGGAACAATTACAAACTTAGATGGAGCACAAAGTATGAGAGCGCTCGCATCAATTAAAGCCGAATTACAAAAAAGACAACGATTATTTGGAGAAAATGATGTCAACCATATTAATCAGTATCAAAAACTGTATAAAGAAGGCTTAGTAAGTGAACCAATGCCACATCTATTTTTAATTAGTGATGAATTCGCGGAATTGAAGTCAGAACAACCAGAATTTATGAAAGAGTTAGTTTCAACAGCTCGTATTGGGCGTTCACTCGGAATTCATTTAATTTTAGCTACTCAAAAACCGAGTGGTGTTGTAGATGATCAAATTTGGAGTAACTCGAAATTCAAACTAGCACTAAAAGTTCAAAATACGTCGGATAGTAATGAAATTTTAAAAACACCAGATGCTGCTGAAATTACATTACCTGGACGTGCTTACTTACAAGTTGGGAATAATGAAATTTATGAACTATTCCAATCGGCTTGGAGCGGAGCAGACTATGTAGAAAACAAAGAGGATAAAGAACATTTAGACGCAACAATCTATGCAATAAATGATCTAGGACAATATGAAATATTAAGTGAAGATTTAAGTGGACTTGGTAGTAGTAAAGAAGTAATAAGCGTACCATCTGAACTGGATGCTGTTATTGACTACATTCATGATTACGCAGAAGTAAATGAAATTGAAGCGTTAGCTAGACCGTGGTTACCACCACTTCCAGAAAGCGTATATTTACAAGACTTACACGCTATTCAGTTCAAAGAAGCATGGACGAAAGAAAAGAAACCATTAAAAGCAACAGTTGGTCTACTAGATCAGCCTGAATTACAATCACAAACACCATTAACATTAGATATTAGTAAAGACGGACACGTAGCGGTCTTCTCAAGCCCAGGCTACGGAAAATCAACATTCTTACAATCAGTCATTATGGATGTAGCTCGTCAGCATAGTCCGGAGCATTTGCATGTGTATTTAGTGGACCTTGGAACAAATGGTCTTCTACCTTTAAAAGGATTACCTCATGTAGCGGATACGATTACAATTGACGAATCAGAAAAATGTTTAAAGTTTGTTGAAAGATTAACTCAAGAACTGAAAAATCGTAAACGATTATTAAGTGAATATGACGTTGCGAGTATTGAAATGTATGAAAAGGCAAGTGGGAAAGAAATACCACATATTATTATTGCAATCGATAATTATGATGCAGTAAAAGAAGCAAAATTCTATGAGAGCTTTGAAATGCTAATTATGCAAATTGTCCGAGATGGTGCTAGTTTAGGAATTCATACTTTAATAAGTGCAGGACGACAAAACGCACTTAGAATTCAATTGTACAATAATATTAAAATCCAAACTTGTCTATATATGATTGATCAGAGTGAAGTAGCTAGTATTGTAGGGAGATCTGATATAAAAGTGGAAGAAACAGCAGGAAGAGCGTTAATAAAATTAGAATCTCCTACATTATTCCAGGCTGCATTACCTACGAAAGCAGAAGATGAACTACAACAAATTCAATTATTACAACAAGAAGCAAATGATATGGATCGAGAATGGGATGGAGAACGTCCGAAGGCAATTCCAATGATGCCAGAAGTGATTGATATTGCTACGTATCGTAAAAATAAAGACGTTACAAAAGCTCTACAAGCAGGAAGAATTCCAATGGGGCTTGATTTTGCAAATGTAGAAGTAGTAGCTCATGATATTGCGGTGAATGATCATTTAATGATTTATAGTGTAGATGATAGTATGGGAAAACAAATTGTATCTAGTATCCTATCTCAATTGAATAAAGATTATTTTGAAAGTGTGACATTAGTGGATACAGCAGAGTATAGTTTCGTTCAATATAAAGACAATGTGACGCACTACATTGTAGACGAAAATGAAATAAATATGCATGCGAAGTATTGGATGGAAGTAATTCGCGAACGAGCTTTTGAATTAGCACAAGCAAGACAAGAAGGTAGAGAAATTCCTGCATTCACAAAACAACTCATTATCATGACAAATGTTGAAGAGTTTAGCAAATTTGTGTATTTAGAAATGGAGGAAGCAGCGACTTTAATTGATTTATCTCGTACAGTAGGTATTTACTTTGTATTAGCAGGTCACCACGACTACATGGACCGAAATCGTGAAGCTCTACCTATGAAAATGAGAAGTAAACTAACAGCAGCAATTATCGCAATGCCATTAAATGATCAAAGTATCTTCAATATAAAATATATAAGCAACGAAGCGCCATTAGGTAAAGATGAAGTGTATTACTATCAAAAAGGGAACATAATGAAACTAAAAATGCCTAGAGTAACTAACGAGGTGACAGTATGAAATTAAAGAAGAAAGCTAAGGTGATGATAGTCGTGTCAATAGTGGCAAGTTTATTAAGTGGATGTGGTTTTGGAGAAAAGCAAATAGATTATAAGCCATTTGTCAAAGCTTTGGATGAAGGGGATATGGGGAAGGTAATGTCTGCTAGTGATGATGGATACGCGTATGTGAAACAGAGAGGTATATATAGTACATATGAACAAAAGGAAGATGGAGAGCACAGTAAAACAATCTATCAGACTTCGAAAGGTATATATAATACGAAAGATAAAAGTTTATATGGAAATACAACACAAGAAATTACCTCAGAAGTAGACAATAAAAATTATAAAGAAGAAGTTAATTATAGTACAAATATTAGTTATAAAAATGGACGGGTACAAAGTCCGGAATCGAATCTGGACGTTTCATATGTGAACTTAATTGTAGATCGTTTAAAAGGAATAGGGAAACTAAAGATGAAGCCCAAAGGTGATATAAAAAAGTTTGATCAACCTAGTACTGTTGGATACAAATTAACTGAATCAGATTTTCAGAGCATTATTAATGATAACTTGAAAATACAATATGATGAATATGGTGGTGGATCAATTGTACTGCATATTGATTCTACAAATGGCTTAGAGCAGATATTACAAGTAAGTATCGTAATGAATTATAAGAAGAGAAATGATGAAGGCAAGTTAGTAAAATATATATCACAGATACACACATATTTTGATAGTCAGCAAGGTAATAATCAAGATGCAAAAAAAGAGTATATAAATTACAAAGAACAGTATAAAAACTATAAGTGATTAGGAGGGAAGAATATGAGTAAGGATGTGGAGCTAGATAAAAAACTAAAGATAAGTTCTGATTGGGGAAAATTGGAGCTAGCTGGAAAGGATATTTATCTATTTAAAGCTGGGGAATATCCTTATGACCAATCAAGTGAAACAAATAAAGAAACATTAAAAAAGAACTTTAACGCAGAACTTATAGATGATAAAGTTGATGAAAATACAGGATTTGCTGCATATGCTTTTAAAGATAGGTCTACAGGAGAAATTATAATAACATATGTAGGAACGGAAGATGCAACGGATGCAATAACAGATGGTGAAATTGGGGGACATAATATAACGGGTGCAAATAAAATGGTGTTAGGTAATTGGGAACACGATTTTACAGTTAGACAGTATGATCAAGGAGAAGAATTTTATTTGAAGGTTAAACATGATAACCCTTCTGCCAAAATTAGTGTAACAGGGCATTCATTAGGTGGTGGTTTGGCTAATACGGTATCGTTAAGGCACCAAGAAGATAATATTGAATCATTAACATTAAATCCAGCACCTGTACTTAAACGAGATATTGATAAATTTGGTAATGGATTTGATATGAATAATATTAGGAATGTTATTAACGAAAAGGATCCATTACATCTCGGAATAAAAGTGGCAGACTTTACAATCCCTGGGAGAATGTATATAATTCCAAACCAAGCATGGCATTCTTACGTTTTTTCTGAGAAAGATTATGATAATAATGGCAAGTTAATATGGTTTGATAAATTAACCAGTACTAATGATACTGGAGGGGATATAATTCCAGGTTTTGTAGAATTTACCCAATCGGCAGGTGCTTTTTATACAGGACTTATAAATAAAAAGTTTGGAAGAAAAGTTTCTTTAGCGGAAGAACAAGTCGCAGGTATAGGAATAAACTTTATCATACAAGGAACACCGATTTCATCGATTTTATGGGCGGTACTTACCTATTCAGATGCTGTACAAGCTGGGAGAGAATATAGAAAAATAAAGGGTCAAGTGACAGAAAGTATTTATAATCTCAATAAAAAGTATGAAGGACTAAAGTCTCAAATTACAGGAGAAGCAATCCAATTTAGTATAATGGCTACAGTTGAAATTAAAGGAGCGGTAGATATCGCTGTAGAATGGATTGAATCAACTTTAGCGAAATGTAAGGAAAAAGTTTTAGAAGTATTAGAGTCTGTATTTAATACTGCTATAAATTTTTTAGCTGGAAGTGTTGTAGTATATTTAGCTACAAGTGAAATTTTAGAAATTGCAAAAGAAGTTGCAGCTTCTTACGTGCAAGATTTACTAGATTTGTTTAAAGGAGATTTTGTAGTTGATACAAATGTAGCTGCAATTGTATCTGAACATATATTAAGTCATCGTCACTCATTGTTAAATCTCTTTATGAATGACAACAGCAGGGGGATAAACCGTTCTTTATTAGGTGAAATTGCTAAAGATGTGAAGGAGTTATCAAAAGATTTAAAGCAATTAAACGACGATGTTTCAGAAGCAGTATTTTCTATGTTTGCAAAAGACGAAGAATTAGGAGCAGTTTCATATTATTAAAACTCCAAGTTTATAAATTTAAAAGAGAGGGGTATGAAGGTGGATTTACATACGATAATGTCAAGGGTTCATAGTACATTTCCAGCTAGTGGTGGACGAGAACAAATTATAAATGTTGTAGCGCAATTGGAAAAAGCAGCTGCATCTTTAACAGGGGAAATTAGAAGGTTAGAGAGTAGTATTGATAGTACATTACAAGGAAAAACACGTGAGGCATTTATTGATCGGATCCGTCAATTAGAGAAAAAAAGACAAAAAATAGAAGAGAAAATTAGCGTACTAAAAGGGACAGTGAATTAATATGAAAGACTATATGGATAAAGTATTACCTTTAGGCAGTGTTGTAAGATTGGGTCTTAAAGAAGAGGAAGGTGCGGAGTATGTAATTACTACGAGAGGTTTATTACTTGATGAAAACACATTCTATGATTATGGCGGAGTGTTGCATCCAGTGGGTTTAACCGAAGAGACGTATAAATTATTTAACCACGCGGATATTGCAGAGGTTAAATTTGAAGGGTATCGAAATAAAATTGAAGGTCAATTCGCAGCTAAGTTTAAAATGTGGCGGAATGAGTTTGTTGAAAAAGTAATTGAAAAAAATAAAAAGCAACAACAAGCACAAGAGTTAGAAATAAAGGGAAAAAAATAAATTTAAAAGGAAATAAGCTTTCCTCTTCCAAAATGGAAAGAGGAAAGCTTATTTTGATTGAATAAGGGTGTCAGTATGAAGTTCAAGAAGAAAGCTAAGATGATGATAGTACTGTCAATAGTAGCAAGTTTATTAAGTGGATGTGGTTTTTGGGAGACAAAGATAGAGTATGAGAGATTTGTTAAGGCGTTGGATGAAGAGGACATGAGTACGGTAATGTCTGCGAGTGATGATGGATATGCTTATGTGACTCAAAGAGGTATTTATAGTACGTTTGAGCAAAAAGAAGATGGAGAGCACAGTAAGATAATTCGTCAAACTACGGAAGGTGTATATAATACAAAAGATAAAAGTTTATATGGAGAGGCGATACAAACAGTTGCGACTGATATAGAAAAAGACAAGGGAAAAAGGACAAATGAAAATTATAAAAAAGAAACTATTTATAGTACTCATGTTAAGTATGAAAATGGACAGGTGAAAAGTTCGGATTCAAATCTAGATGTTTCATACGTAAACTTAATTGCAGATCGTTTAAATGGGATAGGGAAACTAAAGATGAAGCCCGAGGATGATATAAAAAAGTTTGATCAGCCTAATTCAGTGGGATATCGACTAACTGAATCTGAATTTAAAGATATTATTAATAATAAATTAAAGATACAATACGATGAATTTGATGGAGCAACAATCGTATTGCACCTGGATGCTCCAAAAAATCCAAAACAAATTTTGCAAATGAGGATAGATATAGATTTTAAAGAAAAGAATGAGGATGGAAAATTAGTAGAAAATATGTTCCAAATAATAACGTATTTTAATAGAAAACAGGATAATAACCAAGATGCGAGACAGGAATATTTAAAATACAAGGCGCAGTACAACAAAAGAGATTGTTAAGAGTGGCGATGAAAATAAAAAGGTATAAAATCAGTGAATAAGAAAATTGCATCTTTATTTTGGTAATATACTATAGTTCGGGGAAAGGTGGAGTTAACAAATGTGGAACATAAAAGAAGAAGATTTAGATGAATTTAAAATAACATGTAGAAATCGTTTAAGTCCAGAACGCTCCATGGTGTTTATACTTGGCGCAACTGTTTATAGTTCATTATTCATGCTTTTTATTTTTGGAGCATTAGTTAAATTTGGCTGGGGTTATTATCCAAATCTCTTTGACAAAATAATTGTTCGTATTGAATTAGTTTTATATACCTTGCAAGTAATCTTTTTAATTCTATATCTATTTCCAAAAGTTCGTTTTAAATGTCAAAAGTTGCAAGCGCTTGTGATATTATTATGTACATTTCAGCTGGGAACTATAGGATTCACATTGTTTATACTTCCAGCAATTTCAAATTATTCGATTAATCAAATTACATTATTGTATGTGGGTTTATTGTTTCTAGGAGCAGTTTTTGTTCATCTGGTGACCACAATTGATACCTTTAAACAAGCAGAGAGTGGAGCATTTAGTATGGATGAAAGGGCAGCTTCATTTTTTAGTAAAACAAAAAACAACGTAATGATTGGCGTTACGGTATATACACTAATCCTTCTTATTTTAATTTATTTTCATAATGATTATGAAACAGAGATATTAGTAGGGTATATAGCAGGAACTCTTGTAATGTACGCGGTAGCCATAGGTGCAGCAGAGTTCCAATTATTAGCCTATTGTAGATTTAAATTTCCATCATTTTATATTTCGTGGGAGGAACATGAAAGGGAACGTCAGAAAAGACTAAAGCTTTATGAAGAGGAGGAAAAAAAGCAAGCCAAAGAAATAAAATAAGTTTTGGTTTCTGAAAATTCGAATAGAATATATAAGCAATTAAGGTTTGTATATAAATCGATGCTATTAAAAATTAAAGCATCTTCAATATAATCTGTACGAGTAAATAAATATCAGTAAGTAAAGGTGAAATGTATTACTTTCCAAAAAGGAACATAATGAACTTAAAAATGCCTAGAGAAATCAACGGGGTGTCAGTATGAAGTTAAAGAAGAAAGCTAAGATGATGATAGTTCTATCAATAATAGCAAGTTTATTAAGTGGATGTGGTTTTGGGGAGACGAAGATAGAGTATGAGAGATTAGTAAAGGCATTGGATGAAGGTGATATGAAGACGGTTATGTCTGCGAGTGATGATGGGTATGCTTATGTGAAAGAAGAGGTTAGGGATAGCACGTTTTGAGCGGAAAATGATAATCGCGTTAGCGTTGTATATCAAACAACAGGAGGAGTATACAATATTAAAGAAAAAAAGCTCTATGGAACAACTTTGCAAGAAATTGCTAGTTCATTAAATAGTGAGCAAAAAAAAGAAGAGATTGTATATAGAACTAGTATTAAATATGAAGATAATCAATCAAAAAGTCCAGATCAAAATTTGGATGTTTCGAATGTTCGATTTATATTTAATAGATTAAAGGGAATAGATAGTTTAAGACCAAAAAAAGATAAAAAAAGATTTAGTGAGTCATCCAAGGTAACATATTACTTAACTGAATCGGAATTTCAAGAAATAATTAATAATAAGTTAAAGGTGGACTACGATAAATTTGATGAAGCAATATTATTAATGGAATTTAGTTCGGCGAAAGATTCAAAAGAAAATCCAATGGGATATGAAAGAAAGAATAAAGAAGGCCGATTAATAAGGCATGATCAAAAAATAGCAATCTATTTAAATACTAAAGAAGATAACGATAAAGCTTCTAAAACCCGATATGAGGAGTATGAAAAACAATATTTGAATAATAAGTAATGTATAAAATAAGGGGAAAGGTGTAGTTATGGCATGAGTAAAAGGTTAGTTGAAAAAATAGTTATTGTAATGACAGTAACGTTTTTACTGAGCGCGTGCAGTTTCGGGGAAACAAAAATAGAGTATGAGAGATTAGTAAAGGCATTGGATGAAGGTGATATGAAAACGGTTATGTCTGCGAGTGATGATGGATATGCATATGTGAAAGAAGAGACTAGCGACAGTACTTATGAAGAAAAAGAAGATGGTGAACATAGCAGGATAATATATCAAACAACCCATGGAGTATATAATGTGAAAGAAGACGACTTATATGGGAAAACAACTCAAAAGGTTGTTACTGATATAAAAAATGATAAAAACGTTGGTAGTAATCAAAATTACAAAAAAGAAACGGTCTATAGTACAAATTTAAAAAATGAAAAATCCCGTTCAGTAGCCCAGGATCAAGCTATGAATGTTTCATATGTAAAATTAATGTTTAGAGGATTAAATGAACTTAGTAAATTGAAACCGAGTGAAGATACAAAAAGATCTAGTGAACCGAGCATAATAAGCTATGATTTAACTGAATTACAGTTTAAAAACATCATGAATGATAAGTTGAATTTAAAATATGATAAATTTGATTCTGCAATATTGATGATTGAATTTAATACGCCTAATAATACAAAAGAAAATCAAATGAGAATAACACAAATAACAATATCGGTAAATTATGAAGAAAAAAAAGAAGATAAGCTTATAAAACGCAATCAAGAGATTTCAACATATTATCATACCAGGGAAGATAATATTCACAGTTCCAAAAAAGAATATGTAAATTATGAAAAAGAGTATATAAATCAAAAATAATATATTTTAATTGAATTTTGAGAACAATAAATGTTGTGAAGATATGAGTAAAGGGGTAGTAAAAAATAGTTATTGTGATAACAGTTATGTTTTACTGAGCGCGTATAGTTTTGGTAAATCAAAATAGAGTATGAGAGTCTAATAAAGGCATTGGATGAAGGTGACAAGAAGACGGTTATACTTAATTGAAAGAAGAATATTTGGAACTTTTGAGAAAAAAGAACACTACTTGAACCATCAAAAGGCATTCTGATTAGAT
Source organism: Bacillus cereus group sp. N11 (assembly GCF_016483605.1). Taxonomy (NCBI): domain Bacteria; kingdom Bacillati; phylum Bacillota; class Bacilli; order Caryophanales; family Bacillaceae; genus Bacillus; species Bacillus cereus group sp. N11. Next base: position 122,673 of record NZ_JAEHBN010000004.1, read on the forward strand.
GATTATGGTAATTAATATGGTAATGATATACCTAAAAGATTATCTGAATTTAGTTGTACAAAGATCTATGTACTTAAAAATATTAAGAATGTAATAGAATTTTAGTGAATGAAAATTATTTAAACTGTATAGAAGGTGAAATGTCAGGGTGTGGAATATAAAAGAAGAAGATTTAAATGAATTTAAAAATACTTGCAAGAATCGCTTAAGTCCCGATTGGGCGACAGGGGTTATGTTTGGAACGATGTTTTTTATTTCATTAATAATGTTTTTTCTTATTGGAGGGTTAATAAGGTTTGGTTGGAGTTATTACCCGACTCTCTTTGATAAAATAATTGTTAGCCTTGAGTTAGTGTTTTATAGTCTTCAAGTAATTTTTTTAATTATTTATCTGTTTCCTAAGATGCCATTTAAATTACAGAAACTACAAACACTTGTGGTACTATTATATGCATTTCAGCTAGGCACTATAACATTTACAATGTTGATAATCCCAGGGATGTCGAATTATTCAATTGATCAAGTTACATTAATGTATGTCGGGTTATTATTTTTAGGTGCAGTAATTTTACATATTTTAGCGACTATTGATACTTTTAGACAGGCAAGTAAAGGGGCATTTAATACGGGAGAAGAATCCTCTTCATTTTTTAGTAAAACAAAGAGGATTGCAATTAAGAGTGCTCTAATTTATGTGTTAACTCTTCTCATTTTAATTTATGTGCATAATGATTATACACTAAATATTTTAGGATTGTATGCGGGAGGAACTCTAATCATGTACGCGGTAGCCATAGGTGCAGCAGAGTTTCAATTATTAGCCTATTGTAGATTTAAGTTTCCGTCATTTTATATTTCGTGGGAGGAGCACGAAAAGGAACGTCAGAAAAGACTAAAGCTTTATGAAGAGCAGGAAAAAAAGCAAGCCAAAGAAATAAAATAAGTTTTGGTTTCTGAAAATTCGAACAGAATATATAAACAATTAAGGATTGTATAAAAATCGATGCTATTAAAAATTAAAGTATCTTCAATATAATCTGTATGAGTTAATAAATACCGGTAAGTAAAGGTGAACTATATTACTATCAAAATGGGAATGTAATGAACCTAAAAATGCCTAGAGTAACTAACGAGGTGACAGTATGAAATTAAAGAAGAAAGCTAAGGTGATGATAGTCGTGTCAATAGTGGCAAGTTTATTAAGTGGATGTGGTTTTGGAGAGACAAAGATAGAGTATGAGAGATTAGTAAAGGCGTTGGATGAAGGGGACATGAAGACTGTTATGTCTGCGAGTGATGATGGGTATGCGTATGTGAAACAAAGAGGTATATATAGTACATATGAACAAAAGGAAGATGGAGAGCATAGAAAAACAATCTATCAAACTTCGGAAGGGATATATAATACGAAAGATAAAAGTTTATATGGAAGTACAACACAAGCGGTTACTTCAGCAGTAGACAGCAAAGATAATAAAAAAGAAGGTGTTTATCGTACCAATATTATGTATAAAAATGGACAGGTGAAAAGTCCGGATTCAAATCTGGATGTTTCATACGTAAACTTAATTGTTGATCGTTTAAAAGGAATAGGGAAACTAAAGATGAAGCCCGGAGATGATATAAAAAAGTTTGATCAACCTAGTACAGTTGGACATAAACTAAATGAATCAGAGTTTCAGAGTATTGTTAATGATAAGTTGAAAATACAATATGATGAATATGATGGTGGATCGATTGTACTGCATATAGATTCTAAAGATGGTTCAGAGCAGATATTGGAGGTAAGTATTGTAATAAATTATAAGAAGCGAAATGATGAAGGTAAGTTAGTAGAATATATATCACAAATACATACATCTTTTGATAGTCACCAAGGTAATAATCAGGATGCGAGACAGGAATATATTGATTTTAAAGCAAAGTATAATAAGAAACAGTAATATTAAGAAGGGCATTTGCACGTAAAGATAATAGTAACATAAGTGTGATAAATCTTTCATAAATATTTCTATTTGTAGTGGAAAGAATTTGAGAATAAACAGGTAGCCCCAATTGCTGGAGTAGATGCAACAATTGGGGCGTTTATCTGTCTAAATTTAGTTTGAATACATAACATTTTTTAGTTAGAGTCCTCGCTCCTCAAGTAGTTTCTTCATAATAACGGTTTGAAGTTTTTGTATAATCTGCTTTATTGCTAAGTTACAACTATTTCCTCTTATAAAGTATTGCTTATTATCGATACATCGTCCACATCCCGATATCTTTAAATCCTAGTCGTTTATAAATACGTCCAGCAGCTGGATTGTTATAAAATAAACAAAGTGTTCGGCCTTCTTTCGTAAAGTCCTGAATCATTTTTTGCAATATAAGCGAAGCATATCCATTTCCGCGGTAGTTCGGATGCGTACATACGCCAACAACCATGGCAGATAATGAATTTTCAGCGGAAGTTGAGGCGGATGCGATGATTGCACCGTCTTTTTCAATATAATATGTACGTCCTGTATTTGTTTCGATAGCTTGCCTTAACATTTTTTCAGATTCATTTGCAGTCGGGAATTCAGCGATGTCACTTCGTAATTTCATAATTCGTTCTATATCATCGAGTGAGGCAAGTTTAATTGTTTCATGAATTGGTGTGTTAGGTAAGTTGTTGTCATCTTGGCATTCGCAAAAATACATTTCATTTTTGGCGCCTAGTTGTACAGTTGGAGCAGTTTCAAATCTTTCTACAATAGTTGACTTGCCAGAGAGTTTAAGCGGCTTATATGCGGAAAGAAGTGCCTCATAGTCAGTAACCACAAACTCTTCTTTACTATACGGTATAAATGTATCGTGAAAGCGAAGTAAAATCGATTTTAATGTTCCGTTCTCTTCAAATACTCCCCATAATTCTTGAAAATCTGTATCATAACCGAAAGCTTCAATATCTCCAATAATAAATAAGTTAATGGATGCTTCTTCTTTTAGGTAAGCGAATACTTGTTCATGATCTTTCTTTGTTAATTTTCGCATCATAACGAATCGACCTCTTTTTTATTTTTCTAAATATTACAACTTAAGTTTTTTGAAATCAATATAAAATTTTATGTTTAGTTCACAAACTTTCGGAAAAACTAGGAAAGATATGACAAAGGAGGTTATGAACGGTGGATCATCCAATTCAAGGATTAATGAAAGCGGCAATGGAAAATTTAAAAGAAATGGTCGATGTGAATACGATTGTTGGGGAGCCTGTTCAAACGGCTGACGGTGGTGTAGTGTTAACGGTTTCTAAAGTAGCGTTCGGTTTTGGAGCAGGAGGTTCTGATTTCCAAACGAATGATGGACAAAGAGCGAACGGTAACCCTGCATTTGGTGGCGGTAGCGCGGGTGGTGTTTCTATTACACCAGTAGCATTTCTTGTGGTGAATAAAGATGGAGTAAATATTTTGCATCTACAAAATGCGACACATTTAGCAGAAAAAATGATTGAATTAGCTCCACAAACAATTGATAAAATTCAATCGATGTTCCAAAAAGATGAAAAGAAAGAGGGAAATCATCATCCTCAAAACCCAGATGAAATCCTTTAAAAACGCCTGCTTACGAGCAGGCGTTTTTTCTTGTAATCACTATGTAATAAAACACATGAAATTGTAAATAGTTTTTGAAGTTTTTTCTATGTTTCTAAAATTTTTCATGTTAAAATATGCTATAGAATTGAAACATATAAAACGAAGGTGGCTAGGTGCTTTGTCTGGAGGATCTGACCAAGTAAAGAATATGATATATATTAATGGTAATCGTCGAGGTCATTGTTTTATTACATCAGGAATTACGTTTAAAGAGTTTGCAAGTAACATCCCTTCACCGCTTCATCAAGTTTTGCTTTTGAAGCATAACTTTGAATGGACAGATTTTCATTATCATACTTTATTTGAATATGTTGAGGAAGAAAATATACATAAGCTAATTCAAGCAGAGATTGATGAATTTGATGAATTTTGTTGGGTAGATTTTGATGATGCAAGCGATTTAGATGAATTAGAGCCAAAAGAAATTGCAGAACTGTTATATTTGGCTCACAAAAAAGAACCACTTGCAAGAACATTCTTTCCGTTGTTGAAAAATAGATTTGTTTATTTTTCACATGATGACGGGTGGTACAACAAAGTGTATTACCGTAGAATAGCTGATTTTGTTGGAATGTTAAGTAAAGTCATTCCTTATAAACTCGGTGCTTTCGGTAAGAAACGTTTTTCTTTCTTCCAAAAATCGAAAATTTTCCCAGCAATTTCAAAAGAAGTGATTATGGGGCTTATTCCATTAATGGAAGATGGTCTTTATATTGATTTAGCAGGGAAAATTGAGTCAAGAAGAGGTCTTGAAATTCCGGTATATGTAGTTGGTTCGTATGAAAGTACGGATGAGGTACTAGATAATATCGATGAATTGAAAGAGGAAGCAACAGAAACAGGTTGGCTCATTTTTGATAAGAAAGAACAAGAGTGGCAATGGGTTGTTGACTAAGAAAACTTGGCGCATGAAGTCAAGTTTTCTTGTCATTTGAAAGGAGAACAAATGAAGAAATATTATACAATTGTGGGTATTGTAAGTATTATTCTCGTGGCGATATTGCTTATTACGTGTCCGAAAGAATCAGATTTTAATTCGTATGTAGAGGATAAGTATGCGTTGAAATGTGATGAGAGTAGTTTTGAATGCACACAAAATGTAGATGGTAAAAAAGAAAAGCTACAATTTGAAAGTACAGATGCACGAAATGGTGTATTCTTTATGACTGTAAAGCAAACGTTTAAAACAGAAGCTGGTGTTACGAAAGAATATAGCGGAGTAGGGATGTTTGGTACATTTCTTTTTGTTTCAGAAAAGACTTACTAGTAATAGAAGGTCTTTTTTTTATGCCTATGTTCATATAGATGAAGTAAGACAAGCATAGGAGGGATAGTGATGAAGAATACATGCATCGTTTGCGGTGGTGAGGAGTTTTTTTCCTCAACGTTGTACGCTCGTACGAAACAAGATTGGGCATATGCGCCAAACATGTATCGATTTGAAAAAGTATTTATTGAACATAGGGATGAAGAGAATTATCCGGTCTTTCAAGAAATTACAGCAAAGCACTGTTGTGGATGCGGTCATATTATGTTGTATCATGAATGAACACACCAAGTATAACTTGGTGTGTTTTTTTAAAACGCTGACAAAGCAAGCGGATAAAGTAAAGTAAATAAAACAGAAAAACTACCAAAACCAATTGCTGTATATCCAAGTGTTCTTGCTCCGAAATTAACAGCTAATAAACCAACTAAAATCGCAAGAGAACCAAGTGTAACTGGATAAAAAGCAATTGAGAATAACGAAAGAAATAATGCGACATAGCCTATCATTGCTCCGGTATTTGTACCTTCTATTTCATTTGCAATTTCTTTGCGCTCATGTCTAATTGGAATGCCGGCTGGAGATATTTCAGCTGCATACTCTTCATTTTTTTCACCACTTTTAAAATGATGATTTCTCTTTCTTCGCATGTACATCCCTCTCTTTCAATTGGGTGTATCTATAGTATCTTTCAAAATGAGAAGAGCATGAGTATGAGTTAAACCCAAGTAAAGCAAAAAATGGAGAAAATAGATTTCGTTGTTATCTTACTTATCCCACTATTTGCGGGCAGAAAAACTTCTATTTCAAAATCGGCTAGAGTAAAGAAGTTATGTAGGAGCCGGGTTGTCTGTAAAAGCTCGATTGGTGTGGGCTAATAATCAGTGGGAACGAATAAAACCGCCACTAATTAAAGTTTCACTCTATCTCCTTATGAAGATAAACAGGGATTTTGGAAAATGATGTAGAATGAATTGAATGATAATACGTGAAGGTAGGGGAATGTATGACGAAATTCAATTGGCATGAATCAGCAGAGAAGAAGTGGGATAGTAGTGCGGAATATTGGAATCAAAATAGTCAGGAAATGTGGGATAGCGGGAGCAGGAGTACAATTATTCCATTTTTTGAACAGTACGTAGAGAAAGAAGCTCAAGTGTTAGATGTTGGCTGTGGTGATGGATACGGTACATATAAATTAAGTCGCGTTGGCTATAAAGCAGTTGGAGTAGATTTATCGGAAATTATGATTCAAAAAGGTAAAGAACGTGGGGAAGATTCAAATTTATCTTTTGTGAAAGGAGATCTTTCCGCTTTACCATTTGAAAATGAACAATTTAAAGCGATTATGGCCATTAACTCTTTAGAATGGACTGAGAATCCATTACAAGCATTAAATGAAATAAAACGTGTTGTAAAGAAAGATGGATACGCATGTATTGCAATTTTAGGACCGACAGCAAAGCCTCGAGAGAACAGTTATCCTCGTTTATACGGCAAAGACGTTGTTTGTAATACGATGATGCCTTGGGAATTTGAACAGTTAGCGAAAGAACAAAATTTTGAAGTTGTAGATGGCATTGGTGTATATAAGCGCGGAGTAAATGAAAAGATGCTAGGTCAACTACCTACAGAGTTACAACAATCCTTAACATTCTTATGGGTATTTATGTTAAAAAACGTATAAAGAAATGAAAGAATTTTTAGGAGGTAAATAAGTGCAGAAAATACAAAAAACTGATACAATATCATCAGAACCAATTAAAGGGGGACTAGGGTATATGACAACTACTACAACAGTTAAATCCGATATTGAAATCGCACAAGAAGCGAGTATGAAGAAGATTCAAGAAATTGCAGCTGATTTAAATATTCTAGAAGATGAATTAGAGCCATATGGGCATTATAAAGGTAAGTTATCTCTTGATATTTTTAAGCGCTTACAGGATGAGAAAGACGGTAAAGTTGTTTTAGTAACAGCGATTAACCCAACTCCAGCTGGAGAAGGTAAATCAACAGTAACAGTTGGTTTAGGTCAAGCTTTTAATAAAATTGGTAAGAAAACAGTAATTGCACTTCGCGAACCATCTCTTGGACCAACGATGGGACTAAAAGGCGGAGCAGCAGGTGGTGGTTTTTCACAGGTTGTACCAATGGAAGACATTAACCTTCACTTTACTGGAGATATTCACGCAATTACAACTGCGAATAACGCGTTAGCGGCGTTTATTGATAATCATATCCAACAAGGAAACACACTTGGAATTGATACGCGTAAAATCGTTTGGAAACGCTGTGTTGACTTAAATGATCGTGCCCTTCGTAACGTCGTAATTGGTCTTGGTGGACCAGTTCAAGGTGTACCACGTGAAGACGGTTTTGATATTACAGTAGCATCTGAAATTATGGCCGTATTCTGTCTTGCAACGGATATTCAAGATTTAAAAGCACGTTTATCTCGCATCGTAGTTGCTTATAACTTTGCAAACCAACCTGTAACGGTTAAAGATTTAGGTGTAGAAGGTGCGTTAACATTACTACTAAAAGACGCATTAAAACCAAACTTAGTACAAACGTTAGAAAATACACCAGCTATCATTCATGGCGGACCATTTGCGAATATCGCTCACGGTTGTAACAGTGTTATCGCTACAACAATGGCAGCAAAATTAGGTGATTATGTTATTACAGAAGCTGGATTCGGCGCAGATTTAGGCGCAGAGAAGTTTTTAGATATTAAAGCTCGTGCAGCTGGCATTAAACCAGAAGCAGTTGTTATTGTTGCGACTATTCGTGCGCTTAAAATGCATGGCGGCATAGCAAAAGATCGATTAAAAGAAGAAAATGTAGATGCATTAGCAAAAGGTATGGAGAACTTACAGAAGCATGTTGAAACAATTCAAAGCTTCGGTGTACCTTTCGTAATTGCAATTAATAAATTCATTACAGATACAGATGCAGAAGTTACATACTTACAAGAATGGTGCAATGAGCGTGGCTATGCAGTATCCTTAACAGAAGTTTGGGAGAAGGGTGGCCAAGGTGGAGTTGACCTTGCTGAAAAAGTACTAAAAGAGATCGAAAAAGGTGAAAATAACTACGCGCCACTTTATGAATTAGAATTACCATTAGAAGAAAAAATTCGTACAATTGCTCAAAAAGTTTATGGCGCAAAAGATATTGATTTTGCTCCGAAAGCACGTAAGCAATTAGCTCAATACGAAGGAGAAGGTTGGAGTAACCTACCAATTTGTATGGCGAAAACACAATACTCTCTTTCTGACGATGCAACAAAGTTAGGTCGTCCATCTGACTTTATCGTAACAATTCGTGAATTAAAACCATCTATCGGTGCAGGGTTTATCGTTGCATTAACAGGAACAATGTTAACTATGCCAGGTCTTCCAAAACAACCAGCAGCACTGCAAATGGATGTAAATGAAGATGGAAAAGCAGTAGGTTTATTCTAAAAGGTTGTAATTCATCTCGTTTATCTGTAAACTATATATACATCAAGTGGCGCCTTTCCATCGAAAGGCGCCTGTTTTTTGGAGGAAATTATGTTTGATCCAACTGCTTTTGACAATTTAAAAGTAATCGTAGAAGGTGCTGTTTATGATTTTGACTTACATGGTGATATTCTTGTAACAGATCGAAAAGATATGATGGACCTTGCTTCATTAAGTCGTATATATCATATCTCGTTTCAGTTAACAGAACCGTTCGAACCATTAGTAGAAGCGACATTTTCATTATCTGTGGATGCAAAGAACTTGTCTGGTGAAATACTAGAAGTGCCTCAGTTTACACCAGGATGTGAAATGAAGTTAGCATATTCATTCCCGATAGAACAGCCAGAAGGAGTATGCGAAGAAATTGAAACTTTCATGCGTTCTATATGGGGAAAAGAAAGAATGATTATGCAAAAAGTTTCATACGAATATAATAAGCAAGCGATTTCATATCATAATAAGGTAGAGGTTCTATTTCAAAAAGCGATTACAGAAGACCATGTTGATGATTTAATAGCTGTTATTTCACACATGATAGAAACGGTGCGAACAATACAGCATTTTCTTCAAAAATAGAGATAAAGGAGAAAAACAAATGATAAAAGATATGCAACCATTTTTACAACAAGCTTGGGAGAAGGCTGGTTTTAAAGAATTAACTGAAATTCAAAAACAAGCGATTCCAACTATTTTAGAAGGACAAGACGTTATAGCTGAATCTCCAACTGGAACAGGAAAAACATTAGCGTACTTATTACCACTTTTACATAAAATTAATCCTGAAGTAAAACAGCCACAAGTTGTTATTTTAGCTCCAACGCGTGAACTTGTCATGCAAATTCATGAAGAGGTTCAAAAATTTACAGCAGGAACTGATATTTCAGGTGCATCTTTAATTGGTGGTGCAGATATTAAGCGCCAAGTGGAAAAATTGAAGAAACACCCGAAAGTAATTGTTGGTTCACCAGGACGTATTTTAGAATTAATTCGTATGAAAAAGCTAAAGATGCATGAAGTGAAAACGATTGTATTTGATGAGTTCGATCAAATAGTGAAACAAAAGATGATGGGTGCTGCACAGGATGTAATTAAATCAACGATGCGCGATCGTCAATTAGTATTCTTCTCAGCGACAATGACAAAAGCAGCAGAAGATGCAGCACGTGATTTAGCAGTTGAACCACAATTAGTACGTGTAACACGTGCAGAGTCAAAAAGCTTAGTTGAGCATACGTATATCATTTGTGAGCGACGCGAAAAAAATGATTACGTAAGAAGAATTATGCATATGGGCGATGTAAAAGCAGTTGCTTTCTTAAATGACCCATTCCGTTTAGATGAAATTACTCAGAAATTGAAATTCCGTAAAATGAAAGCAGCAGCTCTTCATGCAGAGGCAAGTAAGCAAGAACGTGAAGCGACGATGCGTGCTTTCCGCGGCGGAAAATTAGAAATTCTACTTGCTACTGATATTGCAGCACGTGGAATAGATATTGATGATTTAACACATGTAATTCATTTAGAGTTACCTGACACTGTAGACCAATACATTCACCGCTCAGGACGTACTGGACGTATGGGCAAAGAAGGAACGGTCGTGTCTCTTGTAACAGAACAAGAAGAGCGTAAATTACTTCAATTTGCGAAAAAATTAGGTATTGTGTTTACGAAGCAAGAAATGTTCAACGGATCATTTGTAGAAACGAAACCGAAAGCACCGAAGAAAAAGAAACCAGCATTTACTGGGAAGAAAAAGCCTAGATAAATAATGGGAAAGACGTAACTATTTGTAGTTACGTCTTATTTTGTTCATTGGTAAAGTAGTGAACGAGTAAGTCGATAAATTTTGTAAAGAAGTACATATCAACTCAAAAGGAATAACAATAGCACTTGTAGAAACCTACATAGAATATAAAAACCATTAGGAGGAATACAAATGATTCATAAAGTCGGACAAATTATGTTATATGTAAATAATCAAGATGAGGCAGTAAATTTTTGGACGGAAAAGGTAGGGTTTCATGTAGTAGCAGAGGAAGATAACAAGCAAGGGATGAGATGGATTGAAATCGCTCCAACTCAAGATGCAGAAACGAGTATCATACTACATAATAAAGAAGTTATTTCGAAAATGAGCCCAGAATTGAATCTTGGTACACCATCCTTAATGTTCTTCTCAGAAAATCTTGATCAATTATATACAGATTTAACAAATAAAAAAGTTACAGTTGGCGAAATGGTAACTATGCCTTCTGGTAAAGTGTTTAACTTTGCTGATAGTGAAGGGAATTATTTTGCGGTTATGGAAAAGAACAAATAATGATGTTATGGAAAAATCCCCCTCGTATAAAATGAGGGGGATTAAATATTTGAAGTGGACTTTTTATTCGACAGTTGTTCGATATAAAAAGCGCCTTTCTCAATAGCGGTTTCAATATAACCGACAATTTGATTAAACGTGAACACCTGTAATTCTTCATGCAAATGTTGCTCTGGATACAACATATCTTCAAAAAGGTATGTTCGAAAAGCTAAAACATTTCCTTTAGAAACTTCTGCGATATCCACAATGTGAGCCTCTTGATTAAGAAGAGAGAATAGCTGTTGTTCTTTGTCGTAATGATGAAGCAACTTTGCATTTAACAATTTAAAATCGTTATAGTACATAGGTGCGATAGTTTCGTCATTTTCTATTCTATTTTTTAGCCAAGGTAGAAAAAAACCTTGTAGCCAATTATCGTCGGCAATGAGGTGGGTGTAATAGCCTAAAATAAATAGAGAATCTATATGTTCTTCATATTTATGAATAAATGAATCATAATCTATTCTTCTCGTATAGTTCTTCGTTGTACCGGCATAAAAATGTGAGGTGCCTTTTTCTTTTTTGGAATGAACAGCATCAGGGGCTACAGCTCCAAGTAAGAAAGAAGTTTTATCTTGAATACATAATTTCTCAGCAATACCGTTAGCGATAATCACATGCATAATTCTTGATCCCATGAATGCCACCTCTGTTTCAAGTATTCATTTCAGGAAGGGGACTGAACGTTTAGTATTACTTTCCCTGTACTTTTTCTACTTTCGACCCATTCATGTGCTTTCCCTGCATCTATAAAGGGAAAAGATTTTGTAGCCTTAATTTGCAAACTTCCATCACGTAAATAACGGAAAACTTCATTTGCAGTTTCTTGGAGTAATTCAGGACGTTTTTTCCGTGTAGTGCCGAAGCTGAATCCGAGTATAGAACGGCAACTTGCGTGTAAGTCTTTCGTTTTGAAATTGCCAATTTCACCGCTCGCATTGCCGAAATGAACGAGGCGTCCGTAATAAGCAAGACATTTTAAACTTCTTTCCGAAACCGTTCCAGAAATAGAATCTAAAATTACATCAACCCCTTCGCCATTTGTCAGTTCATTGACCTTCTCTACAAAATCTTCATCTTGATGACATATAACATAATCAGCTCCAGCGTCTAAAGCAATTTCTTTTTTTGCTTCACTTCCGACAGTACCGATAACTTTCTCAGCCCCTAATAGTTTTGCAAGTTGAATAGCAGTAGTGCCAATTCCGCCAGCAGCTGCATGAATGAGTACAGATTCACCTTGTTGAAGCCTTGCAACATTTGTGAGTAAATTATAGCTTGTAAAAGATACGATAGGGCAAGCGGCTGCAGTTTGGAAATTAACTTCATCAGGTAAAACGAAAGTAAGATTTTCATTTGCAACAATATATTCTGCGTAAGATCCATTTTGAGGAAAAGCAATGACACGCTGTCCAGGATGAATATTTTTAACTTGAGAACCGACTCGTTCTACAATACCAGTGGCATCTATCCCTGGAATAAAAGGAAATGTTTTATTTCCTTTTTTGCCATAACGTGATTTAATATCGGCAAAATTAACACTAGTAGCAACAACACGAATTAACACCTGATTGTCTGAAATAGTCGGCATATCCACATCAGTATATTTCATCACTTCCGGACCACCGAACGACGTTACAACGATAGCTTTCATCATATATCCTCCTAAATTTGACTATATAAATCATTTTAAAGCGTCATTAGAAATTGGAAAATTATATAATAGTTATGCAAGGTTATAAGTGAAGCTTATGAACTCAGTGAATCATTATATTAATTTATATAAAAAACTTTAAAAAAATCGAACGAAATATGAATTACTTGCCAATATAAAGTGTAAGACAAAGGAGGGCTGGAATATGAAGGGTGAAATAGATTACGTGCATTTAATTCGATTAACTTTATCAGGCAATAAAGAAGCGTATAGCGAATTGTATGATGTAACGATTCAAGAAGTATATAAAACAGTACATTTTTTAATAGAAGATAAAACAGATGTAGATGATGTCGTTCAAGAAGTATACATACAACTATATGAATCGCTTCGTAAGTATGATAGCGAGAAGCCATTTCGTCCTTGGTTAATTGGACTTGCGATTAAACAAATTCACTCTTATAGAAGAAAGAGGTGGATGCGACTACGAATTATAAAAAAAGCAGAAGAGCAAAGAAAACCAGTACAAATTGATTTTTCTAACGATCTGGTAAGTAAAATATCAAACCAAAAACTAATCGAACTTATTCATAAATTACCGTATAAATTGAAACAAGTTATTATTTTAAGATACTTACACGATTATTCACAAGAAGAAGTAGCACAAATATTACATATTCCAATTGGTACTGTGAAATCTAGAATTCACGCGGCATTAAAAAAACTACGTCAAAAAGAGCAAGTAGAAGAAATATTTTTAGGAGAGGTAGGGAATGTGAAATGAGTTTAGACTGTAGAGTTAGGGAAACTATACAAGAAGAAGCAAAGGGTATTGTTGCCCCGCCGGAGTTAAAAGAAAAAGTAATCGTGCAAATAACAATGAATCGTGGGGGGAGTAAAAGGAAGAAGCACCTTATTGCAGGAGTGCTTGCAGCAGCTCTTTTAATCCCGACGACTGGTTTTGCGTATCAATCTATTATGGCGGATGGTATATACGGATCTTTTGAGAATTTAAAAAAACACGCCGGAGCGATGACGTTAGAAGCGTATATGCGTTTTAATGCAAAATTATCAGAAGCGAAAGATGAAATGGGTGCGAAAGAATATGAAGAGTTTACAAAAGAACTAAAGAAATTAACAAATGCAAAGCTTGCGTACGGGGATTCGAACGGTAATATTGATTATGATGCATTATCACCAGCAAAAAGAGAAGAAATGAAAAAGGTAAGTATGGGCCTTCAACCATACTTTGATAAATTAAATGGTCATAAATCAAGTAGAGAAGTATTAACGCAAGAAGAGTTTGATCGCTATATGGAAGCTTTAATGACACATGAAATAGTACGAGTGAAGACAAAATCAACCGGTGCAATAAAACTAGAAGAAGTACCTGAGGCATATAAAGAAAGATTTATGAAAGCGGAGCAGTTTATGGAGTATGTAGACGAAAAGGTGAGATAAGTAAAAAAGCTCAGAGTCTAAGCTCTGAGCTTTTCTTATTGAAACGTAAATATATTAACCACCTATGCCTTTTGCTAGCAATAGGAAGTATACAACTAATAATATTACGCCATTTAATGCAGTACCAACTATTCTGAATAACCAATTTTTTGATGCGATTGCAAAAATAATACCGAGTAATGAAAGTATACTTAGAGTCACAATAATTAACGTTAAATTCGCATTAGGTCCTCTAAGGATAAAGAAAGAAAATATACTTGCGATAACCGTTAGAAAAGAGAAAGCCCCTAATTTATACATAATAAATCTCCTTGGTTAAAATGCATTTTGACATAATATACGACCAACTTTATTTTAACAGAATTCCCCTTTTCATTTATGGCGATTTTTACAAATAATAGCGCACTTATAAACAAAATGCCCTAATCAGCAACACTTAAAAATTGGTCATCAATTATATTTTTTCATATTTGCAGTATCTTTTTGTATAAAACAATCTAATAGTGAATAACCAGCTATTAAACTAATAATCGTAACAAAAGTTGTATTTATAAGAATTATATTAGCTAAATAAGGTAAGTATTCGCCAAGTGGTGAAAAGAGTAATGCAGGGGAAAAGGAAATGAATAGTGTAGGCACTGTAATAGCAATAAATTTATCCGGCTGAAAGCTCCAGTTTTGTTTACTTGTTTCGCGATTAATAGATTGAAGGAACCGTAATAAAATACCAACTATAAGAGGAAAGAATGTAAAGTAGAATAATCTTGGATACACGTTAAAGTTCACCTGCGCGTCTGTATCTAAATAAAATTGAATTTTTACTCCAACAAATAATAATAAAACGATAAATAATGTAAAGCAGAGGTATAGCATTACTTTTTGCATTCCATTCCACCATCCTTTACTAAAAATATATTCAAAGAAGAGATATACAATAACTACTGTTGTATATCTCTTCTTTTACTGTTATTAAATAGTGGAATTTGTTTTTTCTTGCTTCGTGAAATAATCAATAATACCCATCGCACTAATTTCTATATCTAGATGTAAAATGTTATAAACGGAATGATCGGATGGGACGTTTAATTTTGTAAGGTGAGAAGAGATTTTATCCATTAATAAAGTTTGTAATGCTTTAGTAGCCTCATCGAAATCATTATACTTTTCAAAGACCTCTTTACCAGTATGAACGAAAATAGGTAACCAATGTTCTAGTTGGTTATATACTTCTGTAACATTGGATGAAGCGCCGTAATGACCGAAATAAATAGTATCTACATTCATACTTTGAATATGATTTTTAGAAGCAATCATCGCATCGGGCTGAAATTGCGAAGGGGACGTTGATGGTAAATATAACTCTACATCAAGGTCTGCAAGCTCTCTATAATAAATTCCAATTGTATCACCAGTAAAAATGCCGTTTGTTAATGAATCATGAATGCTAATATGGTGCTTTGCATGTCCAGGTGTATCATAAAATGTAAGGATGCGGTCTTCTGCAATTTTTAACGTATCATCATGTTGTACAATATGAACGCGTTCTTCTTCTATAGGAAGAATTGGATCGAAAAGTTTATCGAAATCATCCTTGTATACAGCTTTTGCGCCTAAAATGAGTTTTGTTGGATCAATCATATGACGAGCGCCGCGAGAATGCACATATAAAGTAGCATTTGGGCACTTTTCCATCATTAAACCAGCTGCCCCAGCGTGATCTAAATGAACGTGTGTTACGATAATGTTTTTTACATCGTTTAAATCAATATGTAATTGTTGTAAGCCGTCTAAAATATACGGAAGAGAAGGGGCTGCACAAGTTTCAATTAAAGTAATATCGTCACCTAATAAAACATACGTACCAGTTCGTTCATTATGTTGTAAATCAAAATCATCAATAAGATATAGGTGTGAAGATAACTGCTCTACTTTTTTCATCGTTACAACTCCTTAGTTACTGTATGTTTCTATTATACGCTAAAATAGAAAAAGGCAGAAAACGAAAGCTCGTCTTCTGCCTTTTTAAAGTGTTGTTATTTCGTTTGTTCTTTATTGATAGACATAACGAACAGTCCAACAATGCCACCAACGATCGGAAGCGTAATCTCTCCTGCTAAATTAAAGTAGGAGCTTAAGAATAAACCATTTACATCGATTACCCAACCAGTAACATACAATAACATCATATATAGTACGAAATAAAACTCGCGATTTGAAATCGTTTCAGGTTGTGCAGTTTTCATAATGAACACCATCCTTTTCTATTATAATAGAATATAAACTGTCACATTTTGTTCACAATTCAATTGTAAAACTTTCCATTCTAAAAGTCTAGTAGTTTGTGTCGAATTTTCGAACATAAATAAAGCGCTATTATTTCGGTGTGTAAGTATGTAATAGAAGCTGTATATTCACGAATGTAGTATAGTATAAACATAGAATAATAGTATAGAGAGGGGTAGGAACAATGACAGTTTATGATTTTTCAGCTAAAACAATAACAGGTGAAGATAAATCGTTAAAAGATTACGAAGGAAAAGCACTTCTTATTGTAAATGTAGCTAGTAAATGTGGATTTACACCACAGTATAAAGGATTACAAGAAGTATATGATAAATATAAAGACCAAGGACTAGAAATACTCGGTTTCCCTTGTAACCAATTTGGAGGACAAGAACCAGGTACAGAAGCGGACATTACTAGTTTTTGTGAATTAAACTACGGTGTAAACTTCCCGATGTTTGCAAAGGTTGATGTGAAAGGTGATAAGGCTCATCCTCTGTATACATACATGACAGAACAAGCGCCAGGTTTACTCGGTATGAAAGCAGTGAAATGGAATTTTACGAAGTTTTTAATTGGAAAAGATGGGAAAGTAGTAGGGCGTTTTGCGCCGCAAACGAAGCCAGTTGATTTAGAGGTTGAGATTGAGAAGGTACTTGGGGAATAATTAGGAGTTTGTTATCTTTTATTATAGTTATTAAAAAATACCTCAAAGAACAAAGTTGCTCTTTGAGGTATTTTCTTTAAACTCACATGATCAAGATTAAATCATTGTATCGAATTCATTTGATTTAGGTAGAGAAGCTGCTTTTTTCATAAGCACTTCCCATAAGTGTACGGATTTCTTCCATTCGGCTGCGGTCTGTCCGTTTTGATACATAGCGTTCTCATAACTGAAAGTAAGTTGTTGCATATCGGCCGAGTTGTAAAGTGTATCGATGCGGAGAGCGTATTCTCGGAATGTTTGACTTTCCCCCCGTGGTATGCCGATTCTCGCAAATTGTTTTAAAAGTGCGCCGTAAGCTTTTTGATAAACAACATCATCTTTTCGGTATTTATAGAAAAGAATAATAAAAAATGTAATCCATTTCATTCTAGTAGTGAAGAGAATGTATCCGATGATACTAATTGGTATCGTAGAGAGGAATACGTACCACCAAGAAAAACTAGTTTTAGAATTTGTGACCTTTTTAGTAGAAGTTTCTTCTGTATTTTCTATTAAACTTTTAAGTTTTGCTTCATTATTTCGTTGATGTATTTGCTGGTTATTAGAATTATTTGCTTCGCTATTTTGTGAAATAGGAGCAGGAGTATTATTTGTAAAAGTATAGGGATTAGTAAATCCTTTTGTTGGTTCGAATGGAATCCAGCCGTATCCTGGGAAATATACTTCGACCCAAGAGTGTGCGTTATCGTTCGTGATTTTATAAATATCCTGACCTTCTGCAGAGGCAAGTGTATTGTCAAGAGTTCCTTCTGTATAGCCTTTTACCCAGCGAGCAGGAATCCCGGCAGAACGAAGTAGTACAATCATAGACGTCGAAAAATTATTACAGTAGCCGCTTTTTGTATCGAAAAGGAATTGATCTACATAATCTTGGCTTTTGGCAGGGAATGAAACATTCATTGTTTCGTATACAAAAGAGTTGTCTGTGAAGTAATTTTCGATAGCTAATACTTTATCATACCGGTTGTCTTTATCATTTGTAAGATTGACAGCCAAGTCTTTTACTCGCTGTGGTAATGATTCGGGAAGTTGTGTGTACTTTGTCATGAAATAAGGATTTGTTTCTTGACCTTCATTCGTGTTTACAGCTTTCAAGTTTTCTATGGGAAATTCCGGGATTTCATACGTTACTTTATATGAATGTAAAGTAGTAGAGGAGTCTCCGTGCATCGTATAGATTTTTTCGGAAAATGGGTCAACGCTGTATGATACATCTGAGGAAGCCTCAACTGATATTAACCCTGCTGGATAGGTAAGGTGCGGATAACTTTTTTGCATGTTTATTGTTGCCTTTGTTGTCTCCGTTTTTGTATTTTGTTCGTACCAGCTCACGACGTCGTTTTTACTTTTAAAAGAAATCTTTTTTTGATTTTCAGAAACTTCCCAGCCTTTTCCTGTATAAAAATCTTTCGTTTCTACTCTCCAATATTGTTTGTTTTGCGTTTGTGCTGTGAAAACAATTGTAGGATCAGCCTGAAAAGGACCACCTAATCTCGAGTCATCTAAACCATACCCAATTGTAGAAACTTCTTGTTTTTTACTCGCTTCGGATGTGTTGAATTTTAAAAAATTCATTGGGTTTGGCCATTGAGGGCCGAATTTTGGAGCAAAGTATGCGATGGTTGCTAATAATACAATAAATATTGTAAGTGGTCTAAGTAATTTTGAGGTTTCCCTAGCATGATTTTGTATGTGTTCACGCTCTTTTATTCGTTCTACTTGAAGAAGACTAAGCATAAAAAAGCCAATGACAACAGTCCGAATAATAGCGTAGTTTGCATTGTATAAATGTAAGTTATGAAAAGTTACGATATAAATAATAGTCAATACAAGGAATAGAAACCCACGTTTTTTATGAATTATCCAAAATGAAGTGAAAGAACTCAAAAACCAAAATGATAGAAAAAATAAAACTGTCGGAAAAACTGGAGAAATATCTAGTAAATTCCCTTGGAAAAACAGGGAGGAATTTCGAAACATATCAGAAAAGAATGTTGTTAGCCAAGATGGATTTATAAAAGCATTTTTATAATACAGGGAATGAATGATAAATAAGACTGTGACAATTTTTATTGGAATCTGCCACCTCGTTTGAAAAAAAGAGAGAGCGAAGCAAATTCCTATAAATGTTACGAAAATATCTAATCTACCTACATTTGTAATACCTATAAGAGGTCTTAGCCATTCTAGTAAAAGAAGAAATACACATGCATGCATAAAGAATCTGTTCGTATCCCACTTGTATTTTGTTTGTAATGTTATCATTTGCTCACCTCAAAAAACACGTTTGTATACCGGTTTTCATAAACCGTGTTTACAAATATTTGTCGTTTTTTTAGAGTTTCTATTATACTGAGTTCTCGGTGTGAAAGTTGATTCGCTTTTTCTTTCACGACAAACACCATACATTTTCTATTTTTTATAGCGGCACAATCAGCCGCCTTTTGAATATCGGGAGAAAGATTACTTGTCACGAGTATAATCGTGACGGGCTCATAAATTTTTCTTAGTTCCATTTCTACACTCTGGGAGAGCGGGAATACACTGTCTGCTTGTACTTTTGCTAAATGACAAAGGATTTGTTGTAACTGCGTATCTCCATTGTCTAAAGGGAAAATAGTTTGTTCTTTTCCAATAGACACGAATGATGCTGGTGAATTTTGTTTCAAGACAGCCCTTACGATAGAGGCAGTAAATGTGACGACTGATTCGAATAGAGGAGACTCGGTTCTATCTATGAATATCATGATATTATGGCTGCGCTGTTGTTCAAACTCTTTTGTCATAATATTGTTTGTTCGTGCAGTTGCTTTCCAATCAATCCATGAAAAGCGATCACCGGGTTTATATTCTCTGACACCGACAGAGATTGTAGAGTCTTTTGCTGAATTTATATTCGCTGAAAGCGCTCCTTGTTCGAAATGATTTTCCAATTGTCGATACGTTATATCTACATAGTGGGGATAGACTAAAAATGTATCTGGAACTGAAAAAGTTACTTCTTTCTCCATCAAGCCGAATAAACCGCCAGTTTTGACACGTACGCTTGAAAAATTGTGCTCGCCTCTAGAGATTGTGTCAATAACATATTGAAACGAAATATTTCGTTTCAATCCTGGGAAGAGTACTACCTTATTCATCTTTGTTTGTTTACAACTTGTAAATTGTGGTGGCAGTTCATCTTCTATAACTAAATAAAGTAAGGGAAAAGGAAATTTTCTTTTTATTGTAATCGTGCTTACAAATTGTTCTCCTACTACATATCCATTTTGGTTTGTTATTCGTCTTACTTCAGCGTCCCGTAAAGCGTAAAAGGGGAGTAGTAGTGAATAAAGAGCAATGGGAATTGTGCTGTAAAACAAAAACCAACTTACAAACCCTCCTTGAAACATAGCGTACACAAATGTTAAGACTAGGCAAAAAGGGAGTAGCAATAACTTCGTAACGTGATATAGCGCTCGCAGTATTCGTTTCATCAAGGGTTCATCGTCCTTTGAGTCGGCACGGTAGTTCGTGCAACGATTTTTGCGATAACTTGTTCTCCAGTTATTCCTTCAAATTTTGCTTCCATTTTTAAAATGAGTCTATGTGCTAAAACGTAAGGAGCTAAAAATTTAACATCGTCTGGAATAACATAATTTCTGCCATGGATAAATGCATAAGCTTGTGAAGCTTTCATTAAAGCAATTGAGCCACGTGGACTTGCACCTAGCTGTATAGAACTGTACGTACGAGTCTGATTAACAAGCTTTACAATGTAATGCTTAATTGCTTTGCCCATACTTACTACCCGTACGCTTTGTTGTAAATAAAGTAATTCTTCTATTGTAGTAATGGCCTGTAATTGAGAGAGTGGATTTGTTTTTTCCATCCGGTTTAAAATTTCAAATTCTTCTTCTGGTGTAGGATATCCCATTTTTAGTTTCAATAAGAAACGATCGAGCTGAGCCTCTGGTAGAGAATATGTTCCTTCATATTCGACCGGATTTTGTGTAGCCATGACAAAGAACGGCTTTGGTAAAGGCCTTGTAATGCCATCGATTGTAATATTGCCTTCTTCCATACATTCAAGTAAAGCAGATTGTGTCTTTGGAGATGTACGATTAATTTCATCAGCAAGTACAAAATTCCCCATAATTGGTCCAGGCTTGAACTCAAATTGGAGCTCTTTCGGATTATAAATAGAAACTCCTGTTACATCTGACGGCAATAAATCAGGTGTAAATTGAATTCGCTTATAATCAGCATCAATGGATTTAGAAAGAGCACGTACTAGCATTGTTTTCCCGACACCAGGAACATCTTCTAATAGCACATGACCTTCAGCTAAAAGAGCTGTCAAAGCTAAGATCGTTTCTTTTCGTTTTCCGACCATTATTTTTTCAATATTATTGATTATTTTTTCTACAGTGGGATGTAATGAATCAAGCTGGGGCATCGTAATCCTCCTAATGTTATTATCGTTTTCTAATCTATTTAGTGGACATATTTCTAATTCTATTTGTAGATAGTAAAACTTCTACCTTTAATTCTAAGAATATTCAGATTATTTATTTCGATTACATCTAGTATAATTGTTTCCGTAACTAAGGGCAATACAGTAAATAATGATTTGTAGTTTTATGTAAAATCAGACTCGATATAAAATAATAACATTGGGAAAATTTTTTTACATACAATTTATACTCTTTTCCTTATGGCAGTTTTGAAATAATATCAAAACTCTTTTTCTTTTGCAAAATAGTCGATACCTCAAAATACCATTCTCCTAATAATTAAGATTAACCATAATCTTCACAACGGAACACAAGATTTTCTCACAAACTTATTTTCTACTGAATTTTTGACAATCTCTTGAACTGTGCGAAATGTCACATCTGTATTTTACAACCTCTTTTATAGTAAGGGTATGTAAGAGAGACGTATTAAAGGAGTGAACATGATGAAGAAGAAACCTTCAGCACTAATGAGACGTTTAAAATATTTTTCACCAATAGATCGTTATAACGATAATCATACACAAGAAACATATGAAGATCGTGAATGGGAAAATGTGTACAGAAAACGCTGGCAGCATGATAAAGTAATTCGTTCTACACACGGCGTGAACTGCACTGGTTCATGTAGTTGGAACATTTATGTGAAAGATGGAATTGTAACTTGGGAAGGGCAAGAGCTTAACTATCCAACGACAGGACCTGATATGCCGGATTTTGAACCACGAGGATGTCCGCGTGGAGCGAGTTTTTCTTGGTACATTTATAGTCCACTTCGTGTGAAATATCCGTATGTACGTGGTGTTCTTTGGAGTATGTGGCAAGAAGAATTACAAAATAATGATTCACCACTAGATGCTTGGAAAAGTATTGTGGAAAACCCTGAAAAAGCACGTAAGTATAAGCAGGCGCGTGGTAAAGGTGGATTTATTCGTGCGAATTGGGATGAAGTATTACAACTCGTTTCTGCTTCGTTACTTTACACAATCATTAAATACGGCCCAGACCGAAATGTTGGTTTTTCACCAATTCCAGCTATGTCGATGTTAAGTCATGCAGCGGGTAGCCGCTTTATGCAACTTATGGGCGGGCCGATGCTTAGCTTCTATGATTGGTACGCGGATTTACCACCAGCTTCTCCGCAAATTTGGGGTGATCAAACAGATGTACCAGAAAGTAGCGATTGGTATAACGCTGGTTACATTATGACATGGGGTTCAAATGTACCGATGACGAGAACGCCAGATGCACACTTTTTAGCCGAAGTTCGATATAAAGGAACGAAAGTTGTTTCTGTCAGTCCTGACTTCGCTGAGTCTACAAAATTTGCGGATGATTGGATTAGTGTGAAACAAGGTACAGACGGTGCACTTGCGATGGCAATGGGGCATGTGATTTTACAAGAATTTTACGTAGATAATCAAGTGGAATACTTCACAAAGTATGCGAAGCAATATACTGATTTTCCTTTCTTTGTCACATTGAAACAAAAAGGAGATCAATTCGTCGCTGATCGTTTCTTAAATGCTACTGATATTGGACGAGAAACAAAGTTAGGAGAATGGAAGCCTGTTCTTTGGAACGAGAACACGAAAGATTTTGCAACACCTCACGGCACAATGGGGTCACGTTGGGATAATGAAAAGAAATGGAACTTGCGTTTAGAAGATGAACAAACAGGTGAAAAGATTGATCCACGTCTTTCTTTACTTGGAATGGAAGATGCTGTGGGAACGGTACAAATTCCGTACTTCTCAGATGAGGGAAATAAAGTATTGGAACGTACAATTCCAGTGAAAAAAATTATGACAGAAGAAGGCGAAGTGTTCGTTACAACTGTATACGACTTAACGTTGGCAAATTACGGTGTGAACCGAGGGCTCGGCGGACAAGAGCTGAAAGACTTCAATGATGATGTACCATTTACGCCTGCATGGCAAGAGAAAATGACAGGAGTGAAACGAGAGCTTATTATTCAAATTGCTCGTGAGTTTGCACAAAACGCAGTTGATACGGATGGGCGCTCGATGATTATTGTAGGGGCCGGTATTAACCATTGGTTTAATTCTGATACGATTTATCGCGCAGTTTTAAACCTTGTTCTTCTCGTTGGAGCACAAGGGGTAAACGGGGGCGGTTGGGCGCATTATGTCGGTCAAGAAAAATTACGACCAGCAGAAGGATGGCAAACAATCGCAATGGCAAAAGATTGGCAAGGGCCACCGAAATTACAAAATGGTACATCTTTCTTCTATTTCGTAACAGATCAATGGCGTTATGAAGATACACCGGTTGGACATTTAGCATCACCAATTGAGGGCAACTCTCGTTATCAACATCACGGTGATTACAACGTATTAGCGGCACGACTTGGCTGGTTACCTTCTTATCCAACATTTGAGAAAAATGGAATTGAATTATATAAAGAAGCTGTTGCTGCTGGTGCAACAACGCAAGAAGAAATCGGAAAATACGTTGCACAAAAACTAAAAGAAAAAGAACTAAAATTTGCGATTGAAGATCCAGATAATAAAAACAACTTCCCGCGCAACTTATTCGTATGGCGTGCCAACTTAATTTCAAGTTCTGGTAAAGGCCACGAATATTTCTTAAAACATTTACTAGGTACAACAAATGGATTAATGAATGACGATAGTGATTCGTTACGTCCAGAAGAAATTAAGTGGCATGAGGACGCACCAGAAGGGAAGCTTGATCTACTTATTAATTTAGATTTCCGTATGGCTGGAACAGCACTTTATTCTGATATCGTCTTACCAGCTTCAACTTGGTATGAAAAGCATGATTTAAGCAGTACGGATATGCATCCATTTGTACATCCATTTAATCCAGCAATCGGTTCACCGTGGGAAGCACGCTCTGATTGGGATATTTTCACTGCTCTTTCTAAAGCTGTGTCAGATTTAGCGAAGAAAATCGACCTTGAACCAATGAAAGAAGTCGTTGCAACACCACTTCTTCACGATACACCGCAAGAATTAGCGCAACCACTTGGCAAGATTAAAGACTGGAGTAAAGGTGAGTGTGAACCAATACCGGGTAAAACGATGCCACAAATTCATGTTGTCGAAAGGGATTATAAAACGATTTATGACAAGATGACTGCACTAGGACCAAATGCTGGAAAACAACCAATTGGTACGAAAGGTATTTCTTGGTCAGCAGAAAAAGAGTATGAGCAATTAAAGAGCAAATTAGGAGTTGTTCGAACAGATTCTATTGCGAAAGGTTGCCCAGACATAAAAGAAGCAATCAATGCTGCTGAGGCGGTATTAACGCTTTCTTCGACAACAAACGGTCATATGGCTGTAAAAGCATGGGAAGCACTTGAAAAACAAACGGATTTAAAACTGCGTGATTTAGCAGAAGAACGTGAAGAAGAATGCTTCACATTCGAACAAATTACAGCACAGCCGAAAACAGTAATTACTTCTCCAGCCTTTACAGGTTCTGAAAAAGGTGGACGTCGTTATTCACCATTTACAACAAATGTGGAACGTCTTATTCCTTGGAGAACGATAACGGGTCGACAATCTTTCTACTTAGATCATGACATGATGAAAGAATTCGGTGAAACGATGGCAACATTTAAACCAATTCTGCAACATAAACCGTTCCGAAAATCACGTCCCGAAGTAGAAGGAAAAGAAATTACACTAAACTATTTAACACCGCATAATAAGTGGTCGATTCATAGTATGTACTTCGATTCATTACCGATGTTAACGCTATTTAGAGGTGGTCCAACTGTTTGGATGAATAAAGATGATGCGAATGAAGCTGGCGTCGCAGATAATGATTGGATCGAGTGCTTTAACCGTAACGGTGTTGTTGTAGCACGTGCTGTCGTAACGCACCGTATACCGAGAGGGATGGCATTTATGCACCATGCACAAGATCGCCACATTAACGTGCCTGGTACGAAATTAACAAGCACCCGCGGGGGAACACATAATAGTCCAACCCGTATTCATGTTAAACCAACACATATGATTGGTGGATATGGCCAATTAAGCTATGGATTTAACTACTATGGTCCGACTGGGAATCAGCGTGACTTAAATGTTGTAATCCGTAAACTGAAGGAGGTAGATTGGCTTGAAGATTAAAGCACAAGTCGGAATGGTAATGAACCTAGATAAATGCATCGGCTGCCATACTTGTAGCGTAACATGCAAAAACACCTGGACAAATCGTCCAGGTGCTGAATATATGTACTTCAATAACGTAGAAACGAAACCTGGAATTGGTTATCCGAAACAATGGGAAGATCAAGAGAAATATAAAGGCGGCTGGGAATTGAGAAATGGTGAAATTCAGCTGAAATCAGGTTCGAAAATGAAACGCCTTATGAATATTTTCCACAATCCAGATCAACCAACCATCGACGATTACTTTGAACCTTGGAACTATGATTATGAAACATTAACAAATAGCCCGCAGCGTAAGCATCAACCAGTTGCTCGTCCGAAATCAGCAATTACAGGCGAATTTATCGACAAAATTGAATGGGGTCCAAACTGGGAAGATGATTTAGCTGGTGGACATATAACAGGATTGCAAGATCCGAACGTAAAGAAAATGGAAGAAGAAATTAAAACAGATTTTGAAAATGTCTTTATGATGTATTTACCACGCATATGCGAACATTGTATGAATCCATCTTGCGTATCTTCTTGTCCATCTGGTGCGATGTATAAACGTGAAGAAGATGGGATTGTTCTTGTGGATCAAAATGCATGTCGTGCTTGGAGGTTCTGCGTATCTTCTTGTCCATATAAAAAAGTGTATTTTAACTGGCAAACGAATAAAGCAGAAAAATGTACAATGTGTTTCCCGCGTATTGAAGCTGGTATGCCAACGATTTGTTCGGAAACATGTGTAGGACGTATCAGGTATATTGGGGTAATGCTATATGACGCTGACAAAGTGAAAGAAGCAGCTTCTGTTGAAGATGAAAAAGATTTATATGAATCTCAGCTTACTGTTTTTCTAGATCCAAATGATCCAGAAGTAGCAGCTGAAGCGAAAAAACAAGGCATTCCTGAAGAATGGATTAAAGCAGCACAAGAGTCACCGATCTATAAAATGATTATCGATTGGAAAATTGCACTGCCTCTTCATCCAGAGTACCGTACAATGCCAATGGTTTGGTATATCCCACCGCTTAGCCCAATTATGAATATGGTGGAAGGGAAAGGAAGTAACTGGCAAGCAGAAGAGATTTTCCCTGCTATCGATAATATGCGTATCCCAATTCAATATTTAGCGAATCTACTCACTGCAGGAGATGAATCCCACATTCGACTTACGTTGAAAAAAATGGCTGTCATGCGGACGCATATGAGAGCATTGCAAATTAATAAAGAACCAAATGAAGCAGTATTAAAAGAAATTGGTTTAACGAAACAGGATGTAGAAGATATGTATCGTCTTCTTGCTATCGCGAAATATAAAGATCGTTTCGTCATTCCGGGCACTCACCGTGAACAAGTTGCTGATTTATATAGTGAACAAGGAAGCTGTGGTTTATCCTTCGCAGGTGGGCCAGGGTCTTGCATGACAATTTCTTAAATAAAGGGGGCGGAAAATGATGAAACAAAGTTTACAAACTGCTTTTTCTTGTTCTTCTTTTCTTCTCTCCTATCCGGAACTTGGGTGGGGAGAAGCTTTAACTGAAGTACAAGAAGAGATTGAAGCAATTGAACAAGAAGACGTTAAAGCAGCACTTGCAGCGTTTATAAAACAAGCACTAGATAAAACGAACGATCAATTAATTGATCGTTACGTATATACATTTGATTTTGGTAAAAAGACAAATATGTATTTAACTTATATGAACACAGGTGAACAAAGAGAAAGAGGTATTGAATTATTAGAGTTAAAACAGCATTATAAAAAATCTGGTTTTGAAGTAACAGATAAAGAACTACCGGATTATTTACCGCTTTTGCTTGAGTTTTTTGCAAATGCCAATGAGCAAGATAGTGAGCCAATTATGAGTAAATACAAGGAAAATATACAAGCATTGCACGTTCAATTAAAAGAAGCTGATAGTATGTATGAACCAATCCTTGTAGCTATTCTCCTCGCTATCGATACATGGGGTGTACAGACAAATTAGAAAGGAGAGTTGTCAAAATGATGGATCAATTTCTATGGGTGTTGTTTCCCTATATCATTTTTGCAATCTTTATCGGTGGACATATTTTCAGATACAACTATGATCAATTTGGATGGACATCAAAATCTAGTGAACTATTAGAGAAGAAAATGCTCCGGGCTGGAAGTCTATTATTCCACTTTGGGATCATGTTCGTAATTGGCGGTCATGTTATGGGGATTTTAATTCCAGAGTCCGTATACCGTTCAATAGGTATTTCTGAACATATGTATCATGTAGTAGCAATTAGTTTCGGACTTCCGGCAGGTGTTGCTTCTATCATCGGCTTAATTATATTAACGTATCGCCGTGTAACCGTAAAACGTATCATTGCAACGAGTACAACGGGAGATTATATTGCGCTTATTTTATTACTTATCGTTATGCTGGCAGGACTTTCCTCAACATTTTTAAATATCGACTCAAAAGGGTTTGATTATCGTACAACGATCGGTCCTTGGTTCCGAAGTCTCTTTATTTTCCAACCGAAAGTTGAATATATGATGGAAGTGCCTGTATGGTTTAAAATTCATATTATTGCAGCGATGGGTCTATTCGCAGTATGGCCGTTCACTAGACTTGTACATGTATTTAGTGCTCCAATTAAATATGTAAGCCGTAGTTATGTAATTTACAGAAGACGTATTCCTAATGAATTGAAAAAATAGTTTTGGTATACATGTTTAGTAATTTATAAAGAAAGCCGAGATCTAATTGGAGACCTCGGCTTTCTTTATAGGTATAAGTATCTAAATAAGATGCTAATCAATGCTACAAACAGAAGCAGAGCAATCTTCACAAGCAATTTCACGTTTTAAAAATTGTAAATCATGGATTGTAATCTTTCCTTTATGAATAGAAATTGTACCTTGCTTTTTTAGTTCATTTAACATGCGATTTACACTTTCCCGTGAAGTTGCACAGAAATTAGCAAGTTCTTGATTCGTTAATGGTAAATCGATGAGAATACCATTTTCTTTTAATACACCGTAACTATTTGTCATTCGTATAAGAGTAGAATATAGGGCACCTTTTTTGCCGTGTAATACTAAATCTCGGAACTTCGTTTGCATTCTTCTTAAATGTTCACTAATCCATTTCATAAATTCAAATACAAGTGCTGGTTTTTGGAGTAATGCTTTTTCTAACGCTTCACGCTTTATAACGCCTACTTCAACATCTTCAAGGCATTTTGAATTTAATAAATACTTCGCATTGTCCGTGAACAATGTTAATTCTCCAATAATGTCATATTCCGAACAAATACGGAGTGTCAATTCTTGTCCATCAGCACTTAGTTTACTAATCTGTACTTTTCCGGAGTGGATGATATAGAGTTCTGTCGCCTCCATACCTTCTTGGAAAATAAAACTACCTTTTTTTATTTGCATTTTATATTCAACAGATGCAAGTAATTCCTTTAAATCTTGAGATAATTTCATACTGTTTGCCACAGCAATCACCTTTCTTCATATAAGCAATACAATTCCTATTTTGAGTGTAAGTATGCTGAAAATGCAAGAGCTATTTCAAAATTGATGTAAAATTTCACTGACCGTAAGGAGTAGGAACTGAAGATGTGAACAAAATTCGAACGGATTTGTGAAGAATTTTTGAATGGGGAAAGTAATGTGAGAAAAGTCACATTGAATATGTAGCTTCTTTTTTATAATAAAGGCAAATAAAAAATATGAAACCTACTAAGGATTGCAGTAGAAAAGAAGGGATATAGATGCACGAGAAGATGAGGGATTCGTTAGAGCGGCCACTTCAAGATTTACGTATTTCAGTTATTGATCGTTGTAATTTTAGGTGTACATACTGTATGCCAGCCGAAGTGTTCGGATCTGATTATGCTTTTTTACAGGAAGAATTTTTATTAACATTCGATGAAATAGAAAGATTAGCTAGATTATTTATAAGTATGGGAGTCAATAAAATTAGACTTACTGGCGGTGAACCTTTATTGCGTAAAGATTTACCAAAGTTAATTGCAAGGCTTGCAAAGCTAGAAGGCTTAACGGATATTGGAATCACAACAAACGGTATTCATTTAGCAAAACAAGCTAAGGCGTTAAAAGAAGCGGGATTAAAACGTGTAAATATTAGTTTAGATGCGTTAGAGGATCACGTCTTCAAAAAAATTAATGGACGAAATGTAAGTACA
The DNA here is from genome assembly GCF_016483605.1 of Bacillus cereus group sp. N11. Taxonomy (NCBI): domain Bacteria; kingdom Bacillati; phylum Bacillota; class Bacilli; order Caryophanales; family Bacillaceae; genus Bacillus; species Bacillus cereus group sp. N11. The sequence continues at coordinate 152,406 of NZ_JAEHBN010000004.1, forward strand.
AAACCTGTATTGAAAGGAATTGAAGCAGCAAAGGCAGCTGGATTAGAAGTAAAAGTAAATATGGTCGTAAAAAAAGGGATGAATGATAGTCAGATTCTTCCTATGGCTCAGTATTTTAAAGAACAAGAAATTCAGCTACGTTTTATCGAGTTTATGGATGTGGGCAGTACGAACGGCTGGAACTTTGAACAAGTCATTACGAAGGAACAATTAATAGAGAAAATTAATCGTGTATATCCGATTGAGCCCGCCCAGCCTCGTTACTTTGGAGAAGTAGCTAAAGTGTATCGATATGTAGGGAGCAATGCAGAAGTTGGCTTTATTACTTCTGTTTCTGAGTCATTTTGTTCTTCTTGTACGAGAGCTCGTATTTCGGCAGACGGAAAGTTTTTTACATGCCTATTTGGAACGAAAGGAACGGATTTGCGAACGCTTCTTCGAGAAAATATTTCTGATGCATCACTATTAAAAATTCTACAACATACATGGGAGTTTAGAAAAGATCAGTATTCAGATGAAAGAACAGCTGAAAGTGCAAATAAACGTCCAAAAGTAGAAATGTCTTACATTGGTGGATAACGAAAGGAGGGTTCCCTATGCAAGAGCGTTATTCAAGGCAAGTATTGTTTTCTGGAATTGGTGAAATGGGACAAAGAAAAGTAAAAGAAAAGCATGTGCTCCTAATCGGTGCAGGTGCACTAGGAGCTGCGAATGCAGAAGCGCTCGTTAGGATGGGGATTGGGAAATTGACAATTGCTGACCGTGACTACGTTGAATGGAGTAATTTACAAAGACAACAGTTATATACAGAAGAAGATGTACAGCAGTGTAAACCGAAAGCAATTGCAGCGGCAGAGCATTTAAGAAAAATTAATTCTGAAGTAGAAATTGTACCTGTTGTAACGGACGTTACAATGCAAGAAATGGAAGAGTTAACAAAAGAAGCAGATCTCATAGTAGATGCGACTGATAATTTCGATACGCGCCTACTTATAAATGATATTTCACAAAAAGAAAATATACCTTGGATATACGGTGGATGCATTGGAAGTTACGGTGTAACGTATACGATTCTTCCTGGAGAAACACCATGTTTTCGTTGCTTAATGGATCATCCTATGGGCGGTGCAACATGCGATACAGCCGGAATCATTCAGCCAGCGATACAAATGGTTGTTGCTCACCAAGTAACAGAAGCGATGAAAATATTGGTGGATGATTTTGAGGTGTTAAGAGGAACAATGTTATCATTTGATATTTGGAATAATCAATATCTATCATTAAAAGTAAATAGGCAGAAAAAAAGTACATGTCCATCTTGTGGGAATGTACGCACGTATCCAAGTTTAACATTTGAAGCACAGATAAAAACGGAAGTGCTATGCGGGCGGAATACAGTTCAAATCCGTCCAGGAAAAAAAATTATTCTTAATTTAGAAGAAATTCAAAAGCGCTTACAAAAAAGTGTGAATGTCAAAAAAACTCCATATTTACTATCCTTTCTAGTAGATGAATATCGTTTTGTGTTATTTACAGACGGCAGAGCGTTTATTCATGGGACTAATGATATGAAAATGGCAAAACGGTTATACGCAAAATATATAGGATGAACAGAAAGAGAGTTTCTTCTTATCAAAACGAGGTGAAAAAGAATGTTAGAAAAACGTACACCAATCTCAGTGGCAGAAGCAGTTGCACGTGTAATGGAATATGCCTATCAAGGTGAAATGGAAAAGGTTTCTCTTGCAGAAAGTTACGGAAGAATCCTCGGAGAAGATGTTGTTGCAGATCATGATGTTCCGCATTTTGATCGCTCTCCGTACGACGGATTTGCGATTCGAGCAGAAGATACAAAAGAAGCAAGTAGCAGTAACCCAATTCAGTTTGAAGTGATAGGTGAAATTGGAGCAGGTTTTGTTTTTAAAGAGGAAGTAAAAGCATTTCAAGCTGTACGTATTATGACAGGAGCCGCAATTCCAGCGGGATGTAATGCTGTTGTTATGTTAGAACTAACGGAAGGGTTTGAAGAAAACGAAAAGACTTATATGAAATTAAAACGCTCTTTCACTTCTGGTGATAACATTTCTTTTCAAGGAGAAGATGTAAAAAAAAATGCCATACTTGTGAAAAAAGGAACTTCTATTAACCCTGGAGTAGCGGCATTGCTTGCTACGTTTGGTTATAGTTCCGTGCATGTTGTAAGACAACCGGTTATTGGAATTGTAACGACAGGGAGTGAACTACTTGAAGTACATGAACAACTGAAAGAAGGGAAGATTCGAAATAGTAACTCCTATATGATCGCTGCTCAAATTGAACGAGCGGGCGGAGTTGTACAGTATTATGGACAATTCGCTGACGATTTTGAGACGTGTTATAACACTGTAAAAAAAGCGATAAAAGAAGTTGATATATTCATTACAACTGGTGGCGTTTCAGTAGGAGACTATGACTATTTACCTGCTATTTATGAGAGATTACAAGCAAATGTACTTTTCAATAAAATAGCGATGCGACCAGGAAGTGTGACAACTGTCGCTGAGCTAGAAGGAAAATTATTATTTGGTCTATCTGGTAATCCTTCTGCTTGTTATGTCGGATGTGAATTATATGTTCGACCAGTCATTGGAACATACTTGCACAGGAAAGATTCGCACTTATATCGAGCAGAAGCAATTTTACAGAAAGACTTTCCGAAAGCAAATCCGTTTACTCGTTTTGTAAGAGGGAATGTAGAACTTGTAGATGGCCAATTACAAGTTACACCAGTCGGTTTAGATAAATCTAGCGCAATTTCTTCACTTGCAGAAGCGAATGCATGTATCGTTCTGCCGGGAGGAACGAGAGGATTTGAAGCAGGAATAACCGTTTCGGTACTGTTATTAGAATCAAACGCCGGAAGTGAGTGGCCGTGGGAAGAGCCGCTTCGATCATACAAGTAACAGAAAAATAGATTGCTAATTTATACAAAGATAAGAGGTGCAAGATGACACATACGTATTATGAAGTAATTGATACTCCTATTTCAATTGAAGATGTTACAAGTAAAGTAATTCGCCGTGAGTGCGGTGCGGTTACTACTTTTATTGGTACTGTCAGAGAATTTACGAAAGGACGTCGCACGCTTTATTTAGAGTATGTAGCTTATAAGACAATGGCGGAAAAACAGCTTGAGAAAATTGGTGCTGAAGTAGAAGCGAAGTGGCCTGGGACATATGTGGCAATTACACATCGCATTGGTACATTACAAATTTCTGATCTTGCTGTTGTTGTTGCTGTTTCTACACCACATCGGAAAGCGGCCTATGAGGCGAATGAATATATTATGGAGCGTATAAAACAAATTGTTCCGATTTGGAAGAAAGAGTTTTGGGAAGATGGTGATTCATGGATAGGGGATCAGTTAGAGAAAATAGCATATGGTAATGGCGAGCCTGAAAAGGAGATGAGAACATGATTGAAGTACTATTATTTGCACATTTGCAAGAAGAAGCAAGTAAGTCGGTCTTGCAAATAGATTGTGAAAATATTTCAGTTTCTGAATTAAAGGAAGTTCTGATTAAGAAATACAATGTAGCAATTTCAAACGAGATAATGGTCGCCGTAAATGAAGAATACGCAAATGAGGATGACATCATTCAAACTGGCGATGTCGTAGCAATGATTCCGCCAGTAAGTGGTGGTTGATTCTTTTCAACCTAATCATGTTAGGACGTGATTAGGCTGGAGAGAATGAATATAACTATGCATACATAGGAGGGAACAGGATGAAAAGTCCTAATTTTCAATTAAGTTTACAAACTTCTAACCTAGTTATCGGTTTTATGGTATGGGTCATTTTATCATCATTAATGCCTTATATTAAAGCAGATATTCCATTAACTGCGGGACAAATTTCTATGGTAACAGCAGTACCGGTTATTTTAGGTTCTATTCTTCGCATTCCAATTGGTTATTGGACGAATCGTTACGGAGCAAGAAAATTATTCTTTATTAGTTTTATTCTTTTATTATTCCCTGTCTTTTACATTAGTGTTGCCAATTCTATGATGGATTTAATTATTGGTGGCTTATTTGTAGGGATTGGTGGTGCTGTATTCTCTGTAGGAGTAACTTCTTTACCAAAGTACTTTCCAAAAGAAAGCCACGGTTTTGTAAATGGTATTTACGGAGTGGGTAACGCTGGAACAGCAATTACTTCATTTTTAGCACCTGTTATTGCAACTTCAGTTGGCTGGAGAACGACAGTACAATGTTATTTAGTTTTACTTGCAGCATTTGCACTTATGAACTTTTTATTAGGCGATCGTAAAGAAAAAAAGGTAAATACACCATTAATGGAACAAATAAAAGGTGTATATAAAAATGAAAAACTTTGGTTTTTATGTATCTTTTACTTTTTAACATTCGGATCATTTGTTGCATTTACAGTATACTTACCAAACTTTTTAGTATCTCACTTCGGATTAGAGAAAGTAGATGCAGGTATGCGGACAGCTGGCTTCATCGTATTAGCAACAATTATGCGCCCGATTGGTGGTTGGCTCGGTGATAAGTTTAACCCATTTAAAATATTAATCTTCGTATTTATCGGTTTAACACTTTCAGGTATTATTTTATCATTTATGCCAAGCATGAATGTATACACATTTGGTTGCTTACTAGTCGCATTTTGTGCAGGTATTGGCAATGGTACAATCTTCAAGCTTGTGCCAATGTACTTCTCTGAGCAAGCAGGGATTGTAAATGGTGTTGTGTCAGCTTTAGGCGGACTAGGAGGGTTCTTCCCGCCATTAATTTTAACATTACTATTCCAACTGACAGGTCATTATGCAATCGGATTTATGGCGTTATCAGAAGTAGCGCTTGCTTGTTTAATCATTACAGTGTGGATGTATAGCCAAGAGAAGCTGTTAGTAATGTTAAAGAATAATTAATAGAGAAAAAGGGTGCCTAGTAGAGGCATCCTTTTTTCTACTTAAACAAACAAGAATGAATTGTCTTATGTATAACAAGGGCCTTTTCGTAAATAATGTTGTTTTATTACTTAAGAATTTTATCTTTATTGATTTTATAAGAATTTCCCGCATAATTGTAACAAAGGGAGATGATTCCAAGTTGAGTAAACAGAATATCAGCACAACAGTTTCAGGAGATTTGATTGTTACCCATCTAATTGGTCAGATTAAAACAGAGGATGTGTATGAATGGTTTAATGATTTTGAGCAGGTTTGTCAGCAATTTATTTCTGAGGGGCGGAAATACAAATTATTGGTAGATAGAAAAGGATACACGCCAAATCATTTTTCTGTTCAAAAAGTATGGAAGGATAAGTTCTTCAATGAAACCATTTTGAATCATAGTAAGGCAATTGCATTTCTTCTTGAAGAAGGGGAGATACTGAATTATTTACAACAATCCAATACGAAAGAATCTGTGAAATTTTTTGATGATTATGAACAAGCGCTAATTTGGTTGAATGAATATCCAATGTAAAAAATAAATTGAAAGAGTTGCTCGTAATGTTGCAGTTATCATAACATTTACTTGTTTACAAGTTGCCGACACCATTCATTTTCTTCGCAGATTGCTTGTGCAGTTTCAAAAAAGAAACCAAAACAAAAAGAACAAACGCTTCTAAAAAACGTTTGTCCAAAGGTAATTACTATTTTAGCTAAGAAATAGATTATAATTTGTGTGTACGAGAAAGTTTTTTTATAAGATTAGGAAGGACAGAGGTTAACTCTAGTTTCAAACGCTTCGTAAACGATGGGTCCTTACCTGAAGTTGAAATAGTGACAACATATTCATCATTTCGAATGACACCAGGTGTGTGAAACGATGATTCTGTACCATCACTTACAACGTTAACCCACTGAAAATCATGGGCGACCTGTTTGACCATCATATTTATAGCATGATGATTTGTAGCTGCATAAATAAGATGAGCATCTTTAATGTCATCATTACTAAAAGTTTTTTGCTTCCAAGTAATATAGGGAAGTTCTTTCATTTCCTCGCAAATCTCGGGGCTAATAACGGTGACGAAAGCGCCTGTATCTTTTAATCCAGACGCTTTTCGATATGCGATTTTACCTCCACCAATGATAACGACCACTTTATTATGTAGATTAAACATAAGAGGGCACATGCTATACATACACACATTCCTCCATTCGCTCTAATAATGCCAACTTCATATATGTATCAAACTTCAGGCAGTTACAAGTCGTAACGTGATCGTATTTTTTTGTATGCAATTTGATTTTTTGAAGCAATAATCCGGTAAAGAGAAGGTACGGCATGACATATACATGGGATGCGGCCGATGTTATAGTCTTGAGCTCAGCAGTAAAAGAGGGAGTTCCTTTCGTTAAAAAGGAGCACGATACTGGCATACTGAGTTTTCGTTCGACAGCTGCTCCGATTTGTTGTAACTCATGTATCGGCTGGGGGTCACTACTGCCTCTTCCTACGAGTAAAATACTACTACCTTGCATTGGAATAGTTTCACGTATTCTTTTCGCTACAAGTTCAACCATATGTGGATGCGTACTAAAAGGTGGTACAACTGAAAATGTTATATGTGGGTATTTCTTTTGTATTTGTTCTATTTCAAGAGGAATATCACGTTTATAGTGAGCTGCTGCAAATAATAAAACAGGTACAATCATTATTTCAGTTGCTCCCTCTAGTATTGTTTCTGTAACTGCATCCGAAATGGTAGGTGTTGTTAGTTCTAGAAAAGCTATTTTTTGAATTCTTTCGTTACGTTCTTTCATGACAGATTGAATAAAGTGAATAAATTGTTCATTGCCTTCTTGGAGACGGCTCCCGTGTCCAACATATACAATTCCTTTCATTGTCTCACCATGTCTTTCTTCATAATAATGTTTTGTAATTGCTCATCTACATTATGGAATCCGACTTTATTCGCATAGTGTAAAGTTTGAACATCAGTATACGAGAATGGGAGAGTAACAATATCGATAAAGCCAAGGCGTTTTATTTCTGCTATAAATGTATCAATTGAGGCACGCCCTTCAAACACAATGCTATCCCATGAGAATTCAGAAAGTATACGAGAATGGACTTCATCGAAACGATGATCAATTGTATACTCATGAGTCATCATATAGGAACCAGCACCAATTTTCTCTTGAATAAAAGCAATTCGGTTAATATTTCTTCCTAAATAAACAGTTGTATCGGAAGAGAACTTTGTTTGTTTACTTAGTAGCCCATATTGCATAAGTTTTTCTTGAGTGACAACATTCATGTGCTGCAGCTCTGCCTGTAAGGAACGAATATCTTTCTGGTATTTACTACATGATTGCATCAAGATTTCTACACTTTCAGCTGAACAAAAAACAAGTCGATCAACGTTGAAAATTTCATTGATTTGTTCAAGTGTTAATGTATACTCTTCCTTTTTGAAAGTTGGAATTTGATATATTTCTGCACCGGTTTCTTGTAACCTTTGCTTCATTACACTTGTTTTATTTGTTGCAGATGCAAATAAAACTTTTTTACCATGTAATGGTTTACGTTCTTTCCAAGCGATTTGATTACGTAAGGAAACGACATCACCAACAATCGTCATGGAAGGGTTAGAAATATTTTCGGTTTTGACGTTATGAACAATGGTTGCTAGAGTCCCTGTGACAACGCGCTGTTTCCCAGTTGTACCCCATTCAATGACTGCTACGGGTGTATCTTCTTTTTTTCCTGCTTGTAGTAAGTTTTCACAAATGGTAGGTAAGTTTTTTATACCCATGTAGTAGGCGATTGTGTCGCTATTGTGGGATGAATTATATTTTCCATAATCGGTTAAAGGACCTTTTGCATGTCCAGTTAGTAAAGTGACGCTATTACTGTAGTTACGGTGGGTGAGGGGGATACCTGCATAGCTACTAGCGGCGATGCTAGATGTAATACCTGGTACAATTTCATACGGAATGTTCGCAGATGCTAAAGTTTCTGCTTCTTCACCAACACGACCAAAAATAGAGGGATCTCCACCTTTTAAGCGAACAACGGTTTTTCCTTCTTTCGCAAATTGAAGGAGGTGGGCGTTAATCATTTCTTGTCGCATAGTATGATTTTTCGGCATTTTTCCGCAATAAATAAGTTCGCATGTTTCTTTCGTATAATGAAGAAAGCTAGGATTTAATAAGCGGTCATATAAGACGATATCTGCACGTTTTAAGCAGTCTATCGCTTTCTTTGTAATAAGCCCTTCATCACCTGGTCCTGCACCAACTAAATATACATATCCGTTCATAATCGCACCTCATCTATTTTTATTTAAAAGGAAGCCAGAGGAGGCTTCCTTTTGTAAATTACATGTTTATTCCGCATTAACGGGCAGTAAGACCCTCACCTCAAAATTCAGCGAAAGCAAAGTAGTTAGGTGGGGATCAACTGCCCGTAAAAGCCCGATTGGTGAGGGCTAATAATCAGCGGGGGATGAACCAATCCCTGCTGATTAAAGTTTCACTTTATATAAATGTCACCATCAATAACTTCTACTTCGTATGTTTGAATACAGCCGTCATCAGGTTTTTGAACTTCACCCGTTATTAATGAAATTTTCCAATCATGTAGTGGACAAAAGACGAATTCTCCAGATACAATTCCTTCTGCTAACGGTCCGTTTTTATGGGGACAACGATTTTCTACAGCTCGTATATCACCACTTGCAAGGCGAAATAGAGCGATAGACATATCTTTCATTTGTACCTCTTTACCGATTTGAATAGGAAGGTCTTCCGCACGCATAACTTTTATTTTTTCTTTCGTTTGTAACATATAGTGCACGCTCCTTATTTTACAGTTTCTACTTCATACATCGCTTTTAATGACTTCGTTTCTAGTGCTTGTCCCCACGCTTCCGTATATGTGCTACGAGCTGTTTGGAAACGCTCATTTAACTTAGTGACCATATTTGTATCTTGCAGTATTTCTTTTATATGATCGAAGCCTAATCGTTCTGTCCAGTAGGCAGTGCGTTCTCCGTAAATACCAGTTTCACGATAATATTGCATGTAAGCTGTAGCGATGCGAAGGACATCATCTTCAGTAGGGACAATCATTACAAAATCAGCTTCGCGTACTTCCGTACCACCATTTCCGCCAATATAAAGTTGGTATCCATTTTCGACACAAACAACGCCAAAATCTTTCGTTAATACTTCCGCACAGTTACGCGGACACCCCGTTACACCCATCTTCATTTTATGAGGTGTATCTACCATTTCTAATGATTGCTCAAGTAACATACCAAGTCCTAATGAATCTTTCGTACCGAAACGACAGAAACGAGAACCAACACACGATTTTACATTACGAAGTGATTTTGAATACGCATATCCAGAAGTCATATGTAAGTCAGCCCATACGTTAGGTAAATCTTGTTTCTTAACACCATATAAACCGATGCGACTTGCGCCTGTAATTTTCACAAGAGGAACATCATACTTTTTCGCAACTTCAGCAATTTTCATTAAATCATCTGCAGTTGTAACGCCTCCGTACATACGTGGAATAACAGAGAATGTACCATCATGCTGAATGTTACCATTCATTCTTTCATTAACGTAACGGGATGATTTATCATCTTCATATTCTTCTGGAATCGCCATACGTAAATAGTAATTTAAAGCAGGACGACATTTCGAACATCCGTCTTCATGTGCAAAACCGAGTACATTTCGTACTTCTTTTGGCGATTTTAAACCTTTCTCATGAATCGCTTCTACGACTTCATCACGTGATAAAGGTGTACATCCACACATACCGGCAGATTGCGCTGAGGCATTAAAAGCATCTCCAAGTGTATGAGATAAAACTTGTTCTACAAGCGGACGACATTTACCACAAGATCCGGCGGCTTTCGTGCAGCCTTTTACTTCTTCAAAAGTAGTTAATTCATGTTCTAAAATGGCATGTACGATTGTACCTTTCGTAACACCATTACATCCACAAATCGTGTCATCCGCACTCATTGTAGCAACGTTAAGTTCACTTTCTACACCAGCCTTGTGAAGAAGGGAAGCTGGTGTATATTGTTGTATATCTTCTTCTTTCCTTAACATACTAAAGAGGCGTGTACCATCAGCTGTGTCACCATATAAAACGATACCGACGACTTTATTGTCGCGAATTAATACTTTTTTATAGGAACGTTTACATTCATCAAAGATGGATATTGCTTTCGTTTGATCATCTTCATAGATTTGGCCAGCAGAGAATAAATCACAACCTGCAACTTTTAATTGCGTACCGACGATACTGCCCGTATATCCATCAGTTTGTAAATTCGTTATATGTTTTGCTAATATTGCACCTTGTTCATAAAGAGGAGCAACAAGGCCATAGGCGATACCGTCATGCTCTGCACATTCGCCAACAGCATAAATGGATTCATCATTTGTTAGCATATAGTCGTTGACTACAATACCGCGATTTACAATTAAACTAGCATCTTTTGCTATTTGCGTATTCGGGCGTATTCCGACAGCCATTACAATTAAATCACAATCTACAACTTCACCATCTTCAAATTGAATGCCCTCAACATGGTCTGTACCAAGAATTTTTACCGTTTTCTTTTCCATGAGAAATTTCATGCCTTGTGCTTCTAAATCTTCACGAAGGAGAGAGGCTGCTTTGGCATCTAGTTGTTGCTCCATTAAGCTCGGCATTAAATGAACAACATGTACGTCCATTCCTAAGTCAATAAGACCTCTTGCTGCTTCTAAACCAAGTAATCCACCACCGATGACAACGGCTTTTTTCTTATCTTTAGCAGTATCAATCATAAATTGTGTATCTTCAATTGTTCGAAATCCTGTCACACCAGGAAGGGTAGAACCTTCAACAGGTAAAATAAAAGCACTAGAACCTGTTGCGATAATGAGTTTGTCGTATGTAAGAGTATGATTCTTTTCTGTGACAATGATTTTTTCTTCTCGGTCAATACTTTGGACTTTTTTATTTGTATATAATGTTATTTCGTTTTTTTCGTACCAACTATATTCATTCATAATGATATCTTGTATATTTGTTTTGCCTTGTAAAACATGAGATAGCATAATACGGTTGTAGTTTGGATGCGGTTCGTCGCCAAAAATAGTAATCTCATATAAATCACTATCATGTTTTAATATTTCTTCCATACAGCGTATTCCAGCCATACCATTTCCGATCATAACTAAACGTTTTTTCATATTCATTTCCCCTTTTATGTGAAATGTTGAACAAAGTATATTATGTTTCTATTATAGAAAATAAAAAAAGAGGGAGATGTGATATTTATCACATCTTAATAATGATTCACAAATTGTTAAAATTCGGATTTATGTGGAGAGATAAGTGAAAGGGAATTTTTATATGGGTAGGTGGGGGAGTGAAGAAACCCGCACCTAATTAAATAATAGTAAGCTACCCAATGAAATGATGGAGGAAGTGTGACTATTTCTTACACAATGAAAAAGCAGGACATGAGCATGTATACTCATGTCCTGTGCTTTATCTATGCTTTCGTAATTGCACGTGGAAATAAAATGTTATTTTCTAAATGTATATGCTCAAATAAATCAGATTCTAGAGCTTCAAGACGTTGGTAAACAAGTCGATAAGTGCCACAAGCTCCTTCTGGAGGAGTAAAGTCATTTGTCACTTTACGAAGTTCTTTAATAATATTGCCAGCGTGGTTATGTTCATTCTCCAACTCATCCACCACTTTACGTAATTTTGCATAGGTTTCATCAGTTGGATGTTGTTCGAATTCTAAAATTAATGGGAAATCTTCTGTTTCTTCTTTAATTAAATGCTGTTCTAATTCCATCTTAAGTTCATGAAATAGCTTATGAATTTGAGCTAAATGAGGCTGACTTGTTCCATGGACGCGTAATACTTTCGTTACATACGGACTTAATTGTGGCAACTCTTCATTTAAATAGCGATGGTGCTTATTTATAACATAATCAATCAATTCACGATAAGAAGCATTTTTCCAATCAATTTCAGATTCATTTAATAGTTTTGTTTTATCATAAAGCGTATTTAACTCTGTAAGTACTTCTGTTGCTGATAAATTTCTTTCATGAATTGCATCAATAAGTGGTTTATTACCACCACAACAAAAATCTATTCTATATGATTTAAAAAGATCACTAGCTTTCGGAAATTGCGTAACAATCTCACCGACAATAGAAGTTTCAGTAAATGTATGTTCCATATGAATGCCTCCATAAAGTTTAATGTGATAACTAAACCAAGAATAGCAATATATTAAAATCAATGTGGTGATATAAATCACTTATTATGTGTCAGTTTTGAAAATAAACGGAATATATGTTGTTAAAAATGGTCAGGTCCAACTAATAGAACCACCTCAAGGTGGATTTGGTGAACAATCATTTGTATATCAAAATGGAAAAATAATTCGTATGGAAGAGCGAAAAATACAGTTAATATAATCAAATTTGAAATTTGTTAAGAAATGGGACTACAAGCATCGATAATTATATGCGAAAAAGAGCATTATCACTGAAATAAAAAAGCCCTGCACACAGGGCATCTAAAAAAATACCTTAGCAATAACAACGATTTTGGGGACGTATTAGCTAAGGTATTTGGATGGATGGTTGCATACTAAGTATGCGGTCAAGAGCATTGTTGAATGTATTGGGTTATTTAACAAGTTAATAATAACACGAAATTTCTGTTAATTAATCCGTTAAATTTGTCCAAAAAAAGGGTTTCTATAAAAGTTTTTCACCTAAGAAATGGATGCGTGGATCTTAACAAAAGCGTGATTTTAGCTAAAAGAGCATCTAACATAAGTTAAATACTCTTTGACTTAAAATAAATCTTCAGATGTATCTCTAATTGAATAGTTCTCACTAAAATTTACAATAGCAGAAATCTTTTGTTTTTTATCGTCAGCAACGTGTCCGAATAGGTAAATCTCATGTGTTCTATATTCTTTCGGAGGTTCAACTTTTTCAATTACAATATCAAGAATCTTCTCTTTTTTAAAGTAACCAATTGTAACTAGTGCAGCAGTTTTTTTACTGCTGGCCATTCTTCACTGTATTCTTTTGGAATGGATTGAGCCGATACAAAATGTATAAAGATAATCGGAATAGTTAGAAAAATACACTTACAATTCCGTAGCGTAATGATTTTCTTGCCATCAAGTGTCATACCTATCAATAATGTTTTATTTAATCAATCTAACAGTCTGTTATATTAAACCAGAATTAACCAATTAACTATCTATTTAGGTGACAATAGTATTACGAATTTGTAAGGTTTATTAAAAAAAGAGCTTAATAGAAAGTCGAACAAAATAGTTATTTTGGAGGGGGACTTAATAGGGATATTTTGAAAATTGAAATTCATTAAAAAGAGCACTATTAGAATAGTGCCCAACTTCAATTTGCAGGAGTATTATGAGGAAACTTAAGTAGGTGGCTTAAGTTTCTCTGTAATAATTATGAATTTATGATAAGGAAAATGTTTATATTTTAAAGTAATATTGAGGGATATTTGTAAGTAGTGAAATCTTCTTTGAAGATATCTTCAACTAATTGAATCGTTTCTTCATCATAAAAACTATCATAGGTCGGATGCCTTGGGAATAAGGGATCTGTAATATCACCATCTGCATAGTTACCTTTGTAATTTGCTAGATTACTTTGGTGATGCCACGAGTTTATTAATCCGTTTAATGGAGATTTTTTTAAACAATGTTTGTCTTCTAAGACAGACAGATGGGTAGAAAATTTTTCAAGGTAAATGTAATTTGTAACGAACTCTTCTTCTCCTTGTATATATTGAGGTGTGAAGTGTGGGTTTACACCTTCAAAATTTGGTGCATGCGCTTTTAAATAATATAAATACAGTTTAAAGGAAATCTTTTTATTGCAAGATTCATCGCCATAAAGATAACGACGGATTGGCTTCCACTCAGTGGATTCGTAATATGGCGCTGGTATAAGAGAAATAAAGGAACTTACAGCTCTTTTGAAAGGGTTTCTTACCAATTTATACGTGTCTTTTTCTTTTGCTTGTAATGCGTTGGCTAAATCAGTGAAATATGGTATGGAATTTTTATAAATTTCAAATTCATAGTTATGAACAAATGGGCTATATTTTACAACTTCTTTAAACAAATTAATGTGATAAAAGAACCAATATGCGAGTGAAGTGCAGCCGCTTTTTTGGCTCCAAAATAAGATTAAAGGGAAATCTTTGTGAAAGTGAGGGGGACGCCCATACTTGGCTATAAAATCATAAATATTTGTGATAAGCACATTTAACCTCCATTCACTTTGTATACTTTTCTTAGTGTATGGAGGGAATACTGAATATATGAAAATAAGCCATGAAAATGTCTGAATAATTTAAGAGAAATAACTTTTCATAAAAGCGTTATTTGAATAATTATGGATTGTGTTGATTTATAGATACAATAATTAATTTGGAAAACATAAATCTGGAAATAACAATTGATATTCTGGCATTAATCGAAGATCGCTAGTTAAGTTTGCGTAGTGTATGTAATTTTCTTCTAATTTAGCTAGTGTTACAAGATGGTGAGTACCCAAACCATTCTGGGTGCTATGTTTAGAAAGAGTAGGACCAATCTGTAGTTTTCGGTCCTTCATAGCGCTGTTCCATGGACTGTAAAAGAACTTTAAAATGAAAGCAGGATACTTGTAAATAGTAAACGAATAGAACGAGTTATGTCTTCCTACTGAATAGTTACCATGGGAATAATTGTGAATTAATCTACCGCCGCTATAAATGGTAAGAGGCACAGGCTGAATTACTATTCCATGAAAACGTTGTTTGACGAGTGGAATTCCATATCTCGGTTTAGTGTAGGCATGCATAGGGTCATCTACCATTAAAATAGTTCTAATGGAATACATTTTTCTTTTTAATTTAGTAAGTGATGAAAAAAACTCTTCTTTATTAGAACAGCAAAGAAATTCAGTGGTATTCAACACCATTTTCCAGCCCGTAATTTCTTTTTCTATGTTCATTACTTCTTGATCAACTAATACGGCATCAAACTCTAATACTTTTGAATCACGGATTTCCCAATGAGGTGCAAATAATTTACATATTTCAACCGAGCGATCAGTAGACCCACGATTAATAAGAATACCATGATCAAATAATTTTGTGTGGTGCATTAACCACCATGGGAGTAGATACTCTTCATTGTAGAAATGGGAAATTAAAGTTGTATTCATAAAGAGTCCTCCTTTCAAAATTTTGTGGAATATATCCTTATCTAGTATAATATGCTACTTGATCTAAAAAGTTTTCTTTAAAAATTATAATGGATGTTGAGATTTAAAAACACTCAATGAAAGAATATAGCCCACCATGTTCTGAATAATGCAATCCAACCATTCTAAGTAATATGTATTCCAAAATTTTCATAATTACTCCTTTTAGATATAAAGTGCTCAATGAAGATGGGTTTTATAAATTTGTTACAAAATAATCTTTTTCTAATAAGAAAATCACTAAAATATGAGAAAATGATATAACAATATCTATAAATATAGTCCTACTGGAAGAATCAGCGGACATCGAACTATAAGAGCATTAGTAATATTGCTCTGTAGTTCGGTGTCCGCTTTTTTGTTTTTATTAACAAAATATATAAGGGTTGTTTTTATATATGGCGCAATTAACTTTTTCACCTAAAATTGATCGCAAAGCAACGCAGGCTCGTTTAGAAGAGATTCTTGAAAATGTTCGTATTTATAGACAATTTGGGATGATTAGAAATGAGATGAAGGTTACAGCATCTAGCGAGGTAAGATATCATGGTCCAACAAATATGGTAGGGAAGCCAGCAGAAGATATTGCTTTAGCAAATGTTGGTATGAGTGAGCGTACGTATAGACGAAATAGATCTAGTGCTTTTTATAAATTAGCTTTTGCTCTTAGATTAGAAGTATATGAGACTGAAGAAACTGGAGGTAATGAATAATGAATTTTGTTCAGCAGATACGTGATCCAGAAGAAATACAGCAGCTAAAAGAGTATTTTAAGGAGAAGTGTGCATGAAATTAAATTTTATTCATTATGGGAATCAATACAGGCTTGAGAATCTCTGACATTTTAAAATTGAAGGTAGAAGATGTAAAAACGAGTCATATCTCTATGAGGGAAAAGAAAACAGGAAAACAAAAACGTATTCAAAATACTGCAGCATTAAAAAGAGAACTGAAATGGTTTATAGAAGAAAGAGAAGATCATGAATACCTATTACAAAGTAGACAATGAAAGAATCGTCCTATCGGTCGTAGTATGGCATATAAGATATTAAGTATAGCCGCAGCAGAGTTTAGTTTAGATGAAATAGAACGCATACGCTAAGAAAGACGTACGGGTACCATATGTACATGCAAACGAAAAACATAGCACATTAATCATGGAGATATTCAATCACTCTTCAGAGAAGGTCATGTTACGTTATATAGGTGTAAATCAAGATGCAATAGATAAAGCAATGACTAGGTTTGAAATCGAATCATTGCTTTTTTCTTTTTAAATCTAGGGGTACCGTCACCGTTTTTGAAAACCCCCATGCTAAGAGCATACAAAAATTTATACAGTTTGTGGATAATTCAGTAACAAAAGAGAACCCGAAAACCTGCGTCAGGATAGGAATGTATAAAATAATGCATAAATCTGTAGAACAAAAAAAGGAAATTCCTTTGTCAGAGGATGGGCCCACCTTTCCTTGTTATCGATAATGAGACGTCATGTTAGCTTAACATGAATATAATATAAAAAAGGAATTTATAAGATTTGACGAGAATAAAATTGTATTAAAAGGATATCGGAGGTTTTTTATGAAAATCGTAGGACAGCAAATATATCTTCGACTTTACAAAATTTCTGACGCGAGCGAGTTAGCTAACTTACACACTAGAAATCGCGAATTTTTTCAACGAGTTTGTCCATTACTCCCAGAAGTCTTTTATACAGAAGAACATCAAAAAATGCGCATTGAACGAGCATTAAAAAAGAAAGCTGAAGATCAAGTTTACGCTTTTGGAATCTTTTTAAAAGCAACTGATAAACTTATCGGAGACATTTCATTAACTCAAATTGCTAGGGATCCCGCCCAAAGCTGTTATACGGGATTTACCTTAGATAGGGAGCATAATTCAAGGGGCTATACAACAGAGGCTCTTCGACTTGTTGTAGACTTTGCATTTAGAGAATTAAAACTACATAGAATTGAAGCAGGAGCTATGCCTAGCAATATAGCATCTATTCGTGTATTAGAAAAAGTAGGATTTAAAAAAGAAGGTATAGCTAAAGAAAATGTAAAGATTAATGGCAAATGGACAGATCATCAAATATTAGCTATCATCAACAGCCTGGATGTATAAGCACATTTCACTTCCAATAATGAGACGTTATGTCAACCTAACATGTATAGGATATACACTGTTCCTTATTCAACTAAATGGCAGGTTAGTTGAAGTGTATTTTGGTTAATATAGGAATTTTTGGATGCCCCCTAGAATATAAAAAATATAGATTGTATTATAGGAGGTATATAATGAAACAAAACATTTATGATAATCCGTTTTTCTTTAAAAATTATAAGTCATTACGTGAAAATGGATTTACCTTTAATGATTTTGTTGAACAGCCAGCAATTAAATCTATAATTGCTAATCTTACAGATAAGTCTGTATTAGATTTGGGATGTGGAACTGGTCATTTTTCTATGTACTGTGTAGAAAATGGTGCCTCGAAAGTTATAGGAGTGGACATCTCAAGAAATATGATTGAACAAGCTGAAATGTATAACAAAAACGAAAAAATAGATTATATGTGTGTACCAATAGAAGAACTTAATTTGCCAAATCAAAAATTCGACTTAATAACAAGTTCTTTAGTTATACATTACATAGAAGATTACTCACATCTAATTAAGAAAATAAGAGATCTGTTAAAAAATGATGGTGAATTTATCTTTTCAACAGAACATCCAATAGTAACAGCTCGAAAGGAAATGAATAATTGGTTTAAGGATAATAATGGAAACAGATTGCATTGGGCATTAGATAATTATCAAGAAGAAGGAAAAAGAGAGGAACATTGGTGGATAGATGGTGTTGTTAAATATCACAGAACAATTTCAACATTAATTAATACTCTTATAGACAACGGTTTTGTAATTGAGAAAATTATTGAGCCAGAGTCAACTCCAACAGGATTAGAAAAAATGCCAGAATTAATAAATGAAAAACGGAGACCATCTTCTATTATCATTAAATCAAGAAAATATTGAGATTAAACCCTCGTTGATTAACTTCCACTTTCGAGAATTATGTAAATAAGCTGTCCATATGGGCAGCTTTATTTTATGTTCCCGCATAGCGTAGGTTATTTTGAAAAATGCTGGTGGTATCCCTCCCTATACAGCTACTCATAATTTTTGTACTGTGTAACTCAAAAGAGAAAGTTAAATAAAATTAATGATAGCAAGGGATTCAGTGATAGGATCAGTTACACACAATATAAGATAAGGGTAAGTCAATTATTTATATGTTAATATTATGCTATAAACAAGAAAGTGGTGGTTGTGATGAGGGAAAGATGTCCGGTTTGTCAAAACTCTATTGAGGAACCCCAATTAGTAGGAGTGGGAGGGGGACGTGCAGAGCAATATAAATGTGAGAATTGTGGTACATTTTCCATGATTGAAGAAGCGAGAATCGAATTAAATGTAGAGCAGAAGAGAAAACTTTCTGCAATTTTAAGAAAGAGAAACATTAGAGGGATGGGAAAAATAATGATTTTTCTTAATCGACCAGATGAAAATCTTTCAGAATTTCCGTATCCTATTTATCTTTTAGCGGATCTATTAAGTGAATATCCAGATAGTGCTTCTGATAGATTGGATGAGTCATTAATAAACTTAGCTAAATTGTCAAAATTTCCAGGTGACCCATTATATATTCGTGAATCAGATAAATCTCTATTTTTTGTACAGAGTGTTCATTTGTTGGAAATGAAATATATAGCGAACCAATTATTTCAGGACGAATTAATTGAGATATCTAAGCTATCTGCAGCAGATTTTCCTGCACATATTACAGTTACAGCAAAAGGGTGGAATCGTATTGCAGAATTAGAAAAGGGAAGAGAAGCGGATACTAAGCAGGTGTTTGTCGCTATGTCGTTTAGTCCAAAAATGGATAGTCTATATCAGAATGCAATTGCAACGGCTGTAAAAGAAGCAGGTTATGAGCCTATTCGAATTGATAAAGTGGAACACAATAACAAAATTGATGATGAGATTATAGTTAAAATAAGACAAAGTAAATTTATAATTGCAGATTTTACTGAACATAGAGGTGACGTCTATTTTGAAGCCGGCTATGCAATGGGACTTGGTAAACCTGTAATATGGACTTGCAGGGAAAATGACTTAGCAAATCTGCATTTTGATACTAGACAATATAGCCATATTGTTTGGAAAGATGAGAGGGAATTAAAAGATTCATTACTTAATAGAATAAGGGCTACAATCAATTAAAGAAAGGTGGCAGATTCGTGACCGCTTTTTTGCAGTAAATGTGCCGGTCGTTTTGGAGTTAACGTGATATATTTGTATTGTGAGAAGTGGACGAAAACATTGCTCATAAAATTCCTCTGAAAATGGATCTTCATAACTGGTGGCGATGGTTGCAGACTGGATGAATGGTTGTTCTTCATTTCACATTCAATTGCAATTTACGTTGTATAAACGGAGAAGGGGTTTTGCTCTTCTTTTAGTTATTTAATATTGCTGAAACAGATAAATGTAAATAAGATTAGGTGATTGAAAGAAGAATAAAACTTCATTTACCATGATTGAAATGCAAATGTAATACTTAATGAAAAAGCATCCATTCGGGTGCTTTTTATTTTGGAGGGATGAAGGATGGATAAAGCCAAATTAACTAAACCAGCACAAGCGGTTATAATTGGTACATTCATTTCAATGTTAGGACGGGACCTTGTAAATGAACGTATCGATAAAAAGAAATTAGAAAGTGTTATTCCAATCTTTAATGAGTTGGAAGATAGAAAACGCCAAAGTAAAAAATTCGATAACTGGGTGTTCAGATTTTGTTGTACCGGTCATTATTAATACAATAGAAATTATAAAAAGGATAACGGTAGGACGACCATATTGTTTTGTTTTTGCATTTTTCTTAAAGAATGAAAAGGATACATAAGATTAAAAGAATAAAAGCAAATAGAAATAATACGCCACCAATATTACTCAAAATAGCCATTTTCATACCTCTATTTGTAAGATTTTCTCTATTGATTATATAGGAACTTATTGGATAATACACGTTTTATATAAATTTCGAAAATTGATATTTTTAATAGACGTATAAACAATTAATTTGTATATAAAGAAAAATGGATATATTTCCTATTACTTTTTTAAAGAGATTTCATAAATTATAGTATATCGATTGAAAGGAGGAGATTTGAATGGAATTTCAATTGTTAGTGAATTGTATATTACAAGAAGGTAATGCGTATTTTTTAGTAACGAAGGTAGACGATGTAATTACGTTAAAAGTACCGATTACAGCAGGAGTAGCAGCATTATTTTTAGCTTTTGGTGTACCAAGATGTTCTTAATTTAAATCTCTATAGTAGAAAGAGGAGGATAAGCCTCCTCTTTCTACTATTACATAATTATTTTATGTAAACTATAATGGTGTTTTATATTAGCACGTTTAAAATGGACATGCATATACTATAATGTTTCATTGGCGTTTGTGATGAACGATAGTTTTGATAAGTGATATTCTTTTAAGTTATGAAAATAAAAGAGGTGCTATTATATATGAAAAGAAGAACTTTAGATATTCCAGTTTCATTGCGAAGAGAGTGGTTTTTAATAGAGTTAGCTCATTTAACGAAAAAATATGGAATTGAAATTGCAACTAGCAATATGGAAGCCGCACCGTTTTTAAGGGATCAAGTTACGGAATCAAAAATAGGAGCAGGGCTACAATACGATAAATATGATGATGAGTATATAATTGAAATGTAAGTAATACATGGCACAAAAAGAAATGCTTAATAATACTAGTCTTTTAAAAGAGTAACACTGATAAGGAATTACGCTATAAAAAATTATAAAATAAAGCAGATTCTATATATAGAATCTGCTTTATTTTATAATTTTTTAATCAACTAGCCTCTTTCTAATATTTTTCCTACATATTTCTCTTGATTGATTCCAAAAGATTCACGAAGAATGCGAGCATATTCTTTAGAACCTATTGGTCGTTTATTTTTTGTGCCTTTAAAGGTTTCTGTATAATTTTTTTTCGTTAATGATATGTGACCATAATCAATTAATTTACAAGTGATAGCCCCTTTATTAAAAGGCGATTCGTTATGCTCTACAATTACTTTTTGAATGTTATTCACTTTTTTCTCATCTATTGGATCTATAGTGAAAGCATAGCCTATTTTCCATTCGTTTGAAGGTTCAGATTGTAAGAAACTTGTAGATTCGCCGTTTGCCCCTTTTCGCATTTCTAAAATATGTGTACCTTTTCGGGTATTTCGTTTGTAAATTCGATATTCTCCCGTTTGAGAAGATATGACTTCGCCATTAAAGGGGACTGGATGTAAAGGGAGATGAGATGCAAAACCTGCATCCACAATATAATCTGTATGATCATGACTTAAAATGATAATGACATGACCATCATCAGGTTTCCATTTATTATCGTAAAGATCATATACAGTACCAGCTACTTTGTATACTTGAAACCCACAATCAATTAAAAAGTAATACAATAAGGAATTTAATTCATAACAAAGACCGCCTCGTTTTTGAATAAGTAACTTTTCTACTAAGTTATTTTTTGAAATATTTTTAATAGTACCAGCCATAATATCAAGATTTTCATAGGGGAAAATCATTCCCATTTTTAAGAGGACTTCATCTAAATCATCAAATGTTAGTTCTTTTGCGGGAATTTTTAATCGTTTAAAAAACTCCTTTTGTAAATTGGTCATCATAAAGCATTCTCCTTTCTTTTTACAGAATTTTCTTCTGCTTACCGATAGGTTAGTACTTCTAAAAACTTAATTCAAGTCTGCGAAAATTATCATAATATATGTTTCTGGAAATATGATTGTATATTTTGAAATTTCAGTTAAATACTTAGTCATAGGAAAGTCTTACAATACAAGCTTCTTTTAAATTCGTTTGTATGTAATGAAAAGAAAATACATATCTTCATTATGTTTTTAAATAACTAATTAGTAATAAAATGTTTTTTCACTAAAATTTTTTCAAGATTTGTATGCTTTATATAAACAATCATGATTTGAAAAACATCTGGATGTAGTGAAGTTAACAAGTATTGAGAAATTTTTTTGTCGTGTTTACTCAAAAGGAAGAGATGGAAACGAAGAGAATAACGTGAGTTAAGGAAGAGGGTGTACGAGTAATCACATGAATATAGGGCTAACATCTTTTTCAAATAAAAAGATTAGCTATTATTAAGGGAGAAAATACAAATTATTACAAAGAGCACCTTCTTTCAAAAAAAGTGGGGGGGAGTAACATGCGATTAATGAGAAGATGTGTTGCCTTACTAATTATATTTTTTATCATGGCTCCATCGATTAGCACAAATGTAAGGGCAGAAGTTGTAAAAGAGCTTGGAAAGGGGTTTCCTGATACAGAAGTATTTACACCTGGCGATTGGTTTTTAGGACAAAAACCAACTAATTATGATGAGAATAAGCCTCCAATTCTCTTTGTACAAGGCAGAAATGGTAATGCGGATAGTTGGTATGGAAAGACTGTATATCACGATATAAATGATATGTATGACTATGCGTTGAAAGCGGGATATCAAACGGTATTTATTCAATTATATGATGCGGCAGGGAAAGGATCGGCTAGTCAGTGGGACAACGGAAAATTGTTAGCACAAAAACTGGAAGAAATATATAATCATTTCGGTAAAAAGGTTACTATTGTAGCGCATAGTAAAGGCGGTATAGATACACAAGCGGCATTAGTTGGATATCGTGCGAATCGATTTGTTGGGAATGTTATTACACTTGCGACACCACATCACGGCTCAAATTTAGCGGATTTATCATATAGTTGGTGGGCAGGTTGGCTTGCTTCTATATTAGGTCAAAAAGATGATGGTACGTACGCGTTACAAATAGGGGAAATGGCAAAATTTCGTTCAACGATAGATAATGATCCAGCAGTTAAATTAAACCGTTACTATACGGCTACTGGGACTAGCTGGGGACCAGTATTTTCTGCGTTATCTATGGGCGGATTATATTTGTCATCGTACGGCTCGAATGATGGATTAGTAAATGAATGGAGTGCTAAGCTACCATATGGCACACATTTATTTACAGATTCCAAATTTGATCATGACAATATACGAAAAGGATCAGCTGTTTTCGCACGAATTGAACCATATTTACGTAATGCAAATGTAGGCGTGCCAGCTTTAGTAGCACCAAGTAATAGTTCAGAAGAAAATATAGAGCAATTAAATACAACTTCTAATCAAAATATTTTAGGGGGAGAATTGCCACAAAGTCAGTGGATAGAGCAAGCTGTGGCGGTTGATAAAAAGGCAGAAGGAATAGTTTCTGTATTAACAGCTGCTTCTGATGTAGAAATACAACTAATATCTCCAAAAGGAAAAGTGTATACAAATAAAGATAGTACGATAACTACTGGTGAAGGTGAATCTTTCTTTAATGGGGCAACAATTAGTACATTTAAATTTGACAAAATGGACGTAGGAGAATGGAGAGTTAAAATGATGGCGAAGCAGTCGAAAGATGCATACTTAATTGTAAGCGATCACAAAAGTGGCGCGCCATTCGTTCTTCAAATGCCAACAAAAGTCAAAATAAACAAATCAGAGTATAAACTGAAAAAATCACCTGCGGCACCTGAAATGAAAGGAAATCTTTCCATAACAGTAAGAGTTGTTAATAAAGAAGGGAAGCTAGTCTCTGAATTTAATGAATTACAAAATGTTAATACAAATACATTTACAGGTGCTTTGAAGGACATAAAGCAACCAGGGGTATATAACGTTACGATGGATATAAAAGGGATAAATAAAGAAGGAAAACCTTATAATCGTACGATTGTTAAGTCGGTTTATGTGGAGAAGTAAGAGTGAATAGATTTTGATATGAAAATTGCCGAAACCTTGTGTTAGAAGGGGACGGCAATTTTTTATGTTTATTAGGTTAACAGAATAATGAAATAGGGGTTTACGTTCTATAATGGGAAAGAACCACCAAAAGGAACAGTTATAAACTCAGTTTTCCAGAAAGTACCGTAAGCTGGCTTTGATGGTTTATGTGAATCGTGGCAGGAGCATCTTTTATACGAGTTTGAAGAACGATAGTATGAACCCAATATATTACCTCCTGATGATTAATAAATGTAAGATACATAGTAGTATATGTAAATGAACTACTAGTGGCATGTATGCCTATCCTGTATAAGGTGGTAGATTTGGAATATAAAGCACTCAAATGGTGAAATGTAGTTTATTAGAATAATATGTATAACGATTTTTGAAGACGAAAAAATTAATAATTTGGTAGAAAAATGAACTGAAGTTCTAAATAAATTGAAGTATTGATGAAACGCTTATTATACGAATTGCACCTGAAAAAGTAGCATTGTTATTTTTTGGTGCGATAATGTTGTCGTTTAGCGAATTGCTCCTATTTAAACGTTTGTACATTAGAGTCTTTATTCGTTACTTTTTATTTGTGCAGTTGGGCAGGAAGAAGACGAAAGGTATCGAATTCATTTACATAGGAAGCATTGTTTGCTTTTGGTGTGAATAATAGTTAAAGATACGTTGAAATATTTAAAACTGTAACGAAAGAGCTATTAAATAATAGAGGGAGCAACTTACATGGAAAATATATTAAAGGTATCTTCAAAATCAAGTCCAAATTCAGTTGCAGGTGCAATAGCAGGTGTACTAAGAGCAAATGGCAATGTGGAAATCCAAGTAATTGGGGCAGGTTCTTTAAATCAAGCAATTAAAGCAATTGCGATTGCAAGAGGATTTGTTGCTCCAAGTGGTGTTGATTTGGCTTTTGTTCCAGCATTTCAAGAGATTTCTATCAATAATCAAGAAAGAACAGCAATTAAATTAATTGTAGGTCCTAGAAAGAGAAGATCCTAATAAAGTGCCTTTATAGGATGTGATTTGAAAAGTGCGATAGAAATCGTCCTTTTCTTTTTTTATTTATATTTTAAAGTTGAATTTTTAGTAATAAGCATTAGTGTAGTTAATAAAAAGTGTCGCAAATGCTTGTATGACAGGCACTTGTGACACTTTTGTAGTTTTATATAATATAAAATGAACAACCCTAAAACTGCTCATTCTTCTCCCAAGATTCAACGATATAATGAGCAATTGTTGGGTTATATCCTTTTCCAACTAAAAACATAATCGCAGCGACTTCTGTTAAAGCGTGTTTATGTGAAGTATGTTTCGCTTCATTTAAACCATAATCTACCCAAGGTTTTACGAAATCTAATACAGGTTTCTTTAAAGGTAAAAATTGTGTACCGACAACTTGTTGAATTTGTTGTTGAGTAGGTTCTGTAATAGGCCCAGGTGGTAAAATTTGTGGTTGTGTAATATCTAAAGTCGGACCTGGTGGTAATATTTGTGGTTGCGTTGGATCAATTGTTGGTGGTTTAGGTGGTGAGACACGTGCGTCGTAGTTGGGTTGATACATTTGTTGTTGGTATTGTGGTTGTTGTGGCTGAGTTACATATGGATTTTGTTGTTCTTGAGTTTGCGGTGCTGCATATGGATTTTGAGGATATTCATAATTTGGACGTGTGTCGTATGGATTTTGTTGTTCTTGAGTTTGCGGTGCTGCATATGGATTTTGAGGATATTCATAATTTGGACGTGTGTCATATGGATTTTGTTGTTCTTGAGCTTGCGGTGTAGCATATGGATTTTGAGGATATTCATAATTTGGACGTGTGTCGTATGGATTTTGTTGTTCTTGAGCTTGCGGTGTAGCGTATGGATTTTGTTCGTATTGTTGTTCTGGCTGTTGTAATTCTTGTTCCTCATATTGTTCTGTATATCTTTGTTCCGGTTGCTGAGGGTAAAATGGTTGTTGTGGATAAGGCGGTTGATTATTATAGAACATATTTATTCCTCCTTCATGATGATGCCTACCACCTAGTGTATGGGCGGACAAGAAAATATGTGATGAAAAAAGGCGAGCGTGTTACAATAAGAAACTGGGTGAAGATAAAATGACAAAACAAGAAAAGATTAAAAAAACAATTACTTTTGTAAAAAATATTTTAGAAAAAGATGCGAGTGGGCATGATTGGTATCATATTGAGCGCGTACATAAACTGGCGATTTCTTTATCCGAGCAAGAAGGAGGAAATCGTTTTATAATTGAAATGGCAGCATTACTTCACGATGTGGCAGATGAAAAGTTAAATGAAAGTGAAGAAGCAGGAATGAAAAAAGTTTCTGATTGGTTAGAAGAGTTACATGTAGATGAGGAAGAAAGTAAACATATTCTTCATATCATTGCCAATATGTCTTATAAGGGTGGGAATGGCGGCGCAGTTGAGTCAGTTGAAGGGAAAATTGTTCAAGATGCAGACCGTTTAGATGCCCTTGGAGCAATTGGGATTGCACGTACTTTTGCATATGGCGGAGCGAAAGGGAGATTAATGTATGATCCAACAATTCCGCCGCGTGAAGTAATGACGAAAGAAGAGTATAGAAAAAATAACGATCCATCTTTAAATCATTTTTATGAAAAACTTTTAAAATTAAAAGACTTAATGAATACGAACGCAGCAAAACAAGAAGCTGAAGTTCGTCATCGTTATATGGAACAGTTTATAGAACAATTTATGAAAGAGTGGAATGCACAAATATGAAAATGTTAACTGTGGAGAACTTATCGAAATCATACGGAGAAAAACCGTTATTTGATGGATTATCATGTAGTATTACAGAAGGACAACGTGTTGGAATTATTGGTGTAAACGGTACTGGTAAATCAACATTATTAAAAATTATTGCAGGGTTAGAAACTCCTGATACAGGTGAAATGACGCATTCACGTGGATATACAATTAGTTATTTATCACAGCAACCAGAGTTTGATGAAAAACTAACAGTATTAGAGCAAGTGTTCCATGGTGATACACCATTAATTCGTCTTCTTCGTGATTATGAAAAAGCACTATTAAATATTGAAAAAGATCCAAGTAATGAAAAAGTACAGGAACAATTATTTGCAGTGCAGCAACGTATGGATGCAATGAGTGCATGGGAAGCAAATGCAAATGCGAAATCTCTTCTAACGAAATTAGGAATTACAGATTTCACTGCAACTGTTGGGAATTTATCTGGTGGACAGAAAAAACGTATCGCAATGGCACAATGTTTTATTGAAACACCTGATTTATTAATTTTAGACGAGCCTACGAACCATCTTGACCATGAGACAGTTGAATGGTTAGAAGAGTATTTAGCAAGATATACAGGGGCGGTATTACTTGTAACCCATGATCGTTATTTCTTAGATCGTGTGACGAATCGTATTTTTGAATTAGATAATGGTAAACTATATAGCTACGAAGGAAACTATAGTACATTTTTAGAAGCGAAAGCACTTCGTGAAGAGCAAGAATTGGCACAAGAATCCAAACGCCAAAATTTATATCGTCGTGAACTTGCTTGGATTCGCCGTGGTGCAAAAGCCCGTTCTACGAAACAAAAGGCGCGTATTCAGCGTTTTGATGAGTTAAAGGAACAAGAAGGGCCAGCTGCAAAACAGTCAGTTGATATTGCACTAAGTGGAAGTCGTTTAGGAAAGAAAGTACTTGAGTTAAAAGATGTAACGAAAAAATTTGGCGATAAGACGGTATTACATAATTTTAATCATATTGTGAAACCAGGCGATCGTATCGGAATTATTGGGGCGAATGGAAGCGGGAAATCTTCTCTATTAAATATGCTTGCAGGCAAGTTATCTCCTGATAGTGGTGAAGTTGAAGTAGGACAAACTGTAAAAGTTGCTTATTATACGCAAGAAAATGAAGAGATGAATTTAAATCAGCGTATGATTGAATACATTAAAGAGATTGCAGAAGTTATTCATACAACAGATGGAAAAGTAATTGGTGCATCTCAAATGTTAGAACGTTTCTTATTCCCGACACATTCACATGGT
The DNA here is from genome assembly GCF_016483605.1 of Bacillus cereus group sp. N11. Lineage (NCBI taxonomy): Bacteria > Bacillati > Bacillota > Bacilli > Caryophanales > Bacillaceae > Bacillus > Bacillus cereus group sp. N11. The sequence continues at coordinate 180,753 of NZ_JAEHBN010000004.1, forward strand.
ACACCGCTTGGTAAACTATCTGGTGGTGAAAGAAGACGTTTATATTTATTACGTATTTTAATGGGGGAACCAAACGTACTATTACTTGATGAACCTACGAATGATCTAGATACACAAACATTAACAGTACTAGAAGATTATTTAGAAGATTTCCCAGGTGTCGTTTTAACTGTATCGCATGACCGTTACTTCTTAGATAAAGTAGTAGATGAACTGTTCATCTTTACTGGCGGTGGAGAAGTGCGTGAGTTCCTAGGTAGTTATACAGATTATTTAGAAATGGAAAAAACGAAAGAACTTATTGAGAAAGCGGAAGTTCAAAAAGAGAAAAAAGTAGTAGAAGCAGCTCCAAAACAACAACGTAAACGTAAACTTTCATACAATGAGCAGCGTGAATGGGAAACAATTGAAGATACAATTGCCGAACTAGAAGAGAAAATTGAGTCAATTGGAGAAGAACTTGCGAAAGTTGGATCTGACTTCACAAAGGCACAAGAATTATCTGAAGCACAGCAGAAAACAGAAGAAGAGCTAGAAAAAACGATGGAAAGATGGAGTGAACTATCAGATATCGTTGAAGGATTAAAATAAAAACAAGCTGCATATATTGAAAAGTAAAGAGAAAAACTTTACACTATTGGTAGAACCTATTTTAGGAGGGAAAAAATGAGAACATCTAATCCAATGTTGAAAAAAGAGGCATTTCGTAAAGAGGGAGCAAGCGCTTCTGCGATGACTATTGGCGGAACAGTAGGCAAAACGTTTATCATGCTTATCTTGCTACTTGCAACGTCTGTCTATTCATACATACAGATGATGCAGGGTACGATGAAAATGCCAGTGTTAATTGGTGCATTAGTAATTGCGGCAATCATCGCATTTGCATCTATCTTCTTCCCGCGAATGGCACCAATTGGGGCGCCAATTTATGCGGCGGTAGAAGGAGTTGTATTAGGAAGTATTTCAGCAGTTTATACAATGAAATTTGGCGATTCTATCGTTTTAAACGCTGTATTACTTACAATTTCAATTCTATTTGCAATGTTAGTTTTATATGCAACACGCGTTGTAAAGGTAACTGATAAATTCCGTACGGGTGTAATTGCAGCGACAATGGGAATTATGGTTATGTATTTAATCGTATTCTTATTAAATATGTTCGGTGTAACTGTTCCATATATTCACCAGGGCGGTACAATCGGTATTATCATTAGTGCGGTTGTTATTGTAGTTGCTGCATTAAATTTATTACTAGATTTCGATTTAATCGAAAGCGGTGCACGTAGCCAAGCTCCAAAATATATGGAATGGTACAGTGCAATGGGTCTAATGATGACTCTAGTATGGTTATACTTAGAAATTCTTCGTTTCGTTTCTTACTTTACGAAAAATGACTAATGAAAAAATCCTGCATGAAATGTGCAGGATTTTTTTATTTTCAAAGATAAATCGAATGAATGGTATAATATGGATGTTAGAAGTTTGAATGGAAGGGGATGGAATATGATGAAAGAGAAGAAAGGGATTATGAAAAAACTATTTTCTAAAAGTTTTTTCATAGAACTAGATGATGCTTTAACATATCCGTCAGCAGAATGCATTATTTCAGCCATTGAAGGGTATGCAACTGAATGTAATGAACTACTAAAATTTGAGAGTAAAGTTAAACCGATTACATTCTACTTAGACGATGCATTGTTTAGCGCTGAAATAAAGATGGCTCGCGGAGGGTATTACATCTCTTGCAGTGAAATATAATATATCTTGAAACCTTACATGTTCATAATATGTAGGGTTTCTTTTTTGCTTTTTATATGTAAAGTAATCCTTTTTACTTTAGAAATATATAATTTTATCCTTTTTACCCTTCACACATTTTTCTTTACAATAAAGAAAAACATGCGAGGTGGTATAACTTATGATGAATCGAGTTGTATTAATCGGTAGATTGACAAAGGATCCAGAATTATACTACACAAAACAAGGCGTTGCTTATGCACGAATATGTGTTGCAGTGAATAGAGGATTTCGAAATAGTTTAGGTGAACAACAAGCAGATTTTATAAATTGTGTCGTTTGGCGAAGAGCAGCTGAAAATGTAACAGAATACTGTACGAAGGGATCACTTGTTGGAATTACAGGGCGTATTCATACGAATAATTACGATGATGAGAAAGGAAAGAAAATATATAGAACTGAAGTTGTGATTGAGAGTATTACCTTTTTGGAGAGAAGGAGGGAGGGGGCATCGTAATAAAAGGGGATTTTAAGTAATAGCTTCGGAAAAATTTTGTGGAAAGTATTTTAATAAAGTTAAAGAAGGGGTACCGTCAGCAATTTTGAAGAAAAACAAGCTAACGAAAATTATAAATTTAAAATCTTTTATACTGAATATTGAAAGATTCCTCTGGAAATGGTTACTCATTGAATTGGGATTATTAGATTGGTTTTATTCCACATTTTTCACGGTACTTGTTAATCTTTTGAATCATTGATTTATTAATATTGAAGATAATTATGTGCATATTAATCACATAATTTGTCCCTATCAAAATGAACTTTTCTTGCATCTACTATATTGTTAAGAATATTTTATTTTGAAAGGATGTGATTATATGGCTCATAAATCTACTGGGGTTTTTCGAGTTCCGGTTTCTGAGAATGGTATTATTCCAACTGCTCTCAATATTATGTTAAACAATGATTCACGCTGCCATACTAGTAATGTGACGGTAATTGTTAAGAGAAGTCCAAACACTTTTTTCCCAACGCAAAATGAATTAGTTGAAATCTCTCGTACTATTGTTTCTTTAGGACCAAACAGAACATCTAAGATTGTGTTGTTTACTCCAGAATTCCATATAGAAGATTTTCTTGATGTCATCATTAGAGGAAATAAAGATGATGTTGAGGATGTTCTTGTGTATTCTTTCTTAGCAGACTCAGAAGGTCACAATCTTCCATCTACTGTTTTCAGGAATGAAGAATATACTTTTGCTTGCTAACACCATGATGATGTATATCATATACAAATATAGTTGACATAATGTGAAATTATCGGTAACAAAAAAAGGCGAATCCCTTAATCTCATAAAGGATTCGCCTTTTTTCTTTCTATCACTTTAAACAATTCCATTAATTCATCTTTCGGAACATTCACAATCAAAATGTCTTCAGAAATCAATTCTCCACCAACAAGTCCCTCAGAGCGCATTCGTATGAACGTTTTTATATATAAATCGTTCTTCTTTTTTAGTAGTATCCTCCAGAGCTTTATTTATTAACTGCACTTCAATTTAAAATGAATGATCTAACTAGGATATAGATACCTCTTTTTATGTAGGGCAAAGAAAACAAATTTCCTCCTTACAATAAAACTTATCGGAAGCGAATGGTTTTCAAATTTCGTTCCTAATTTGAAATGTAAAAAAGGATGAAATAGTATGGTAGCAGGAAGAAAGTAGTAAAATAAAGCATCCGAGTAGGAGTATAGAGTGATAACATGTTACAATACAGCTAAGAACACGCAATAAAGGAGAGTTTTTTACGTGAAGATTAAAGCAATTGAACCGACGCCAAGTCCAAATACAATGAAAGTTATTTTGAATGAAGTATTACCATCAGGAGCGCGTAATAATTATACAAATGAAAATAAAGAACAAGCACCAGTACAAGTGCAAGAAATTTTGAAAATTGAAGGCATTAAAGGTGTGTATCATGTAGCAGACTTTTTAGCAGTCGAGCGTAATGCGAAGTATGATTGGAAAGTTTTATTACAACAAGTTCGTGCCGTTTTCGGTGAAGAAGTAGTAGAAGAAAGCGAAGAACAGCAACTTTCTCACTTTGGAGAAGTGAAAGTGTTTATTCAAATGTTCTTTACTATTCCGATGCAAGTAAAGCTAACAGATGGAACGACGGAAGAGCGTGTTGGTTTACCTGATCGTTTTAAAGAATCAATCATGAAAGTGCAAATGTCTGCACCTAACGTTGTGAAAGAGCGTAAATGGGTAGAGCAAAGTACACGTTACGGTAATTTTGAAGAAATTGGGAAAGAAGTAGTAGAAGAAATTGTTGCTGCTTATTCAGAAGAACGTGTAAATGAAACAGTTAAAGAATTATTAGATCAGGCTGGGGCAGTTGAAGTAACGATTCAAAAGCGTGAGCCATATAAAGTAACAGAAGAGATGATGAAAGATTCTGACTGGAAAAACCGTTTTGCAGCTTTAGAGCAAATGGATCCTACTGAAGAGGATATTCTAGTGTTGAAAATGGCGTTAGACGATGAAAAAGTATCTATCCGCCGCATAGCAACAGCTTATTTAGGTATGGTAAAAGGTGATGAAGTATTACCGTTATTATATAAAGCGTTATTAGATCGTTCAGTAAGTGTTCGTCGTACTGCAGGGGATTGCTTATCAGACGTAGGTGACCCAGCAGCGATGTTCGTTATGATTAAATCGCTGAAAGACCCAAGTAAATTAGTACGCTGGCGTGCAGCTATGTTCTTATTTGAACTTGGAGATGAAAGTGCGATTCCGGCATTAAAAGCAGCGCAAGATGATCCAGAGTTTGAAGTAGCGATGCAAGCTCGTCTTGCATTAGAGCGTATTGAAGGCGGCGAAGAAGCGAAAGGTTCTGTATGGAAACAAATGACGGAATCTCGTAAAGGGGAATAATATATGATTGTTTTCTATGATAGTTGGTGTCCGATGTGTACTGCAGTGGCAGAGCGTACGAAGAAATTAGATAAAAAGGGTAAAATGACATTTGTTTCATTTCGAGATGATGATGTAGTTAAGAAGTATGATCTTTCTCAAGAACTACAAAGTAAGATGGAGCAAAGGATGTATATTTTTAAAAATAATAAATGGTATGACGGAATTCATAGCATAAACGTATTAGCGAAGGCCGTTCCATCTTATTGGTTTGCAGTGCCTTTTATAAAATTATCTATCGTGCTTGGATTTGGAAGCAAAGTATACGATTATATCGCTAACAATAGAAAACTTGTCCCAGTCGGACATTGCCGCGGTGGGGTTTGTGAAATCCCTTCAAAAAAATGAAAACGTCACTATCTTTCTTTTGCACCTAATAATAGAGCGTGATATGATGAATTTGGAATGAAAGTTGAAGGAGAGATACAAGATGTCAAATGCTTATGAAGAATACATGCGCCAAATGGTAATTCCAATGCGTCAAGAATTAGTGCGTTCTGGATTTGAAGAATTAACTACAGAAGAATCTGTTACAGAATTTATGGAGAATGCATCAGGTACAACTTTAGTAGTTGTAAACTCAGTTTGTGGTTGTGCAGCTGGTTTAGCGCGTCCATCAGCAGGCCAAGCAGTTGTTCGTGCTGAAAAACAACCTGACCATCTTGTAACTGTATTCGCAGGTCAAGATAAAGATGCTACTGCAAAAATGCGTGAATACTTCGGAGAAATTCCTCCATCTTCACCATCTATGGCATTATTAAAAGGAAAAGAAGTTGTTCACTTCATTCACCGTCATGAAATTGAAGGTGCAACTATGGACGAAATTATTACGAACTTAGAGCAAGCTTTCGAAAAGAATTGCTAAAGAAGGGGGAGAGTAAATCTCCCTCTTTTCTTTATATAGAGGTGAAACAATGATAGTAACAACAGCAGGAAGAACAAATAAAGAAATGACAGCATATGCAAAAAAGGTAGCGGAAGAATTAAATCGTTCTTTCATTTTACGTAATGATATACCAGTGCATAAATTACATGAGCAGTATGAACAAGATGTACTTGTCGTAGGAAAGAACCGATTAGCTATTTATCCGAAAGGTACGGAAGAATCATTCTTCTTTCATCCGAACTCAGCGATGTTTCGTGTGAAAAGGTTAATGCGCGGAGAGCACGATCCGTTTGTACAAGCTGCTAAATTAGAGAGCGGAATGACGGTGTTAGATTGTACGCTCGGTATGGCATCAGATAGTATTGTAGCTAGTTATGTTGTTGGTGAAAGTGGAACAGTAACAGGACTGGAAGGCAATGAATATATGGCATATATCATGAGAAATGGTTTGAAAACATGGTCTTCATCTGTTTCTGAAATCGATGAAGCAATGCAAAGAATCCAAGTAAAGCAAACGGAGCATTTTTCATTTTTAGCGCAATGTGAAGACAATAGTTATGATGTCGTATATCTTGATCCGATGTTTGAAGAAACTGTCATAGAATCAGATGGAATTAAAGGATTAAAACACTTCGCTTTGTATCATGATATTACTGATGAAACAATTGCAGAGGCGAAGCGAGTGGCGAGAAAGCGTGTCGTTTTGAAAGATCATTTCCGTAGTTCTAGATTTGAAAAACACAATTTTCACGTATACAAAAGAAAAAGTGCTAAGTTTCACTTTGGTGTAATTGACCCTTGCTAATTGTTTGAAAAGATGTATAATAAGCAATAATTAATTAAATAGACTGTCTGTGATGAAGAGAGTAGTCTTTTTCAGAAGGAAAGCGAGCTAGGGATGGTGTGAGCCTAGTGCGGAAGAAAAAGGTGAAGCGCACTTCGGAGACGCTTCTTGAACGAATAGTAGAGTAAGCCGAGGTCCCCTGTCCTCGTTATAAACGGGAAAGTGGTTCGTAATGAACAACAAGGGTGGTACCACGGGTTAAAACTCGTCTCTTATATAGAGACGAGTTTTTTGTGTTTAAAAAAATAAGGAGGTTGTAGTATGGAATATAAAACACAGTTTGCGAAAAGTTTATCAAATATTTTTGTAAATGAATTAACGCAAAATCAAATTTTAGATTTAATCGAAACACCGAAACAAGATGAATTCGGAGATGCAGCGTTCCCATGTTTTTCACTAGCGAAGCAATATAAAAAATCACCAGCTATTATCGCAAAGGAAATTGCGGAGAAAGTAAATGATCCGTTCTTTACGAAAGTAGAGGCTGTTGGTCCTTATGTAAATGTATTTTTCAATCGTGAAACTGTAAGTGATGCTGTATTAAAAACGATTTTAGCTAAGAAAGAAGAATACGGTCAAAACTACTTTGGATGTGAAAAAACAGTAGTTATTGATTACTCATCTCCAAATATTGCAAAACCTTTTTCGATGGGGCATTTACGTTCTACAATGATTGGAAATTCACTGAAACATATCGCTGAAAAATGTGGCTATGAAGTTGTAGGAATTAATTATATTGGGGATTGGGGAACACAGTTTGGAAAGTTAATTACTGCTTATAAAAAATGGGGAAATGAAGCAGTAGTTAAAGAGGATCCAATCCGTGAATTATTTAAGTTATACGTTCAATTCCATGAAGAGGTAAAAGACGACGAAGAACTAGAAGAAGAAGGGCGTGCTTGGTTTAAGAAATTAGAAGAAGGTGATGAAGAAGCTGTTGAGCTTTGGAATTGGTTCCGTCACGAATCCTTAAAAGAATTTTCTCGAATTTATGAACTTCTCGGTGTAGAATTTACTAATTTTCAAGGAGAAGCTTTTTATAATAACTTAATGGAAGATTTCATTGGAATTTTAGAGGAGCATGATTTGCTTGAAGAGTCAGAAGGCGCATTAGTCGTTAATTTAGAAGAAGAGGGAATGCCGCCTTGCTTAATTAGAAAATCCGATGGTGCGACGATCTACGCAACACGTGACTTAACGGCAGCGTTATATCGTCAAAACACATATGCATTTGATAAAGCCCTATATGTAGTTGGCCCGGAACAAAGTTTACACTTCAATCAATTTTTCACTGTATTAAAAAAGCTTGGCTACAATTGGGTTGACGGCATGGAACATGTACCGTTTGGATTCATTTTAAAAGATGGTAAGAAAATGTCGACACGTAAAGGAAGAGTTATTTTACTTGAAGAAGTACTTGAGGAAGCAATAGACCTTGCAAAACAAAATATTGAAGAGAAAAACCCAAACTTAAAACAGAAAGAAGAAGTAGCAAAGCAAGTCGGTGTAGGAGCAGTCATCTTCCACGATTTGAAAAATGAGCGTATGCATAATATCGAATTCTCATTAGAAAATATGCTGAAATTCGAAGGAGAAACAGGACCATATGTACAGTACACACATGCGCGTGCTTGCTCTATTTTAAGAAAAGAAAGTGTAGAATTTGAAACATGTACGTTTGCTTTAAAAGATGATCATAGCTGGAGTGTCGTAAAATTCCTTAATAAATTCGCACAAGTAATTGAAGCAGCTTTCAATAAAAATGAGCCATCGATTATTTCGAAATATGTATTAGATGTAGCGCAATCTTTTAATAAATATTATGGAAATGTGCGTATATTAGAAGAGAGCGAAGAGAAAGACAGCAGACTCGCATTGGTTTATGCTGTGACGGTTGTATTAAAAGAAGGATTACGTTTACTTGGGGTGGAGGCACCTGAGGAGATGTAACATAGTAGTAAACTGACAAACTGGGTCTAGTATAAACCTGGTTTGTTTTTTATTGGATATATAATTTTTTTGCAAAATCAATTAAAATCTTTTTAGAGAGGGTGATTCATATTGATTCGAACTTTTATTTTACAAATCCCTTGTCATAGAAGATTAGATAGGAGTTTTTTTAAACTACAAAAGTACATACCTTTATGTGCGCGTTGTACAGGTGTGCTTATTGGTATTTTAATGTTTCCAATTTATTTTTATATGACACCTTCATTTCTTTTGGCAATCATACTATCATTTTTCGCTCAAATTCTGTTACTTATCGATGGGTTCACCCAAAAGTGGAAATGGAGAAGTAGCTCAAATTTGCTAAGAATAACTACTGGTGTATTAAGCGGTAATGGTATGGGATTATTCATTTCATCTAGTGTTATATGGATATTATCTTAAGATATATAGTAATGGAGGTATTTACATAGATGTTCTGGATTTACTTAATTCTAATTTTTATTTCAGGCGGAAGTGGAATTGGTTTTATGACTCAAAATAAGTATACAGAAGCAATAATAGCTTTTGTTATTTGTATACTATTGTTTGGGCTACTGTATTATTATCTTAAAAGAAACAAAAGAAAGAGAAAAGCAGATTGTGACGATTTAGACTGTACGGATTGTTTTGATTGTAATTGTACTTGTTAAATTTTTCTTCCAAATAAAAAGCTAGTGTATTATTAAAAATACACTAGCTTTTTTGCTTTGAAATTTTAAGAAAAGTGTAGGAATACGGCTATTATATAGAGAACTTTAGTTTTGTATATAAAAGGAGGCGTTAGATGTTGGAAACGTATGATTGGAACAATAAACTAACATATTTAAAAAAACACGAGAGATTTATATTACAACGACGATTATGTAAGCTTTTTAGTAAATACAGTTTGGAAGATTACTAAGCCTGTACATATCGTTGATTACGGTTGTGGATATGGTTATTTAGGCCTAATATTAATGCCATTACTTCCAAAAAGATCAAAGTATACCGGTATTGATAGTGGAGAAACATTATTAGCTGAAGCGAGAGAGTTGTTTCGTTTACTTCCGTATGATTCAGAATTTCTTGAAGGAGATGCTACAGAAATTGAACTGAACGATAAATACGATATAGCAATCTGTCATGCTTTCTTATTACATATGAATACTCCAAAAATGATGTTAGAAAAAATGATACATGCAATTAAAAAAGGTGGTAAAATAATCTGTTTTGAACCACATTGGATTTCAAATATGTCTTCATATGTCTTAGATGGAGAGAATCAATCGGAAATTATTAAACTAGGTGCTTTGCAGAAGTTATTTGAAAAAGACGCGCAGAGAAACGGTAAAGATGGAAATATTGGCATGAAAATACCGATGTATTTAAGTAAATTAGGTGTGAAAAATATTGAGTGTAGAGTGAGCGATAAAGTGAACTTTTTAGACTCTAGTATGCATCACAATGATAAACACAGTTTGTATCATTCATTAAGAGAAGAGGGGATTGCGGACAACCCGGGTGATAAACAGCAATTTATAGAATGTTTAATGATAAGAGGATTAACATATGATGAAGCATTAGCTCAATATGAAGCAGAACTACGATTTTTTAAAGCGCTCCATATACATTCATCTTTAGTATATGCTCCGAATATGAAAATTACATTTGGTGACATAGAATGTTAAAAGGTAGCGATTTATTGAGGATTGACATTTTTTATCGATAAGTCGATATTCACCGTATAATCGTTGATATATTTTAAGAATCGGTCGATATATTTTGAAAATCACCGATAAAACGAAAGAAGCGCTGATATATTTGAATTATCGCCGATATAATTTCATGTACTGATTTTGGCCTTGAAAAGATAAGATCCTCAATTCACGTTATTCCATATAATTAAACAAAATACGAAGAAAAACAATCATTTTTACTATATTTTGTTATAAATTCGAATAATATTAAATAATACTATCCATTATAGGAGATTTTAGTTGAATACCTACAATATGATGTGTAAAATCTAAGCAAGTAGCAGTTTAAATAAATATTCGAGGTGAATGCATGCTAGATTTTAAGCAGTTAGAAGCTTGTTTGAAAGACAAGAGATTTGTAGATGGATTACAGGAAATAAATAATGAAATTTCATATATAAAAGAAACGAATACTTTATCCTATGTGAAGACTTGGCTTGCTAATATTCCTTCACATAAGGAGTTTGATATATTAATTCGCCTTACTGATGAAGGGCTTATGCACCAATACAGTTCATTCCTCATTCGCTACGCTTATAAAAAATTCCCAAATATGAGAACGCTCTCTTTATATTGTGATGAGTTAATTGATGAGCGAAAAATCCTTGAAGCAGAACAGTTGTTAAAAGACTCTTTAGAAGAGGCAGATAAAGAAGAAATAGATGACGATTTTTTAGCGAAAACATATTTTACTTTAGTACGATGTTTATTAGAAATGAAACGAAATGAAGAAGCGCTCATTTATATGCAAAAAGCAGAGGAGTACAGTACACGTGCGGTCTTTGATAAATGGGGCTACGTCTATATGCATACAGGTGAATGGGAGAAAGCAGAAGAACAATTTTTAGCTGGAAAGCAGCATAAAGATTGTGAAGAACTATCTACCTACTTATTATCACAGTTATATGCGAATAAAGGGGAACAAAAACGTGCATTACAGTTAATCGATGATGCGATTGTAAAGTTTCCACAAGTACCATATTTTCATTTTGAAAAGGTAAAGTATTTATTAGATTTAGCGAAATATGAAGAGATGTTAGAGGTAATAGATAATATTAATAGTACGCTTCCTTATCATGCTTATGAAACTTACTTTGTACATTTACGTGCAGAAGCGTTGTACAAAATGAATAAACTTGTAGATTTACAACAGTTATTAAAAGAAGAAAAAAGTTTAAAAGGCTTTTTATATCATAATTTAGAAAAAAATCCAGATGGAAAAAAGGTTCACCTGCCGATAGTTCCAATTGTACAAAAGGATAATTATTGTGTTCCGACAAGTTTAGAAATGATGTTGCAGCTATGGGGAGAAAAACGTACACAAGATGAAATAGCAGAGTTTATTTTTGATATGACAGGCTCAAAGTTTTCCGATACGGTCTCTTATATTGAAGAATTAGGCTATGAATATCGTTATTTTAAAGGGAATGAGGAAATTTATAAGATATTACTCGACCGAAAGATCCCCGTTTTATTAAGTATAGACATCGAACATGCTTCACATGTGCAAGTGCTATCAGGATATGATGATACGTTACAAGCTTTTTATGTTCAAGATCCAAACTTTATAGAACCAGTTCTTGTGGAATATAGTAAATTGCAAGAGAAATATCGTTATACAGGTTGTTTGGCGATCACGTTTGTTCCGAAAGAAAAGAAGGAACAACTAGCATTTTTAAGTGAAGAAGAGAATCATTATTTTAAATCCATTTTCTCTCTTACAGATCATTTAGATGAACAAGATAAAGAGGGAATTAATAACTTAGTACAATTTTTAAAAGAGACGAGTGATAATCCGAATACGTGGTTATATACGATGAAACATTTAGATGTTGAAGTAGATAAAGAATTTATTTTATATTGTATAGAAAAGTTAATGGAAAAGTTTCCGAACTCGGATTTTGTTAAATTGCATGGTGCACAGTGCTTTATTCGTCTTCAAGAAATGGAGAAAGCTGAGCAAATGCTGGCAAGTGTTGAGAAGAAAAATAATCGTGCTTTATATCATTTGATAAATGGAAGATATGCATTTGAACAGGAAAGTTATATAGAAGCGATTTCAAGTTTTCGTTCCTCATTACAATTGGACGCAGATCAGCCGATCGCCTGGAGTTTCCTTGCGTTATCTTATATGTATATCGATCAATCTGAAAATGCGTTGCAGTTTTCTCAAGTAGCTGTAGAACGTAGTCCAGAAAGGTTCACTTTAACGAATCACGGTTTAATATTAATAGATTTAGAAAGATATGAAGAAGCATATGAAATCTTTAATAATTTGTTAAGAGAATATAAAAATGAGGCGCATGTATGGTATGAACGAGCGAGATGTGCGCATCAATTAGGGAAATTACATTTAGCGATAAAAGGACTTAAAGTGGCGATTCAGTTAGATAGTAATGCGCCTTACATTTATACGAAACTTTCAGAGATCTATGAATCTGATTTGAAGGATGAGAAAAGCACAAAAGAAATTTTATTAAAAGGTATTGAGAATTGTGATGATAAGGCGTCTCTATATGTAAGATTAGGTGATTATCATTTTCAAAATGATAGTCTGGAAGAAGCAGAAACATTATATAAGCGTGCTTTAGAAGAAGATAATGAAGATGTTTATTCTCATTTCGGACTTACGCAAGTTTATATGGCAAAAGAGCGATATGATGAAGCGAAAGAATATATTCTTGGTCTCGAAACACAAATTGAAAAGAGCCAAGATTTCCTTATGAATGCAGGAATGGTTTTATGGGATGCAGAGGTTGAACTTGGTGGAAATGAAGATGGGTTTAAAGTAGCATTGTCTAAGTTAGAGAGTGGTATAAAGCAGAGTGAATATAATGTAGCAAGTGCGTTAGATGAATATGTGAATCGAATTAAAGGAACTGTATTTGTACAACGAGGTATAGCATTCTTAAGAACGTTACAAAAAGAAAGAAATGAAGTAAGTGAATACAGTTGTTATGCAGGTATTTTACATGAATCTATTGGACAGTATGGACAAGCGATGAAAAGATATAATAAAGCAATAGAACAAAAGAAAACGGCATTGCCATATTACCGAATTGGTGAAACACTTATGGCATTAGGACAATTGACAGAAGCAAAACAAGCGTATGAAACATGTTTAGAGCTAGATAAAAACTTCTTAGGTGTACATTTACAACTAGCAGAAATATACGAAAAAGAAGAAGACCGTTTCAAAGAACAAAGTCATATGGTTCAGGCGATGAAAGAAGAGCCTTTGCATATAAATATGGAATATTTGGCACAGCTTTCAGTAGAAATAAATCTTCAAGAAGAGTTGCTAAAGGAATTAGAACATCTAGCAGGCGAAGTACCCGAAATATGGCGCTTAGATGCGATTGCGTATGTGTATGGAGCGATGAATGAAATAGATACAGAAAAGATACGAATTGAAGAAGCACTACAAGTAGATGAGGGACATATAGAAGTTCTATATCATTATGCAAAAGTATTAGTGAAAAAAAGAGATGCAAAAGCGATTGAAGTTGCAATGAAAGTAATACAAAAAGATGTAAATAATGAACGTATATTTGATGTTTATGTAAAAGCGGTAGAACAACATAAGAAATTGTCTAACATCCGAGATTTTCTTCATACATTAAAAGTGAAAAAAGCAGAAAGAAGTACAGCATTCATGTATGCAGCAGCTGCGATTACGGAAAGATGGATTGAACGTCAACAAAATGAACAACCGAAAAAATCTATATTTACGAGAGCTTTTTATCGTATGAAAAACCGGGCAAAAGAAATTTCAATGGTTACAACAATCATTGATTTATATGAAATCTCATTAAAGTTAAATCCAAAAAATAGTATGGCAGCGCAACGGTTTGGATCATTTTACGAAAATGTATCGATGAATAAAGAAGCGATAGATGTTCTGCAAACATCGTTAGAAAATAAATGGGATTATGAGGTAGCGAAGCAACTTGTAAATCTATTCATTGAGTGTGAGGACGAGGATTTGTTACAAGATGCTCTAGAGTTAATGAAGCAATTAGTTCGAGAGCTACCGGATGATTATGATACGCTTCTTATACAAGCGCAAGTATTCTTGAAAGTTGGGGAAGAAGGAAAAGCAGAAAAAATATGCTTACAATTAACGGAGAAAACACCGTTTGTAAGTAGAGGGTTTCTTGCTTTAGGAGAAATGTACCAAAGTCAAGAGAGATATGAAGAGGCAATTCAGTTATTAGAAGATGCTTCTATACATCATCCAAATGATACGGCAATTCTTCTTTCATTAGCATCTTCATATCATAGTGCCGGACAAACGATAAAGGCAGAAAAAATAACAAGTGAAGTAGTAACAATGGATACGAGTGATCTGTTAGCAAGATATGATCATGCTTGTTATTTAGCGTTATTAAATAGAAATGCAGAGGCGAAAGAAGAGCTTGAACATGTACTTCGTGAGGATGAATCTGGATTTTTTGCTGAACTTATCGAAGAAGATGAAGATTTAGCAAGATTGAGAGAGTTTGAAAAGTAATTGTATATGTATATAAGTAGTGAAAAAAGGATATAAATAAAAATATATTTTGAATTAGTTGACAATTTATTGTTAAATGGCATAAAATAGCTTTTAACAAAGTATACAAATCTGAAGACGAGAAAGAGTAAAATAATGAACTGTTCCCCAGAGAGCCGGTAAAGTGCTGAAAGCCGGTGTTCAGACGTTATTTGAAAATCATCTCCGAGGAGCCGAGGCTGAAAGTAAGTAGGCCCGGACGGATGTCTACCGTTACAAAGAACGCGTATGTTAGTACGTTGCTAAGCGCTATTAGTGAAAAGCTAATAGAATTAGGGTGGTAACGCGGATAAACCCGTCCCTACTTCATAGGGGCGGGTTTTTTGTGTGCTTTTAAAACATTCAAAGGAGTGATTGTAGATGAAGAAAGTAGATGTAAAAGAGTCAGCTGTAGGGAGAGAAACACGTATTCGTAAGCAGTGGAACGAACAGAGCATTTTTGAACAATCAATTCAGAATCG
This sequence comes from Bacillus cereus group sp. N11, assembly GCF_016483605.1. Lineage (NCBI taxonomy): Bacteria > Bacillati > Bacillota > Bacilli > Caryophanales > Bacillaceae > Bacillus > Bacillus cereus group sp. N11. The sequence goes on from NZ_JAEHBN010000004.1 coordinate 195,936, forward strand.
AGAAGGCGCGCAATCGTTTGTGTTTTATGAAGGACCTCCAACGGCGAACGGTTTACCACACGTCGGCCATGCACTTGGTCGGGCAATTAAAGATTTAGTAGCAAGATATAAAACGATGGCCGGTTATAAAGTAGTAAGAAAAGCAGGATGGGATACACACGGTTTACCTGTAGAATTAGGTGTTGAGAAGCAACTTGGTATTTCTGGTAAACATGAAATCGAAGAGTACGGAATTGAGCCATTTATTAAGAAGTGTAAAGAGAGTGTATTCACATATGAAAAGCAGTGGCGTGAGTTCACTGAAAGTATCGGTTATTGGGTAGATATGGATGATCCATACGTTACTTTAGAAAATCCATATATCGAAAGTGTATGGCATATTTTAGGGACGATTCATGAAAAAGGCTTGTTATATAAAGGTCATAGAGTTTCACCGTACTGCCCAAGCTGTCAAACCTCTCTCAGTTCACATGAAGTTGCACAAGGGTATAAAACAGTAAAAGATTTAAGTGCAACAGTCAAGTTTAAAGTGGAAAATAGTGAAAATGAGTATTTCTTAGCTTGGACGACAACACCATGGACACTTCCAGCAAATGTTGCACTTGCTGTACATTCAAATATGGAATACGTTAAAGCGAAACAAGAAGGTCATGTATACATTGTTGCGAAAGAACGTGTACAAGAAGTATTAAAAGAAAACTATGAAGTATTATCTGTTCATAAAGGTGAAGAATTAGTAAATACATTTTACACAGCACCATTTCCAATGAAAGAAGTGACAAATGGTTACCGTGTTATTGCAGCGGATTTTGTAACGGCAGATAGTGGTACTGGACTCGTTCATATTGCTCCAGCATATGGGGAAGATGATTATAGAGTTGTTCAAAGTGAAGGATTGTCGTTCCTACATGTTGTAGATGGAAAAGGTGAGTATACAGATGCAGTACCATTTTTGAAAGGTAAATTTGTAAAAGATTGTGACGTTGATATCGTTCGTTATTTGGCGAAGGAAGGTTTGCTATATCATAAAGAAAAATATGAACATAGTTACCCGCATTGCTGGCGTTGTGATTCACCACTTCTTTATTATGCAGGAGAAAGTTGGTTAATCCGAACAACTGCAATTAAAGATACATTTTTAAAAAATAATGATTCTGTTACTTGGTATCCGGATCATATGAAACATGGACGTTTTGGTAAGTTTTTAGAAAATATGGTTGACTGGAATATTAGCCGAAATAGATATTGGGGAACACCATTAAACGTATGGGAATGCGAAAGTTGCGATCATCAGTTCGCACCGAAAAGCATTGCTGAATTAAGAAAGCATAGTAAGAAAGAAACACCTGAAGATTTAGAATTGCATAAGCCGTATGTAGATGAAGTGCAAGTCTGCTGCGGGAAATGCGGAGGCACAATGAATCGCACACCAGAAGTAATCGATGTTTGGTTTGATAGTGGTTCTATGCCATTTGCACAATATCATTACCCATTTGAAAATAAAGATTTATTTGAAGAGCAGTTTCCAGCGGATGTTATTGCAGAAGGAATTGATCAAACACGCGGCTGGTTTTATAGTTTATTAGCAGTATCAGCACTATATACAGGCAAAGTGCCGTATAAACGAGTTTTATCACTAGGGCATGTTTTAGATGAAGAAGGACAAAAAATGTCTAAAAGTAAAGGCAATGCACTAGATCCAGTTGATTTAGTAGAGAAGTTTGGTGCAGATGCGCTAAGATGGGCTTTACTCGTTGATAGTGCCCCGTGGAATGCGAAGCGTTTTTCTGAAAGAACAGTACTGGAAGCGAAATCTAAATTTGTAGATACATTAGTCAATGTGTATAGCTTCTACGTTTTATATGCAAATTTAGATGAGTATAATCCGAAAGAAACGTATGACGTAAAGCTTACGAAATTAGACGAATGGGTATTATCAAGATTGCATAGTACAACGAAAAAAGTGAGAACAGCACTTGATGAGTATCAATTTACGAATGCAGCTCGTGAAATTGCAGCACTTGTAGATGAAGTGAGTAACTGGTATGTAAGACGCTCACGTAATCGTTTCTGGGAATCTGGTATGAACGCTGAAAAAGCATCTGCCTATGAGACACTTCATGAAGTGCTTGTAACAATTAGTAAATTAATTGCACCATTTACACCGTTTGTCGCGGAAGACATTCATCTGAATTTAGAAGGAAGTAGCGTTCATTTAGCGGATTATCCAGTTGTAAATGAATCACTACTTCAGCCGAAATTAGAAGCGGAAATGGATGCTGTTTTACAAGTTGTCGAACTTGGAAGAAGTAACCGTAATCAGCATTCTTTAAAAGTAAAACAGCCGTTAGCTGAGCTTGTATTACTTGAGCATAAAGAGAATGATATCGATTGGGAATCTTATCGCGATATTGTAATGGATGAGCTAAATGTGAAAGCATTCCATGTTGAACTGGATGAAACGAAGTATACATCATATCAATTGAAGCTCAATTTTAAAACAGCAGGGCCGAAGTTCGGTAAAAATGTGAATGCAGTAAACGGCTGGTTAAAACAATTATCACAAGAAGAAGTACAGAACTTTGTTGCAACTGAAAAAGCGGTATATGAAGCTGTATCAGGAGAAGAGGTAGTCGTAACGGTTGAAGATGTATTAGTGGAGAAAGTCGCGAAATCAGGATTCTCTAATACAACTAACGGACAATATACAGTTATGTTAGATACGAATGTAACGGAAGAATTGTTACAAGAAGGAGTGGCCCGTGAATTCATTCGTGCGGTTCAAGAATATCGTAAGCAGTTGAATTTACCAGTTAACTTACGAGTTGATGTGATTCTTGATGCAGATGAAGAACTACAGCAAACGTTAACGAATCATAAACATCTATTGGAAGAAAACTTACTCGTCAAGCAATTTACATTTGGCCACTTAACGAATGAAGATGACGAGCTTTCTTTAGGGGAGACAAAACTCCGAATTAAGTTAAGCGAGGCTAATTAATGAAAAAGGAAGTTGGAATCATTCCAACTTCCTTTTTTGTATGAAGGGAGATTAACCGAATGATTTCCTCATAATCCACTCGATAGGGACACTGGAAAATTTCTTTCTTCATATTTTAAAAGTATAAGGTTGAAAGAATTGATAAAGAAATATATTTCTAAAGTATTGTTTTCGTTTTACACATAAATATTGAGAAAATTTCACTTACCCAAAATGTAAAGGTAATAGAATTGCTCGTATAGAATTACTCGTAGATTCACTTTATTTCGTTACTTGTGGACAGTAATAGCCTTATAGGAATGGGGTAAAGGTTTCAATTTATTAGGGGGAGTGGTTTTATGTTAAACAAAAAAATGGTGGCAATGGCAATGACTGTACCATTAGTAATGGGGACGATTTCTACAGTTTCCGCATTGGAAAAGAAGCAAGTAAAGGTAGAAGCTTATTCACCACAGAAAAAAGCAGTTGAATATTTAAAAGGGAATGCCAATCAGTATGGATTAAAGCCCGACCTTTCAGACTTGCAATATATTTCTACAACAGAAACGTCAGTAGCTTCATATGTTAGGTTCCAACAAATAGTAAATGGCGCGCCTGTATTTTCAAAACAAATTACGGTTACTCTTAACGGAGAGGGAAAAGGAGTACTTGCTGTTTCTGATTATCAACCTGTTACAGGTGTGAAGGAAGTAACGACAAAAATTAGTGAAAAAGATGCAATACAAAAGTCAATGGCGTATGTTGGAGAAGCGAGTGAGCAAAACTTATGGGCTCCTACAGAAAAAGAATTCGGATATATTGTTGAAGAAGGTGTCGCTCTTCCAGTATATAAAGTGGTAGTCCATTCTAATAATCCATTCGGTGCATGGGAAACATTTATTGATGCAGAAAATGGAAAGTTAATTAAAAAGGTTGATATAAACCGAAAAGCTGAAGGATCAGGAAAAGTATTTTTACCTAACCCGGTCGTATCTAGCGGTAGTAAAGTAGGATTAAAAGATAATAATGATGCAGATTCAACAGCTCTAACGAACCAATTGAAGACTGTTACGTTAAAAGGTTTAGATGGAACAGGATTTTTAATTGGAGAGTATGTAACGATTTCTTCAAAAGCGATGACGAAATCTACAAACTTACAATTTAACTATACACGTGCAAATGATAGCTTTGAAGATGTTATGTCGTATTATCATATCGATACATTGCAGCGCTATATTCAAGGACTAGGCTTTAAAAATATTAATAATCGTTCGATTAAAGTAAATGTTAATGGTACAACGGATGATAACTCATTCTATTCTCCATCAACGAAAGCTTTAACTTTCGGTACTGGCGGAGTTGATGATGCAGAAGATGCTGGTATTATCGCGCATGAATACGGCCATTCAATTCAAGACAATCAAGTGCCTGGATTCGGTAGCTCACCAGAAGGTGGAGCAATGGGAGAAGGATTTGGTGATTTCTTAGGTGCTACTTATGAAGATGCAGTGTCGACTACAGGGTACGGAAAAGCATGTGTTGGAGAATGGGATGCGACAGCTTATTCTAGTTCGGATCCAACATGCTTACGCCGATTAGATACGAATAAAGTATATCCGAAAGATATTACGAATGAAGTACATGATGATGGGGAAATTTGGGCTCAAGGACAATACGAAATGGCACAAGCTTTTGGCCGTGATGTAGCAACAAAAATTATTTTACAATCACATTGGTCATTAACGCCAAATGCTAAATTCCGTGATGGAGCAAAAGCAATTAAGCAAGCGGATGCTCTTCTATATGGCGGACAACATGCTGCTGATATCGATCGTATTTGGGCAGCAAGAGGAATTAGTACGAATTAATATAAAAAGTCGTGGCGTTTATAAGCCACGACTTTTTAATTTACATAAGAACTGGTACTAGTAAATAAAGTAATATCAATGATAATGTGAATACATCCGCATCCCCATTTACTTTTTAGATTCTTTAAAAACAAAATGCTCTTTAAATTTTCTAGACTCAACTTTTTGACCGTTTCGCATCGAGCGGAAAGGGTGTTCTTGCCACATAATAATCACGTCAACCTCATCTGCTTTTGTAGAAATAGGTAAGTTAGCATGTTCAAATCCAGTTTTGTTGCTTGCTAAACGACTTTCCTTTAGGGAAAAGAGTTCATATTTCGTTTTTGTATTTGGCTCGTTGCGGAAGACTTCAACTTGTACGTTATACACTTCGCTTTTTCCGAGATTTTTTACAGAGAAATAATATGTTTGTAATACACCTTTTTTAGGTTGCAACAATTTTTTACTCGTTTTTTTCACGTCATCAATATTCACTTGCCATTGATTAGAATGTTGAGAGATTGGTAAAGATTTTGGTGAATATGCGTACGTTTCATTTACTACAATTAGGCATAACAAAAGGAGAAAGAAACTAATTGCTTTTTTCATATGTACACCTCCGCTACAATTTTGCTATTAATATGCGTGTGAAACATGTAAAATATGTAATAAAATGGAAATGTATATAGAGCGTGAAAAAGACTAGTGTAAATCTAAATGGGAAAATAATAATAGAACATGAAAAATACGCATATATAACGGTAGATGAAGAATCTTAAATAAAAAGGCTTGCGTTTTATAAAATAAAGAGATAGAATACTCTGTAAATATAAAAAGTGATGATCAGGAAAAGTACATGATGCAAAGGTCTACAGAGAGCAATCGGTTGCTGGGAAGATTGCGATACCGCATGATGGAAAGACACCTGTGAGTGTTGCTTTGAACGTGATTATTAGTAAAAGCAAACGGTACCTACCGTTATCAGGGCTAAGATGGTCATTGTGACAATTTGGGTGGTACCGCGGAAAAAATCCGTCCCTATTTCTAGGGGCGGATTTTTGTATTCTTTGAAAGGAGGTGAGTGAACGTGGATGACGACGATGACAACAATAACGTAAATAAAATGAAAACTATTGGAGGGAAATATAATGGGGCAAATAATGAAGCGTTCACTCACTCAAGCGAGTACAGAGCATGTTGGAAAAGTGGTACTCTTACAAGGGTGGGTAAAAAAGATCCGTCATCTAGGTAATGTTAGTTTTTTATTATTACGGGACCGAACGGGAGTTATTCAATGTGTATTAGAAAACGAGTTAGCTGGATACAAAGTTGATGTAGAAAGTGTCGTTCAAATAGTTGGTGAAATTGTAGAGACTTCGAAAACAGAATTAGGGGTTGAAGTACTTGCTCATGAAGTGAAAGTATTAAATGGTGCAGAACAACTTCCATTTGAATTAAATAAAAAGAAATTACAAGTTGGTTTAGATCAACTATTGAATGAACGAGTATTATCGTTAAGACATGAGCGAACCGCGGCGATATTTAAAGTGAAAGCTACACTCGCTCAAAGTTTTAGTGACTATTTAACAGAGAACGATTTCATACGTATATTTACGCCGAAAATTGTTTCGCAAGGGGCAGAAGGAGGAGCGAATGTTTTTAAGCTTCCATATTTCCAAAAAGAAGCTTATTTAGCTCAATCACCACAGTTTTATAAACAAATGATGGTAGCGGGAGGATTGGAACGTGTTTTTGAAATTGCACCTGTTTACAGAGCGGAACATCACAACTCTTCCCGTCATTTGAATGAATATATATCGTTAGACGTAGAGCTTGGATTTATCGATGATTTTCATGAAGTGATGCAATTAGAAACGGATGTTTTACGATATATGTTTCAGCAGGTAGGAGAAACATGTGAGAAAGAACTACAACAATTACAATTAGAAGTACCTGTCATTACTGAAATACCGAAAATTACATTGTCAGAAGCACAAGAGATTTTGAAAAGTAAGTATCGAAAAGAATCACCGATTGGAGATTTAGATACAGAAGGTGAAAAGTTACTAGGGAAATATGTGAAAGAAACATATAATAGTGAATTTGTTTTCATTACACATTATCCGAAAGAAGCGAGACCGATGTATACGATGCCGAATAACGAGAATCCATCTATTACTGATTCGTTCGACTTATTATATAAAGGGTTAGAAATAACATCAGGAGCACAGCGAATTCATAATTATGATCTGTTACTCGCATCTTTTAAAGAAAAAGGATTACACCTAGAGAAATTTCAATCTTATTTAAATACATTCCGATACGGTTGTCCACCGCATGGCGGTTTCGGTATTGGGTTAGAAAGGATTGTATATAAACTTTTAGAATTAACGAACGTACGAGAGGCGAGTGCTTTTCCGAGAGATTGTACACGTCTTACACCATAAAAAAGAACCTTCGCGATTATCGCGAGGATTCTTTTTTTATGTTCTTTTATTTTTACATTGAAAGTTTATAAAAAACCTTTTCGACAAAAAAATAAATATATACCTTGACAGTTACTAATATAACCGATATACTTCATATTAATTTCAAAAGAAAATATATTCTAAATATTAAAATGTGTTGAATAGGAGTAGTAAGGTCATGTATTTGTGCAGAGAGCTATGGGTTGGTGCGACATAGTCAAATGACATCCTGAACTCGCCTAGGAGCAGTAAGGTGGAACGGAATTACATTCTTAGTAAATCTTAACGGTTAACCTTCGATATTAGGTTTGTAATCAAACGATTACTACTAAGGTGGATTCATAATGGAATCAATAAGGGTGGTACCGCGTTAAGTAAATGGCTTAGCGTCTCTTTTTATAAAGAGATGCTGAGCCATTTTTTATTTTATAGAAAAAGAAATGGAGGGTTTATTCGGATAGGTATATAAAATTTAATTATTTATATAAAAAGATTTAATTGGGAGGAAAATAAGATGAAACAGACGGAGCAATGGACTTCGAAATTAGGATTTATAATGGCTGCAGCAGGATCAGCAATTGGATTAGGCGCAATATGGAAGTTTCCTTATATCGCTGGGAAGAGCGGGGGAGGAGCATTCTTTTTAATCTTTATATTATTTACTGTATTAATTGGTCTCCCGCTATTAATAGCTGAATTTATGATTGGACGCAGTACACAGAAACAAGCAGTTGGCGCATTTAAAAGTATTGCACCAAATACAGGGTGGCACTGGATTGGACGCCTTGGCGTTGGAACGTGTTTTATATTACTTTCGTTTTATAGTGTTGTAGGTGGATGGGTATTGATTTATTTATTCAGAGGAGTAACTGGACAACTTATTACTCAGGGACAAAATTACGGTGCATTATTTACTGAAACAATTGGAAATCCCGCTTGGGCTATTACTGGACATTTCGCTTTTATGTTCATTACGATATGGGTTGTATCAAAAGGTGTACAAAACGGAATTGAAAAAGCAAGTAAATATATGTTACCAGCATTGTTCGTTTTATTTGTCGCCCTTATTATTCGTTCATTAACATTGGATAATGCAATGCAAGGTGTGAAGTTTTTCTTACAACCAGATTTCTCAAAGATTACTTCAGAAAGTATTTTGTTCGCAATGGGCCAATCGTTTTTTGCGATTAGTATCGGAATATCAATTATGGTTACGTATAGTTCCTATTTAAATAAAAAAGAAAGTTTACCAAAATCAGCAATAACAATTGTTGGATTGAATTTATTCGTTTCTTTATTTGCAGGTCTTGCAATTTTTCCAGCAGTATTTTCATTAGGAATGGAGCCGACGGAAGGGCCTGGATTGCTATTTATCGTATTACCATCTGTATTTAGTCAAATTCCATTTGGCGGATTGTTCTTAACGGTATTTCTTGCGCTATTTACATTTGCCACATTAACATCGGCGTTTTCTCTACTAGAGACGGTTGTTTCAGCATTAGCAAATGGTGAACAAGAAAGAAGAACGAAACTATCATGGATCATTGGTTTCTGTATTTTCTTAGTAGGTATACCATCTGCGTTATCATTTGGAGTATGGAGTGATATTACGATTTTTGGTAAGAATATTTTTGATGCGGTAGACTTTTTATCTAGTAATATATTAATGCCACTAGGAGCGCTATTTATTAGTATTTTCGTATCATTCAAAATGGAAAAGAAGGTGCTAGAAGCAGAATTTTTTGTAGGTGGAAATTACGGAAAGAAAGTATTTACTTGTTGGGCATTTTTACTTCGGTTTGTAGCGCCACTTGCCATCATCATCGTCTTTTTAAATGTAATAGGAATTATTTAACATTAAATGTTATAATATACAGTAAAAAAGAAGGTGATGATTATAAAGGCGAATTTGATAGAAGCAGGGAAATACATGGACATTAGAGGGAAGAAGTTATATGTTGAAGCACATGGAAACCCTAAAAGTGAGCCTGTATTATACTTGCACGGCGGTCCAGGAGAGAGCTGTTATGATTTTTCATTTCATCAAGCGGAACGTTTAAAAGATTCTTTATATGTAATTATGATAGATCAAAGAGGTGTTTGTCGCTCAGAAGAAATTCTTGAGGACGAAGCTTTTGGATTAAATGATTTGATTGAAGATTGTGAAGAACTAAAAAAAGTATTGCAAATTGAGAAGTGGTCTGTAATTGGACATTCTTTCGGTGGATATGTAGCATTGTTATATGCATCGATATATCCAAGTTCAATAGAGAAAATAATATTTGAAGGACCAACTTTCGATTTTGCATTAACAAGTAGAGCTTTGTTACAAAAGACAGGGGATTTATTAAAAAAGTATGGAAAAGAAGAAGTAGCAGAAGAGTCCATCGCTTATTCATCTAGCAATGCTAGTTCCGAAGAGTTGCTTGAAGCTTATATAAGATTAAGCGATGAATTAGAAGAAAAAAGAATGGAGATTTACAATAATAAGGAAGATAGGACAGATGAGAGTTTATACAGTGATCAAGAGTGGGAAATATTTTCAAAACGCTCCAAGATTCATTTTGATAGATTAAAATTAGAAGGCGCATGTCATACATCATTATTATCCAAAATAAAAGATGTACAAAATCCAATGTTATTACTTGTAGGAAAACATGATGTAGTAACGTGTGAAAAACAAATTGAAATATTTAATAAAGATGCTCGAAACGGCAAGTATATTGCATTTGAAGAGAGCGGTCATTCACCTCATTATGAGGAAGCAGATAGATTCGCAGAAACAGTCATGTATTTTTTGAAATGAAGAAAAGGGTGCTTCTATTAATGAGAAGCACCCTTTCTAAATTTCTGGATATGTGATTGTTATGTTAGGCCATTTACTTTGCCAATTCTTTTTAATAACTCTGTTTTTGTACATATGTATACGTCCTTTTGATTCGAGAAAATGAGCTGTTGGTCTCACTTGTAATGAAAGAACATCTTTAATACCGCACGGAGCTGTTAATATAACATTGTTTTTTTCGTCTAATGTAACCCCTAAAGCCGTTGCTGTTTCAGGGAATTTAGAAATAGCATCAACAGAAGAAGAATATGGTGGCATGTTGTTCACCACATGCATACGAGCTTGATTTTTAACCGACCAAGGTATAGAAGCATCCATATTTGTTAGTGTTTTCTCTACGGATTGTTCATATGTCTCGTCTTTATGTAATGGATCAAAATAGATGACATCAACGTCCGGTGTAGCAGTTCTTACTTCGTAGTTATGCAAAGTATCCCAAAGTTTAGAACGAACAAAACCGGCGCAAATCCACCAATCAGGTAGCTCTAGTGATTTTGCTATGTGTAATACGTCCATCATCCATTTGTCGTTTTCTATTAAGCGAATTACATCTTGTTCTGTTTGTATCTTCATTGATAAATTCACCTTCCTAGTAAATTAATGCATTAGTTCAATAATCCATAAAATCCAGTAAGCACCTGGTACGAACAACAGTTGTGCGAGTAAAGTACCGAGAAGTCTAGATATCATTAACCAACCATACATTTTACTCATAGATTCAGCACCATTTTCTGATTGTAAAGCACGCTCTGTTAATAGAGCAATGCGTGGATCGAGCAATACTGTTAATAAAATAGTAGCAAAACCATTCACAAGGCCAGAAGCTGTACTTGCATTTGTTGCGTAATCTGGATTTAGAAAAGAAGCATAAAGGGCAGAAAGAACACCTGCTGTATAAATTGCAGTAGCAAACATGTTAATAAGCATAATACGCTTTGGAATACCACCGATACGCAATCTATGAATCATTTCAAATCTTGGAAAGCGCACATATTTTTTTGTGTACTTTAATTTTTGAATGTTATTTGTTTTCATCATTCGAATGAAAGAACCATCTGTTTCAAAGTTTTGAATGACATATCCAAATAGTTTTGTCAAAGTTGGATAAAGAATAATCGCAAGTAATGTACCTATGGAAGCAGATAATAGTACAAGTCGTATAGTATGCTCTAAATTAATAGAAGCATCTCGTTTTGCTTCATCGACAATCCCGCCAATTAAAAAGGCTTGTAGTAAATTTGAAGTTCTTGAAATAAGTAATACCATTCCTACGACAGATAAGGCAACGACAATCTTTTTTAAACGAACACCAGCTAATCGAATACTATAAGAACTAGTTTCGACTGCGTGGATGACAATTGTGAAAGCCATTATAAAAATTAACGTAATTGACATTTGTTTCACCAGTTTCTATTGAATTAATTGTAACTTTCTTACTTTATCATATCTATCCGTCTAATGTAACCGAAACTATGTAACATAGAAAAAGTGATTTTTTTGAAAAAACAAATAATGGTAGTATAGTAGAGGTAGAGTAGTAAAAAAACCTTTAGTATTACATGTAAAGTAGGATGAGTGGGGGATTAAATATGTATACAACATTTTTATTTGATTTAGATGGAACAGTAACGGATCCTAAAAAGGGGATTGTAAATTCAGTTTTGTACGCGTTAGAAAAGGTTGGAATTGAAGAATTACATGTAAGTGAGTTAGATTCATTTATTGGTCCTCCTATTCAGCAATCATTCGTAGAGAGATATAATATGAATGAAGGAGAAGTTGAACGAGCTGTTTTTTATTTCAGGGAATATTTAAAGCAACGTGGGTTGTTGGAGAATAGTGTATACGAGGGTATTCCAAATCTCCTAAAACAATTAAAAGATAACGGAAATCGTTTATTTATAGCTACTTCAAAGCCTACTATTTTTGCTAGACAAGTAATAGAGCATTTTCAACTAACGAATTATTTTGAAGATATTATTGGAAGTAATTTAAATGGAACAAGAATAAAAAAAGAAGAAATAATTGCACATATTTTACTTCAGAATGAAGGACTTAATAAAGAGGAAGTTGTTATGATTGGAGATAGAAAGCACGATATAATAGGTGCAAATCATAATGGAATTGCTTCAATTGGTGTTTTATATGGCTATGGTAGTGAAAATGAGTTGATTGAAGTTAGTTCGACTCATATAGCGAAGGATATAGAAGAACTACACCATTTTTGTATAGAAAATAGTTTAATAAAAAAATAAAAATAGAGACTAACAATCCCTTTATAACGTATGACGATGAAATCGTTTCTGTTTAAAGGGATTTTTCATATGTAATCGAATATGTATAATTAGACATTTTAGTATGAAAAATTTGTATGAATTAGAGGAGGGATGTCAGAAATGAAAGATTAGTAGAAGTTTATCAATAAAAGATCGAATTTTCAGTTTAAAGGAGGGGTATAATTGGAGCTAGTTATTATATTATTAGCACTTAGCTTACTTATGTTTGTAGCCTATAGAGGGTTTTCTGTTATTTTATTTGCACCAATTTTTGCATTATTTGCGGTATTTTTGACAGAACCTAGTTTTGTATTACCTTTCTTTTCTAATATTTTTATGGAGAAAATGGTAGGGTTTATTAAACTATATTTCCCGGTGTTTTTACTTGGAGCAATTTTTGGGAAAGTAGTAGAAATGTCAGGAATTGCTGATTCTATTGCAAAGACGATTGTAGAGTTGGTTGGAGAAAAACGTACAATTTTAGCGATTGTTTTAATGGGTGCTATTTTAACATATAGTGGTGTTAGTGTATATGTAGTGGTATTTGCTATATTTCCGTTTGCAGCTAAGCTTTTTCGACAAGCTAATATTCCAAAACGCTTAATACCTGGAACAATTGTCCTTGGAGCAGTAACATTTACAATGGATGCGCTCCCTGGATCACCACAAATTCAAAATGTAATACCTACAACATTTTTTAAAACGGATATTTATGCTGCACCGATACTTGGTATTGTAGGGGCAATTTTTGTACTCACGTTAGGTTTATTATATTTAGAGAGTAGGCGTAAGAAGGCAAAAGCAGCAGGTGAAGGATATTTTGGTTTTAACGATGGGAATACTGAAATGGCAGCATCTTTGGAATTAGAGCAGAAAGAAATACCGCTGTTAAATAGTTTAGAAATTACGAGGGCACAACAACTTATTGCTTTTATACCACTTATTTTAGTAGGTGTAATGAATAAAGTGTTTACTATTATGATACCGAAGTGGTATCCGAACGGTTTTGACTTTTCAGCAATTGGTATGAAAGCATTTGGAAAAGTAGAATTGAGTGCGGTAGTTGGAATATGGTCTGTAGAATTGGCACTTATAATAGGAATTTTAACAACTCTTTTATTATACTGGAAACGGGTAGTAACAGGATTTCAAGCTGGATTGAATACAAGTATAGGTGGAGCACTACTTGCAACAATGAACACTGGAGCAGAATTTGGTTTCGGTGGTGTCATTGCAGCACTTCCAGGTTTTGCAATTATGAGAGATGGCATTTCTGCAACGTTCACAAATCCTTTAGTGAATGGAGCGGTAACGACGAATATTTTAGCCGGTATTACAGGTTCTGCATCAGGAGGAATGGGGATTGTTTTAAGTGCGATGGGGGATAAATTTATTGCAGCAGCCAATCAATTTGATATCCCATTAGAAGTTATGCACCGTATCGTATCAATGGCATCAGGAGGAATGGATACATTACCACATAACGGGGCTATTATTACTATTCTTACAGTAACAGGTTTAACACATAAACAGTCATATAAAGATATATTTGCTATTACAGTTTTGAAAACGCTTGCTGTGTTTTTAGTTATCGCATTCTATACTATTACAGGAATTTATTAAAAATAGATACTATATGAATTGTAAAGGTTTATTTAGTTGATATTTTATAAACTAAACATTAATAAGGGAAAGAAGGGGTGGAGTATTTGCAAGAAGTTGCTGAGTTTCGTATGCCGAAGTCTGTACTATATGGAAGAAATTCGATTGAAAAGCTGGGGGAACAATCAAAGAAGTTTGGGAAAAGAGCTTTTATAGTTACTGATACAATTATGGAGAAATTAGGGTATGTTGAAAGGTGCATAAAACAGCTAAATAAGAAAGGGATTACTGTTATTACATATAATAAAGTGAATGCTGAGCCTACAAATTTACACGTATTAGAAGCGTTAACGATTTGTAAAGAAGGAAAGTGTGATTTTATTATCGGTATTGGTGGTGGAAGTTGTATTGATGCTGCGAAAGCAGTAGCGGTGTTATATACTAATGGTGGAGCAATTGAATATTACGTCCAAAAAGATGTTGAAATAGAAAATGATCCACTACCACTCATTGCAATTCCAACAACTTCAGGTACTGGGTCAGAAGTAACAAGTGTAGCAGTAATTACGAATAAAAAAACAGATGTAAAAATGATGATGAAGCATCCGAGTTTTACCCCGCAAGTAGCGATTATTGACCCGATATTAACAAGTTCGGTACCACCTCACATTACGGCAGCGACAGGTATAGATGCATTATGCCATGCAATTGAAGCATATATTTCTAAATTTTCTCAACCACTTACAGATGTACTTGCTCTTTCGGCTATTGAAAGTATTATGAAATATTTACGTATTGTATATGAAGATGGAGGTAATATGGAAGCAAGGGAAGCAATGATGATCGCTTCATTACAAGCTGGAATTGCATTCTCAAATGCATCTGTTACATTAGTTCATGGAATGTCAAGACCAGTAGGGGCGTTATTTCATGTACCACATGGTATATCAAATGCAATACTATTACCTACAGTTTTAGAATATACAAAAGTGAGTGCAACAAAAAGACTAGCGGAAATTGGACGTTGTTTAAATAAAGATATGTATTCCTATTGTGATGAAGAAATAGCCGATTATACGCTGAGGGAAATAAAAAAACTTTGTTTTGATCTTCGTATTCCAAATTTAAAAGAATACGGAATCGGTGAGGTTGAATTTGAAAATGCTATTTCAAAAATGGCCTCGGATGCAATTGAAAGTGGTAGCCCAGGAAATAATCCGCGAGTTCCTTCTTATAATGAAATTAAACAGTTGTATCGACAATGTTTTAATTATCAATATGAAGATTCTATAAAAACATTAGGGGGTTAATTTCAGAATATTCACATAAAATTTCCTTGGAAATAGTTAGAACAAGACTTTATATTATAAACTTAAAGTCTTGTTTTATTGTGTATAATATACATAATAAAACATTGTTATTAGTTTAGAAAAAAGTTTAGGTAGGTGTGTTATATATGAAAACGATAGGGCTTATAGGTGGTATGAGTTGGGAATCGACTTCGGAATATTATCGAATTTTAAATGAAGAGATAAAAAGTAGATTAGGGGGATTACACTCAGCAAAATGTTTGATTAATAGTGTGGATTTTGAAGAGATTGAACGATTCCAGTCTAACGGGGATTGGGATGGAGCAGGAGAAGTATTAGGGAATGCGGCGTATTCATTGCAGAAGGGAGGAGCAGATTTTATAATCATTTGCACAAATACAATGCATAAAGTAGTGGAGAAAATAAAAGAGAATATTAACATCCCCGTATTACATATTGCTGATACTACTGCAAAAGAAATTAAAAGAAAAGGTATTCAAACGATTGGTCTACTTGGAACGAAATATACAATGGAGCAAGATTTCTATAAGTCACGTATAGAAGAGAATAATATAAAAGTAATAGTGCCAGTAGAAAAAAATAGAGAAAAATTAAATGAAATAATTTATACAGAGTTATGTTTAGGAAAAATAACATCGCAATCTAGAGAATATTATAAAAGAGTCATAGAAGAGCTAGTGCAAAAAGGAGCACAGGGAATAATTTTAGGTTGTACAGAAATAGGATTATTAATAAAGCAGGAAGACGTATTAGTTCCGATATTTGATACAACTTTTATACATGCAATGGAAGCAGTAAATGTGGCTTTAGAAAGTAGATTATAATTATATTATGTAAACTTAGTTCGTGTATGTGGAAAACATTCAGAAAATATTTTATAATGTAAGTGGTTACATTTAAGGGGGATGCGTATGTTTTCAGTTCAACCAATCGCATTTGTACATAATGAAAGAAAGGAAATAAAAGATGACGAATGGGGAGAAGTAAGATCCTGTATTACTTTAACTGAATTGTATACAGAGGAAAGTATACAAGGGATTGAAGAATTTTCTCATATTGAAGTTGTTTTTTATTTTCATAAAGTAACGGATGAACAAATTCAATATGTTGCTAGAAATCCTAGAAATAATAATGATTATCCTAACGTAGGCATTTTTGCACAGCGCGGGAAAAATCGCCCGAATCGCTTAGGTGTAACAATTGTAAAAGTGATAAAAAGAGACGGTAAATCAATTATTGTTGAGGGATTAGATGCTATTGATGGCACCCCTATATTGGATATAAAGCCGGTAATGAAAGAGTTTATGCCGAAAGAAGAAATTCTACAGCCTAAATGGGTAACGGATATAATGAGACAGTATTGGAAGGGGAATGGAGTAAAATGAGAATATATGAGGCAACAATTGCAGATTTAGATGGACTAGCATCAGTTTTTAATAACTATCGTATGTTTTACCGACAAGATTCCGATTTAGATGGTGCAAAAGTATTTTTACAAAATCGTATCGAGAGAAAAGAATCCGTTATTTTCGTAGCAGTTGAAGACGGTGAATATATTGGATTCACGCAACTATATCCATCATTTTCTTCCATTTCAATGAAAGAATTATGGATTTTAAATGATCTGTTTGTACAAGCCGCGAAGCGCGGAACTGGAACAGGTAAAAAATTATTAGAAGCTGCTAAAAAATTCGCATTAGAAAATGGCGCAAAAGGTGTAAAATTACAAACAGAGATTGATAATTTATCAGCACAGCGATTATACGCTGAAAATGGTTATTTAAGAGATAATCGTTATTTCCATTATGAATTAACATTTTAAAAAATGTAAGATTAAAAGAGACGTTTTCAAAATGAAAACGTCTCTTTTAAATTGTATTATAGTTGATTTAAAATCCAGTTTGTTGCATCTTCAAAGTTTTCTGCAATGTAGTTTGGCTCAATATGTGCCCACCTGTCTCGGTACGTATGTAAAGCATCGTATCCAGCGCCTGTTCGTACTAATATTGTTGTCGCATTCACTTTTTCACCTGCCACAATATCAGTCCAACGATCACCAACTACAGCACATTGTGTTAAATCAAGCCCATGTTTTTCCGCTGCTTTTAGAAGCATGCCTGTACTTGGTTTACGGCATTCACAGCCATCACCATGTTTATGAGGACAAACGTAAATATCATCAAAACCGAAACCTTTTAATTCTTGCACAAAATCAGCTACAGTCGCTATTCCATCCGCGATACCTGGTTGATTTGTGAAAGAGAAAATTTTTATATTTTGAGCTTTTATTTTTTGCAGAGCTGCTTTTGTAAAGGGGAATAATGTAAAAGAACCAGGGTAATGTATTGTAGTGTCGCCGCCAATTGTACCGTCACGATCAATGAAAATTGCTTTAATGTTTGTCATATTTATAGTCCCTTCAAGTAAAAAGTAGTTTAAAAATGTTTTACAAATCGATATCCATTTACTTCATAACCTAATTTTTTGTAAAAAGGATGTGCTTCTACTCTTTTTGTTCCACTAACTAGCCATGTTCCAATGCAATGATGCTTCTTTGCTAATTGTTCTGCATAATCCATTAACACCTGTCCAATGCCTTTCCGCCGTATTGTAGAATCGACGCTAATAATTGAAATTTCTCCATAACGAGTTACATCTTCTAAATTTTCGCGTATACGAAACCCGAGTAATCCAAATATAGTTTCTTCTTCCACATAAACATATAAAAAATCAAAAGGACTCATTTGTACGAATTGCAAGCGGTTGTTCATATCTTCATAGGAAATAGAGGAACCTTTTAATTCTTTCGTTAAAGAACAAAGTGCATCTATATCATCTATCGTCGCTTCACGAATTTGAAAAGACATATTATTCACTCCAATAAAATGTAATCAAACATTTAATATTCTGTTAAAAAATGTTTTTTCCTGCTATGAAAATAAATATTTTATAATGATATATAGATAGTTATACTTCTTCATTTTTATTTATTACCAGCTGTAATTGCCGGGATTATTTTTATAGTATGGATTGGTTGGATTGTATTTTTACCATAGAAAAAGAGCCGAAAATGGCTCTTTTTCTAATCTGTCACACATTGATAAATAAAATATACTAAAACGAGTATGCTTGCGGCGGAATACATGACATCTAAAGTCATTTGGTCGCCTCCTTATTGTTGTTGTATTTTATTGTATGAAATCTTACAATTTCATATTCAAGTGAAAAATATGTGAACGTTAACAAAATTGTAAAGTGCAAAAATTACAATCATTTTGTATAATAGAAGAAACAACCGTTATATAAAGTGAAACTTTAATCAGTGGGGGTTTTCTTCATCCCTACTGATTATTAGCCTTCACCAATCGGGCTTTTACGGGCAGTTGATCCCCCGCCTAACTTCTTTGCCTTCGCTGAATTTTGAGGTGGGGGTCTTACTTGCCCGTTAATGCGGGATAAAATATAATGAGTGAAAGGGGAGGGAACATAAATGCCAAATTGGTTTAGAAAAACCTTAGTCGCATTAATTACCGTATTTACATTTGGTTTAGTGACGCCTCCTTCCATATTGCTTGATAATGCCAAAGCTGCGGACAAGCCTACGAGCACAGCTGGGCAACAAAATTTGGAGAGTACGTCCTATACATATGAAGAAACGAATGACAGGTTAACCACCGATATTTTTATTACTTATGCAATGCAAGAAGCAGAGAAGCAGTCGATGCAAAAGTTTGGAACTAAAATTGGTCCAGTAATTGAAGATGAGTTTAAAGATGTAATATTACCGAAAATTGAAGAGGCAATTGCTGAGCTTGCCAATGATGTTCCAGAGGAATCGTTACAATCATTATCGATTTCTCAGAAACCAGCTGGTGGAAATAATGAAAAGATTTTTCACGTTTACGATACGAAATCTGGAAATGACTTACTACGATTTCATGTAAGAAGAGATCATCCACCGCAAGATGGTTATTATTTCAATTTCCATTATCATCGTTTTGATGATGGATACTCTGGACATCATGAACTAGGAAATATTTATTGGAATACGAATGTACCGCCAAAATGGCTTTCTTAAAAAGAACAAGAGAAAATCTTGTTCTTTTTTTGTTGATAAAAGGGTAAGACAACTATGTTGTTGAATAACATATGTTTAGGAAAAAAGAAGAAAAGGGAGTATGGAAATGCAAAAATATATTGTTTTTGACTTTGATGGCACATTAGTAGATTCACAAAATATATTTGTACCGATCTATAATCAAATAGCTGAAAAGCATGGTTATAAAACAGTAAGGGAAGAAGAAATTGAGCATTTACGTAAATTAACGATGCCCGAGAGATGTAAACAACTCGATGTACCACTGTATAAACTACCGATATTAGCGTTAGAGTTTTATAAATTATATCAACCAGCTATAAAAGATCTCGTTTTGTTCCATGGGATGAAGGATGTATTAGATGAATTACATAAAAAAGGCTACGGGATTGCCGTCATATCCTCTAACTCAGAAGAGCATATTCGGGCGTTTTTACATAATAATGGTATCGAAAATATTCAAGAAGTGTATTGTTCTAAAAATTTGTTCGGTAAAGACAAAATGATAAGAAGGTTTTTAAAATCAAAAAAAATAACAGAGCAAGAAATGTTATATGTCGGTGATGAACAGCGAGATATAGCAGCGTGTAAAAAGGCTGGTGTGAACGTAATTTGGGTATCTTGGGGGTATGATGTCATTGAAACAGTGAAAAAAGATGCACCAGATTATATGGTTCATACGCCTATGGAAATTGTACAAGTCGTACAAGGGGCACATTCTTAATATGAATACACTTCGAGCAGGTATTCATCATATTGAATTTTGGGTCGCGAATTTAGAGGAGTCTATTTCTTTTTATGATAAATTGTTTTCGATAATTGGATGGAGAAAGTTAAATGAAGTAGCATATAGTACGGGAGAAAGTGAAATATATTTTAAAGAGGTGGACGGGGAAATTGTAAGGACTTTAGGGCCTAGACATATTTGTTATCAAGCTATTCGTAGAGAAATAGTTGATGAAGTAGCAGATTTTCTTGCTAGTACAAAAGTGAAGGTAATACGTGGTCCGATAGAAATGAATCATTATTCGGACGGATACTATACGGTTGATTTTTACGATCCGAATGGATTTATTATAGAAGTAGCGTATACACCAAATGTAGAAATGTAAGGGGAATAAACATGAAGACAATTGCAGCACGGCAAAACAATATACAAATAGTAAAGGATGCAGCAAATATTGAAGAAATTTCTAAAGGTTTCTCACCTGATAAAAAATATATCATTACGACTATTAAAGATGAAAAGTATTTGTTACGGACAGGCGATATAAAAGAGTTTGAAAGAAAGAAAATAGAGTTTCAAATTTTAAATGAAATGCAAAAACGTAGTGTGCAAGCACAAAGGCCAATTGAAATGGGTTTGTTGGAAGAAGAAGGTTTATGCTACGGTGTTTTTTCGTATATAGAAGGAGAAGATGCGAAAAAATTGTTGCCTACATATACACTAAAAGAACAATATGATATTGGTATAGAAGCAGGAAAAGATTTAGCAAAAATGCATACATATGAAGCTCCTAAGGGTATACTTCCATGGTATGAAAGAGCCATGAAAAAACATCGAAAATATTTAGAGGCATACAAAACATGCGGAATAAAAATAAAAAATGATGATAAAATCATTAAGTTTATAGATGAAAATGAAATGTATGTACAAAACCGCCCAAATCGATTTCAACACGATGATTTTCATTTAGAAAATATAATTGTGCGGGATGGGAAATATGTAGGTGTTGTTGATTTTAATGGTTATGACTGGGGCGACCCACTTCATGATTTTGTAAAAATTGCACTATTTGCAAGAGACATTAGTATTCCGTATTCAATCGGACAAATAGAAGGATACTTTAATAGGAGAATACCAGAGGAGTTCTGGAAATTATATGCGGTGTACGTCGGCATGACAGTTTTCTCATCAGTTGTCTGGACATTACGAGCAGCACCGCATATGTTAGATGATATGTTAGAGCGTCTTATTATAGTTTTAGAGGATCATAATAACTTTGAGTTATCGAAGCCGATTTGGTTTCAATCAGATAAGATTGATATGAAATAGAAAAGATAGGTGTAATTCGCACCTATCTTTATTTTTTACCATCAAAATACTTATTTAATTTTCTTAAATATAAGCGGCTGAGTACTTAACGTAGCTGGCACATGTAACTGAAGGGATGGAAATTCACCACTCACACTCATTTCATAAGCGAATAATAAACTCATTTTCATTCGGAATAAGTCAACTTTTGCAGAGAAGATGTCGTAATGATGATGTGTTAATTGAATGTCCATTTCCATGAATTGCACAAATAATGAATCATCTCGCTTGTATACTTGTAATGTTCCGTATGCAGGATGTTCGAAAGTACCAGTATAATCCTCTAATTTGTGAGAAGGTGTAGTCTCTTTAATTTGCTCAGGAAGGGATTCAGTTGCTTCTTTCATCATTTCCTTCATTTTTTCAGTATCTTCTGCAGCACGTTTATGCCAATCGATGCCTTCTAATTCAAGTAGCTCGTCATAAATTTGGTTAGCAAGATAAGTAGGAAGTAATGTGCCTCCAGCATTCGTTAAAATGACAAGACCTACATTTTCTTTTGGCATGAATGAAACAAGTGCCGAAAATCCATCAATATTACCGCCATGATGAATCACTTTGTTACCACGATAAGCGCTAATAAACCAACCGAGGCCGTAACTATTTAATGGAGATTCAGGGAGTGATAGAACTGGTTGATCTGGAATTGAATTGTGTGGTGTATACATTTGTTGTAATAATTCAGAGGAGATTAATTCATGATCTCCAAACTTTCCTTTGTTTAAGTGAAGAAGTACCCAATTTGCCATATCTTCAATTGTAGAATTAATACACCCAGCAGCGCCAACTGTATCGATGTTACGGAATGGAACTTCTTTTATTTCACCGTCTTTTTCAATGTAAGGTAAAGCATAATCCTCTGTAATTTGTGAATCTGTAACAGAGAAGTTTGTATGCCTCATATTTAAAGGTTCTAAAATATGTTCTGTAACGTATTGCTCCCACGTTTGATTTGTAATGTTTTCAACAATGCAGCTAATTGTCGCATACATTAAGTTGTTATATAAAAATGCTGTTCGGAACGGTGCATCAAGTGGTAAATGTTTTATTTTTTCAACGAGATCTTTTCGAGATAAGGAAGAGCTGTACCAAAGAGCATCATGACGACTCACTCCAGTGCGGTGAGAGGCTAAATCCCGTCCTGTAACTTGTGAGGTAGCAAGTAGTTCACATAAAGAGAAGTTAGGTATATAAGACTGGACAGGAGTATCCCAATTAAACTTTTTTTGCTGTGCTAACAAGCTTAATGAAAGTGTGCCAAAAGCTTTCGTTGAGGAACCGATTGCGAACCGGGTGCTCGGTGTAACAGCCTCTTTTGTTTCTATATTTCGATAGCCGAAACCTTCTGAAAGAATAACTTCACCGTCTTTTATAACAGTTACAGCAGCACCAGGAACTTTTAAATCCTTCATCATTTTTTCAACCGTAGTTTGTAACGAAGTCATAACAGGAGTTTCAATTTTAGACATACTTCTAACCTCCAAATTTAAATTTTGTCCTACCGCACTATACTTTCGGTAATAGAAAATGAAAACCTTTTTAAATATGGAAAGTTAATAATTTTGTAAGAATTACTGAAAATAATTTTTATTTATCAAGATTATTAAATTTGTTGTTTTTCATGTTATGATAAATTTCATATAAGATTGAAAGAAGGTTTTTCTACATATGAAACATGCTGAATATGAATACTTAAATTTATGCCGCCATGTAATGGAGCACGGTACGAAGAAAGAAGATCGTACAGGGACAGGAACTGTATCTGTATTTGGATATCAAATGCGTTTTGATCTGAGTAAAGGATTTCCTTTATTAACGACAAAGAGAGTACCATTTCGCCTTGTAGCAAGTGAACTACTTTGGTTTATGAAAGGTGATACAAACATTCGCTATTTATTGCAGCATAATAATAACATTTGGAATGAATGGGCATTTAAGAGCTGGGTAGAAAGTGACGAGTATACTGGGCCTGATATGACAGATTTCGGTCTTCGCTCACAACAAGATGAGGAATTTAAAGTGCAATATGATGAGCAAATGGACCTATTTAAAAAGAATGTTTTAGAAGATGATGATTTTTCGAATAAATATGGCTACTTAGGAGACGTATATGGCAAGCAATGGCGTGCTTGGAAAACGACGGCTGGTGAAACACTGGATCAACTAAAAGATGTAATTGAAATGATTAAAAAAACGCCAGATTCACGTCGCCTAATCGTTTCTGCTTGGAATCCTGAAGACGTACCGAGTATGGCATTACCGCCTTGTCATACGCTATTCCAATTTTATGTAGCGGACGGAAAACTTTCTTGTCAGCTATATCAAAGAAGTGGCGACATCTTCCTTGGGATTCCATTTAACATCGCAAGTTATTCACTACTAACACATTTAATTGCACATGAATGTGGTCTTGAAGTAGGAGAATTTGTTCATACAATTGGAGATGCGCATATTTATACGAATCATTTTGAACAAGTAGAAAAACAATTGGCACGTGAACCACGTCCGTTCCCGAAACTTACATTAAATCCAGATGTGAAATCTGTGTTTGATTTTGAGATGGAAGATTTAACGATTGAAGGATATGATCCACACCCAGCGATTAAAGCACCGGTTGCAGTGTAATTGTAGAGGAGATGACAAGATGATTGTTTCATTTATGGTCGCAATGGACGAGAATAGAGTAATTGGTAAAGATAATAACTTACCTTGGCGTTTACCGAGTGAATTACAGTATGTAAAGAAAACGACGATGGGTCACCCACTTATTATGGGGAGAAAAAACTATGAAGCAATTGGTAGACCATTGCCTGGAAGACGTAATATTATTGTAACTCGTAATGAAGGGTATCATGTAGAAGGCTGCGAAGTAGCTCATACTGTAGAAGAAGTGTTTGAACTATGTAAAAATGAAGAAGAGATTTTTATTTTTGGCGGAGCGCAAATTTATGATCTCTTTTTACCGTATGTAGACAAGTTATATATAACAAAAATCCACTATGCATTTGAAGGAGACACATTCTTCCCAGAAATGGATATGACAAATTGGAAAGAGATTTTTGTAGAAAAAGGTTTAACGGATGAAAAAAATCCGTATACGTATTATTACCATGTATACGAGAAACAACAATAATAATAAAAATTGATGTGAGTATTCGCATCAATTTTTTTATTTGTATTTATAAATGTAAGTTTATAGATGGTATTCAATAATGCTATAATGAAAGGTAGCATGTGAAAAATGCTAAAATTTTCAAAAGTATTACTATAGAAAGAGGAGGAGAATCAGTTGAGAAAAATATGGGGGATTCTTTTTCTTTGCTTAACATTCATGTTAGTTGGATGTGGTAAAGAAGAAAAACCACAAGAAGCGTTTGATACATATGTAAAATCATGGAATAAACAAAAATTTACAGATATGTACGATCAATTATCAGAAAATGCAAAAAAAGATATTTCCAAGAAAGAGTTTACTGAGAAATATGAAAAAATTTATTCTGGTATTGAAGTGAAAGACTTAAAGGTAGAAACAGGGGAAGTAAAAGAAGATAAAAAAGATGAAGGCCCTGTTCCTTTTAAAGTAAGCATGGATACAGTTGGTGGTAAAATCACTTTTGGTCATGAAGCAAAAATGGTGAAAGAAAAAGATGGAGATAAAGAATCTTGGAAAATAGATTGGACACCTGATTTCATTTTCCCTGGCATGACAAAAGATAGTAAAGTGCGTATGCAAACAACAGAGCCAAAACGTGGTGAAATATACGATCGTAATGGAAAAGGTCTGGCGACGAATGGGAAAGCTTCTGAGATCGGAATCGTTCCAGAAAAATTAGATGAAACTGCTCCGCAAACGAAAGAAGCAGTAGCTAAGTTGTTAAATATGTCTGTAGAAGAAATTGATCAAAAACTAACTGCTAAATGGGTAAAACCAGGGTATCTTGTACCAATTGGAATTTTACCTGAAGGGGCAACGCAAAATACGTATATTGATTTACCTGGTGTTGCAACAAAACCTGTAAATGTTCGTACATATCCGTTAGGGGAAGCGGCAGCTCATCTAACTGGTTATATCGGAAAGGTAAATGCTGAAGATTTAAAAACGCTACAAAAGAAAGGCTACCAAGCTGATGAGCCAGTTGGTAAAGCTGGATTAGAGCAAGTATTGGAAGAAAAGCTACGCGGTAAAAAAGGTGGCCGTGTCTTTGTAGAAGATGCACAAGGAAAAGAAATTAAAAATTTAGCAAAAACAGAAGCTGTTGATGGAGAAAATGTAACTTTAACTATCGATAGTGCTGTTCAAGAAAAAACGTATAATGAAATGAAGGGCGAAGCTGGTTCAAGTGCGGCAATTAATCCGAAAAGTGGAGAAACAATTGCACTTGTAAGTAGTCCAGCATATGATCCTAATTTAATTGCACGAGGAACATCGAAAGCACAACGTGAAGCTTGGAATAATGATCCGAAAAAACCGATGACGAACCGATTTACACAATTATCGGTACCAGGTTCTGTATTTAAGCCAATTACAGCTGCAATCGGTCTTGAAACGAAAACGATTGATCCAAAAGAAGAATTGAAAATTGAAGGATTGAAATGGACAAAAGATTCTTCTTGGGGCAATTATTACGTAACACGTGTGAAAGATGCAAATCCGATTGATTTGGATAAGGCAATGAAATATTCGGATAATATTTACTTCGCACAAGAAGCTTTAAAAATCGGAAAAGATAAATTTATGAGTGAAGCGAAAAAATTCGGATTCGATGAGAAATTACCAATTGAATATGGATTCCCAGCTTCTAAAATCGCAAATGATGGTATTAAAAATGATATTCAAATGGCAGATACAGGATATGGTCAAGGA
Organism: Bacillus cereus group sp. N11; assembly: GCF_016483605.1. Lineage (NCBI taxonomy): Bacteria > Bacillati > Bacillota > Bacilli > Caryophanales > Bacillaceae > Bacillus > Bacillus cereus group sp. N11. The sequence continues at coordinate 222,340 of NZ_JAEHBN010000004.1, forward strand.
CAAGTGTTAATGACTCCTCTTCATCTAGCTTTAACATATGCACCAATTGTAAATGATGGAACAATTCCGTCACCATATATCATTAAAACAGATAAACAACCAAAAGCTTGGAAAGAAAATGTCATTTCAAAAGGAAATCAGGATATATTAAAAACTGCTATGACTAAAGTAATTAATGATCCGGATGGTACAGGGAAAATTGCTAAAATTGATGGTATGACCCTTGCTGGAAAAACAGGTACAGCGGAATTAAAAGTATCTAAAGAGGCCGAAGGAAAAGAACTAGGCTGGTTCGCTGCATTTGATTTAAATGCACCTGATATGGTCATTACAATGATGATTGAAGATGTAAAAGGTAGAGGTGGAAGTAACATTCCAGCTGAAAAAGTGAAACATATTTTTCAAAAATAAAGGTTGATGAAGGACTATCTCCATGAAATATGGAGGTAGTTTTTTATTTAGTTAACATTTTAAATGGAAATATATAATTTATAGATTACAAAACAACTTATTAACTTACGAAAAAAAAGTAGCTATTTTTTATTGACATGAAGCGAGAGATTTTGTATTATACTTACATAAGGTAAGTTATTTACTTTCGAATTATAAATCTCAAATTAAAGATAAAATTAAAGGGAGAGAATACAATGACAAAAGTACTATTTATCACAGCAAATCCAAATTCAGCAGAAGGTTCTTTCGGAATGGCAGTAGGAGAAGCTTTCATCGAAGCTTATAAAAACGAGCATCCACAAGACGAAGTTGTAACAGTTGATTTATTCAATACGACTGTACCAGCAATTGATGCTGATGTATTTGCTGCTTGGGGTAAATTTGCAGCAGGTGAAGGCTTTGAAACTTTAACAGAAGTTCAACAACAAAAAGTTGCAGCAATGAACACAAACTTAGAAACATTTATGCATGCAGATCGTTATGTATTCGTAACTCCAATGTGGAACTTTAGCTATCCACCAGTAGTAAAAGCATACTTAGATAACTTAGCAATTGCAGGTAAAACATTCAAATATACTGAAAATGGTCCAGTTGGCTTATTAGAAGGCAAAAAAGCACTTCACATTCAAGCAACAGGTGGCGTTTATTCTGAAGGAGCATACGCAGCTGTAGACTTCGGTCGTAATCACTTGAAAACAGTATTAGGATTCATCGGTGTAAATGAAACTGAATATATTGCAGTTGAAGGTATGAATGCTAATCCTGAAAAAGCACAAGAAATTAAAGAAGCAGCAATTGCTAACGCACGTGAATTAGCAAAACGTTTCTAATATAGAATACTTAAAAATGTCCAAACACTTGTTGTTTGGACATTTTTTCTTCTTTTTCCTTCGTTTGTCTAGTATAATGAAGGTCGGAATGATAATAGGTGGGGGTTCTGTATGATTCAAACGTTTTTTAAAATCTTTTATTTAATTTTAATTGTAATTGCGATTACACCGAGAATGTGGCGTCTTAAAAAACAAGTAAATACGATGTCACCGCAAGAAAAAGATAATGCTGTATATAAAACGACAAATTGGTTTGGTAAAAAAATGGTACGTGTTGCTGGTGGGGCAGTAGAAGTAAAAGGGCTTGAAAATGTTCCGAAAGACAAGCCGGTACTAGTTGTAAGTAATCATCAAAGTAATATGGATATTCCTGTTTTACTAGGTTACTTAAATAAACCAATTGGATTCGTTTCAAAGGCAGAGATTAAGAAGTTTCCAGTTGTACCAACTTGGATGGAACTTATGAATTGTGTATTTATGGTTCGTAATGATCGTCGTCAATCTCTTCAAGCGATTAAAGATGGAATTGAACTATTAAAGAATGGACATTCTATCGTAATTTTCCCTGAAGGAACGAGAAGTAAGGGTGGCGAAATTGGAGAGTTTAAAGCTGGTAGTTTTCACCTAGCAGTAAAATCTGGTGTAGCAATCTTACCTGTAACGTTAGATGGTACATATAAAATGTTTGAAGCGAATGGAAATCGTATGAAACGAGCTCATGCAACAGTAACGATTTCTAAGCCGATTACACCTGAAGAGTATGCGAATATGGATATTAAAGAATTAACGAAGCATACACAGGATGTTATCGCATCACAATTACATAAGTAATAAAAAAGGTTTCAGCTTTCATCAAGCTGAAACCTTTTTTATTACGCTGCAGGTAAGACGTAAAAGAGTACACAGAAGAACATCATTGCACTACCGCCTAAAACGAAGAGGTGCCAAATGGCATGGTTGAAAGGTAGCTTTTCCCAAAGGAAGAAGATTGCCCCGACTGAATATAAAATGCCACCTGCTAAAAGTAGTGAAAAACCATGTCCAGTTAGATTTTCGTAAAGTGGTTTAATAGCAACGATTATGAGCCAGCCCATAATGATGTAACATAAAGTGGATGCTTTTATAAAACGGCGTACAAAGAAAATTTTGAAGACAATACCGCCAATTGCAAGTGTCCATATAATTGCGAGTAACGTCCAACCTAAAGGTCCACGAAGTGTAATGAGTAGAAAAGGAGTATATGTGCCAGCGATTAATAAATAGATGGCTGAGTGATCTAAAATAGTAAATAATTTTTCTACTTTTGGATGGTGAATGCTATGTAGCAACGTTGAAAACAAGTACAGTAAGAACATGCTTACACCATAAACGGTAAATGCAACAACAGCTGATGCGGTACCGTGCTTAGAAGCATGAATAATCAATATGATTAAGGCAGGGATGCTTAAAATGGCACCGATACCATGTGTAATTGCATTTGCAATTTCTTCTTTTACAAATTGGGTCATTCGTGTCATTTTTTCAGTCATAATGCAAATCCTTTCTACTATCATGAAATAATATGTCATTTCCCTTACCATATCATACACAAGAGCAATAGAAAATGAAATTTGTATAATTGATTATATTTTTGAATTTTTTTGACAAAAGACGATGGATTTGTTGACGTTTTCAAACTTTTTTGACAAAATAAAATTATGCAATAGTAGGACAAGAAATCTACTAATAAAGGGGATGGGGAAATGTTTTCAAATATTGGCTTTCCAGGGTTAATTTTAATCTTAGTAGCTGTACTAATATTATTTGGGCCTAAAAAATTGCCGGAAATCGGAAAGGCTTTAGGGGAAACGTTAAAAGAATTCAAAAAATCAACGAAAGAATTGACTGATGACGCATTTCAAGAGAAGGAAAAGAAAGAAAAAATGTAATGGATTTTCCTCGTAATGGATAAGTAAAGTGTGGTGAACGAGATGGAAGATCGGGAAATGAGTGTAGTAGAACATATCGTTGAGCTTCGCAAACGAGTAATTTATACAGTGTTATCCTTTGTATTATTTTTAATTATTGGATTTACTTTTACGAAGGATATTTATTTTTGGCTTGTAAAAGATTTACCAATGAAATTAACTGTTCTCGGTCCAAGTGATGTATTGTGGATTTTTTTCTCGATTGCTACAGTATTTGCTATCGTTTGTACAATTCCTTTTGCTGCTATACAAATTTGGTTATTTGTAAAACCAGGTTTACATCCAAATGAACAAAAGATGACTGTAATGTATATACCGGTATTGTCTATATTATTTATTGCAGGTTTAAGTTTTGGATATTTTATTGTAATGCCGTTTTTATTTCATTTTTTAACTACGATAGGTAATGAAATGTTTAATACGATGTTTACGACAGAAAAGTATTTTCATTTTGTACTTAATTTAACAGTTCCATTTGCTGTGATTTTTGAATTACCTGTAGTGGTAATGTTTTTAACGAGTATTGGCATACTTACGGCGGAGTTTCTAATAAAAATAAGAAGGTATGCTTACGTAGCATTGATTATCATTGCCTCGTGTATATCACCGCCAGATTTTTTATCTCATAGTTTAGTTGCGGTACCGCTTATTTGTATTTATGAAATTAGTATTGCCTTATCAAAGATTGTTAGTAAGCGAAAAAAGAAAAGGGAAGAAGAAATACAGTCGAAAAGTGCCTCGTTATAAAGGCACTTTTTTAATTATTTGTTATACTATGGCTATAAACGTATACAATATAAAGAAGAAAAAAATAATAGAATCTCCAAAATTTAGACAAACTTTGCACCTTTATAAGTTTATACTGAATGTATTAAGCAATTTACGGATAACGAGATTCCCGTCTCACGTGATAATTAGGACGGGGGATGGATTAGGTGGAGATGAATAGAGAATAAATCTACTAACCATAAGGACTAAAGGGATCATCTAAGGATACTTTTGTATTCAAAGGAGTCTCCACTTTAAACAACGTGTTACAGCGTAAAGTAGAGGAAGTTCAAAATCCAATGAAAAAGAGGATTGATATTGTGATTACGAAAAGTTTTTATTTCACTCATTCAACAGGGGATTGTATTAAAATATTCGAAATCCCTGTCCTACAGGCGCAGCATCCATTATCGTTTCTAATTCAGTCTCGTCTTCAATTATTTATTGCAAAAATTCAAAAACAAAAGCACCCAAGATTTTCGTATTCTTTCCGTGAATATTTACAAAAATGTTTGAAGTGGAATGATTATTTAAATGTATATAAAACAAATACCCTTGAAAAAAACGCATAAATTAGAGCAGGACAGAGTCAGGAATACTCTGTCTTTTTATTTTAGGTATAAAAATATAATTAATTTGATGAAATTTCGTTCGAAATTGTTGAAAGCATTAGGAATGCTAGTATAATAACAAGGAGAGCGTATTGGAAAGGGAAGAAGGATAGTATGCAAAAAATTAAAATTGTAACAGATTCAACGGCAGATTTATCACAAGATGTAATCGAGAAGTATGACATTCATGTTTTACCATTATCAATCTCTGTAAATGGACAAACATATTTAGATCGCGTTGATTTACAACCTGATGAGTTTATTGAAGAAATGATTAAATCAGAGGAACTACCAAAAACATCACAACCAGCTATGGGTACATTTGTAGAAATGTATGACAAGCTAGGTGAAGATGGAAGTGAAGTACTTTCTATCCATATGACAAGTGGAATGAGTGGTACTGTTGCGACTGCAAATAGTGCTGCATCGATGACTGATACAAAAGTAACAGTTGTTGATTCACAATTTATTACACATGCTTTAGCATATCAAGTAATAGAAGCTGCAAAAATGGCAAATGAAGGACGCTCACTAGAAGAAATTTTAAAACGTGTAGATGAAGTGAGAAAGAATACTCGTTTATATGTAGTGGTAGATACATTAGAAAACTTAGTGAAGGGTGGACGTATCGGTAAAGGAAAAGCGTTTATCGGTTCGCTACTTAATATAAAGCCAATTGCTAGCCTTGAAGACGGTGTTTATAACCCTGTAACGAAAGTGCGCAGTCAAGGCCAAATTGTAAAAACGTTAGCTAAGTTATTTGAGCAAGATACAGCAGGAAAAGTTGTAAAAGCTGTTGCGATTCCGCATGCAAAAGCAATTCCTTTAGCTGAAAGTATGAAAGCAGCTGTGGAAAAAGTGAGTGGATTTACTCAATCAGAAATTTTCTATACAACGCCTATTATTAGTACTCATACAGGTCCGGGTGCAATTGGATTTATGTATTTAGCAGAGTAATAAAAAAGCTACTTGAAAATATATTTCAAGTAGCTTTTTTATCCCGCATTAACGGACAGTAAGACCCTCACCTCAAAATTCAGCGAAAGCAAAGAAGTTAGGTGTGAGATCAACGGTCCGTAAATGCCCGATTGGTGAAGGCTAATAATCAGTGAGGATGATGAACAACCCCCACTGATTAAAGTTTCACTTTATGTGAATAGAAAGTAAGAAATGAGAAGGGCTATACAGGCGCTCCCGCTAATGATGTAGCGAGTCTGTAAATATTCATTCATAGAAAACACCCTTTATGATTTTCTATATTATATGATGGATATAGAAAATAAGTAGTTACATTACACTTGTAAAGTTTCGATTTTTTCTTGTACTTGTTTTTTATTTGTGTCGCTATTATAAGTAAAAGTTTGGCCTAAAAAGAGTACATGCAGTTGTTCCCACGGTAACATACGCAAATTCCAATTACTTCGAAGTTTTGTTATTGCCTCGCGAGGTGTTTCATCAGCAAGTGCAAAAGCTCCGTAATGCATTGGAATAAAATGTGTCGCGTTTAAATCTAAATAAGCTTGTACTGCTTCTTCAGGGGAAACATGAGATACTTTCATAAACCATTCTGGTTCATAAGCGCCAATTGGCATAAGAGCAATATCAATTAAAAAGCGCTTTCCAATCTCTTTGAAACCCTGGAAATAGCCGCTGTCGCCACAAAAATAAATGGTTTCCAAAGTCGTTTCATTATCAATAATCCATCCACCCCAGTGAGATGTATTCATGTCAAATAAGGATCTTCTCGTCCAGTGCTGAGCAGGTACGAAGTGAAAAGAAACTTCATTAATCGTCGTACTTTCCCACCATTTATATTCTTCTACATGCGTAAATTTCTTACGAGTAAATAATTTTTTTAATCCGATAGGTACAAGATATAGAACATCATCATTTAACTGACGAAGAGTTGAAAAATCTAAATGATCATAATGACCGTGTGAAATAAGGACTATATCAATTTTAGGTAGTTCTTGTATAGTAAGACCTGGTTCAGTAAGCCTCGGAACTAACTTTAATTTATTTGCCCATACTGGATCTGTTAATATATTAAGTCCATTCGTTTGGATAAGAAAAGTAGAATGGCCCACCCATGTGACTGTCGTTTTTTCAACATTGCTTTGCAAAAATGCATTTTGTTTAACAGGTGATTGTTCTACTAAAAAAGAAAAGTCTTTTTTGTTCAGATTTCGTTCTTTACGCCATCTTAAAAAAGAACGAATTGATTTTTTTGTACTGACATTATCCATATTTTCATAGCGCTTTGCCATGAACATCACCTCATTTAAAATCGTTGTAGTTGTATTGTACCGAAATGTTGTTAAGGAATACAGTGTATAACATGGATTAATGTTTAATTAATTGTTAAAAAATAGGGAGAGGTATTTACAATTTTAACAATGAGCTTTGTTTTGCGAATACGATTTAGAGAAATAATAGTGAAAAAACATATTTTGTCTAGTAATTCGCTTGAAATTAAGAAGTATCATACGTAAATTCGTACGATTTCGTGAACAAATGCAGTAAACAATTTTCTCGTAGTGTTAACTTTTGTTATGATGAGCATAACCTATTTAAATTTAGGATAGAGAAAAGAGGTTTATAAATGAAGCGTTATCAAAAACTAATTGGTCTTATGGTTGTATTTTGTCTATTTGTACTCGCTGGATGTAGTGGATCAGGCTCAAAGCTTCGTAAACCATTAAATTGGGATTTAGAAACTTTCCAATTCACAAATCAAGATGGAAAACAATTTGGTACAAAAGATTTAAAAGGGAAAGTATGGGTTGCAGATTTTATGTTCACAAACTGTCAAACAGTTTGTCCGCCAATGACTGCTAATATGGCAAAATTACAGAAGATGGCAAAGGAAGAGAAGTTAGACGTTCAGTTTGTCTCGTTTAGTGTAGATCCAGATCTTGATAAACCAGAAAATCTGAAAGCTTTCATTCAAAAGTTTACAGAAGATACTAGTAATTGGAATTTATTGACGGGTTATTCGTTAGAAGATATTACAAAGTTTTCAAAAGATAATTTCCAATCACTTGTAGATAAGCCAGAGAACGGTCAAGTAATACATGGTACATCATTTTATTTAATTGATCAAAATGGAAAAGTAATGAAAAAGTATAGCGGTATTAGTAATACACCGTACGAAGATATAATACGTGATATGAAGCGATTAGTGGATTAAAAATAAGGGTGCGTAGCACCCTTATTTTTTTACATTAGTCTATAGATAAAATGTCATGCTGTTGTGGAAGTTTCGGTGCACGAATTTCTAACACACCATTTTGATAGGAAGCTTTCGCTGCTTTTTTATTAATGGAATAAGGCAATTTAATCATTCTTGCGGCTTCTGAAATAGACCGTTCTCGGCGATAATAGTTATGAGATGTTTGTTCTTCTGCCTCTTCAAGTATTTCTTCTTTTACAGAGACTTTTAAGTATTCGGTTTGTATTTCAATTTGAATTTGCTCTTTTTGTATACCCGGTAGTTCAGCGGTAACAACGAGTTCTTCATCAACTTCATATAAATCTACAGGGAATGTTAATAAACGATTTCCTTTTTGGAAAAAATGATTCAAATCAGCGATTACATTGCGAAGAGGTGTTTGCTCAAAAAAATCATCAATTTGCTTTAAATAATTGCGAACCGGTGGACGAGAAGAATCTTTTTTTTCTTCACTCATGGTATTCCCTCCTAGAAATCAATTTGCAATATCATATGACAAAAGCGGAGAAAGGTGATTGCCTAATTTTCATGTTTTCATAAAAAAATGTTAAAAATGTGAAATGGAGTGATTTTTTTATAGTTTTTGGTCGCCATATTGAGTTGATTATGCTAGTATAAATAGGGTTGATATAGTAGTATAGAAACAGAATGAAAACCGAAAGAGGGTAAGAAGTATGTGTGGTTTTGTAGGATGTTTATGTGAAAACCCTAGAGAGTTTTCAGAAACAGAAAAACATCAATTTGAAAATATGAACACGATGATTTTCCACCGCGGTCCAGATGACGAAGGATATTTTCGTGATGAACATGTACAATTTGGCTTCCGCCGTTTAAGTATCATTGACTTAGAGGCAGGACATCAGCCGCTAACTTATGAAAATGATCGATATGTAATTATTTTTAATGGTGAAATTTACAATTATGTAGAATTACGCGAAATGTTACTTGAAAAAGGTGCGACTTTCGCAACGCAATCTGATACAGAAGTTATCATTGCATTGTATGCACATATGAAAGAAAAATGTGTAGACTATCTTCGTGGTATGTTTGCATTTATGATTTGGGATCGTGAAGAAAAGAAACTTTTCGGTGCACGTGACCACTTTGGTATTAAACCATTATATATCGCGCAACAAGGTGATACTACATTCTTCGCATCTGAGAAGAAAAGTATTATGCATGTAATGGAAGACAAAGGGGTAAACCCAACGTCACTACAACATTACTTTACGTACCAATATGGTCCAGAACCAGAAACATTAACAATTGATGTTAATAAAATTGAGCCTGGTCATTATTTCGTAAAGGAAATCGGTAAAGAGATGGAAATCCATCGCTACTGGAAGCCTTATTTCAATGCTTCAAGCGCAACGAAAGAAGAGCATATCCAAGCAATTCGTGATGTATTATACGATTCAGTAAAAGTACATATGCGAAGTGATGTACCAGTAGGTTCATTCTTATCTGGTGGTATCGATTCATCTATTATCGCTTCTATCGCAAGAGAAATGAATCCGAACCTTTTAACGTTCTCTGTTGGTTTTGAACAACGTGGTTTCAGTGAAGTTGATGTTGCGAAAGAAACTGCTGAGAAATTAGGCGTTAAAAACCATAACGTATTTATTTCAGCGAAAGAATTTATGGATGAGTTCCCAAAAATTATTTGGCATATGGATGATCCTTTAGCAGATCCAGCAGCTGTACCATTGTACTTCGTTGCAAAAGAAGCACGTAAACATGTAACAGTTGTTCTTTCAGGGGAAGGCGCAGACGAGCTATTTGGTGGTTATAACATTTACCGTGAGCCAAACTCACTAAAAATGTTCTCGTACATTCCTAGCCCAGGTAAGAGCGTTCTAAAAGCATTAAGCGGTGCTCTTAAAGAAGGATTTAAAGGAAAGAGCTTCCTAGAGCGTGGATGTACGCCAATTGAGGAGCGCTACTATGGAAACGCGAAAATCTTCCGTGAAGAAGAGAAAGCGGAATTAATGAAGTTCTACAATGAAAGTGTTAACTATATGGATATCACGAAACCATTGTATAACGAGATTAAAGATTATGATGATGTAAGTAAAATGCAGTACATTGACATGTTCACGTGGTTACGTGGTGACATTTTATTAAAAGCTGATAAAATGACAATGGCAAACTCATTAGAACTTCGTGTACCGTTCTTAGATAAAGAAGTATTCGATGTTGCATCAAAAATTCCAACTGAATTAAAGATTGCTAACGGAACTACGAAAGCTATTTTACGTGAAGCAGCACGCGGAATCGTTCCAGATCACGTGTTAGATCGTAAAAAACTTGGATTCCCGGTACCAATTCGTCACTGGTTAAAAGATGAAATGCATGACTGGGCTATAAATATTATAAACGAAAGTAAAACAGATCATTTAATCGACAAACAGTATGTATTAAACTTACTGGAAGCACATTGTGCAGATAAAGGCGATTATAGCCGTAAAATTTGGACTGTACTTGCGTTTATGGTTTGGCACCAAATTTATGTTGAGCATAAATACGATACGAATAAGTTCCACGAAGAAACAAAACGTGCGTATAGCTTAGTTTAATAAGAAAAACCTTAAGACCGCATATGGTCTTAAGGTTTTTTTTCATAAATAGAACGTATTATTGATACAATAATAGTAAAAGGATGGACAACATATGATTGCGTTTGAAAAAGTAACAGTAGAAAATGAAAGCGTTGTTAAAGAAATGTTCCGCTCGCATAATGTAAGTGAGAAACAGGTGCAGTATTGCGTAAAAGTTGATGATACATATATTGGTGTAATAGATTACAGTGTTCAAGAAGAGAGTGTAGTTTTATCTCAATTAATAATTCATTTTGATTATCAAAGTTACGGATATGGAACAAATACGTATTTTACATTTGAAGAGATGATGAAACAAAGAGGTGTGAAAGAGATAAAAGTGTTACAAAAGGAATTAACAGAACAAGCAAAAATTTTCATAGAGAGCTTTGGCTTTAATGAAGAAGATGGAACATACGTGAAGAAAATATAACGATGATTAGTAATGTGCTAAAATAAATATAAGGCAGGTGGATACATGATAATGACTTCTGGTCTTGTATTAATTGGAGGATGTTTTATTTTGGCAGAACTAAGCCATAAGTTCATTCGGAAAAGAGCTAGTAAGAAAAGAAAGCCGTACGAATTACAATATGTACCTGTGTTTTTTATTTTGTTTTGCATGCTTGTTACAGTACAAAATATTACTAATTTCCCGCCACTTTTGAACATTTTTTTAAAGTTCGGTTTGTTATACAGCGGTGTTGGAATGGGTCTTTTATTTATTTTATTTTGCATACGTTATATTCACTATCAATCGTATATATTTATTTTAAATTGGTTAAAGCAAGATGATAGAAACCGCCTTACATAAGGTGGTTTTTTATTTGTAATTGTAACGGAACTTGTACATTTTACATAAAATAGGACGAGTAGCAATGTATAAACCTATTACACGAAAGAAAGGAACGAGACAGTGATATGAAACTTGTAATCGACGCAGGTCACGGTGGATATGATTCTGGTGCTGTTGGTAATGGTTTAGTAGAAAAAAACTTAACACTTCAAATAGCGAGACGTGTGCGAGACATTCTATCTGCAAACTACCCAATTACTATTAAAATGACACGTGATAGTGATGTATTTATCTCTTTATCAGAACGTGCTAATATCGCTAATTCTTTTGGAGCAGATTACTTTATCTCATTTCATATAAATAGTGGCGGTGGAACTGGATTTGAAAGTTATATTTATGATGGGTTATCTAACAGTAGCTCCGCATATGCAAAGCAACAAAAAATTCATGCAGCAGTCAATCCTGTATTAACAAAATACGGCCTTCGTGACCGAGGGGCAAAAAAAGCAAATTATGCAGTACTAAGAGAGACTGCAATGGATGCAATTTTAACTGAGACTGCTTTTATTGATACAACGTTTGATGCAAATTTATTGAAAAACCCACAATTTATTGAAGATCTATGTCAAGCATATGTAAACGGAATAGCAGCTATTTTTGGAGTAGCTCCGTATCCAAATCCTCCAAATCCACAACCTCCAAACCCTCAGCCAACACCACAAACGAAGGGAATTGCTTATATACTTGGGAAAAATGTAAATTTAAGAAGTGGCCCATCAACATCATCTTCAGTAATTCGCCAATTAAACTCTCCAGAATCGTATGTCGTATATCAAGAAAGTAACGGATGGTTAGACTTAGGTAACGGACAGTGGGTGTATTATGACCCGTCTTACATTAATTTTGTAAAGACGAGCAATAGTGATGGTAGCGCAATCGGTGTCGCATATATACAAGGAACGAATGTGAATTTAAGAAGTGGTCCATCAACATCATCTTCAGTAATTCGTAAATTAAATAAACCAGAATCTTATTTAGTATTTATTAATCAAAACAGTTGGTTGAACCTTGGTGGAAATCAGTGGGTGTATAATGATCCATCATATATTAAATATAATCAATATTAGGAAATAAATTTATAATGTAATATGAATGCGTATCTATATATAACATAGATACGCATTTTAAGAACGGCCATTATTTACATACTTACACAGATAGTTTCAAAAAGAAACATTTGAATAACGGATAGAATCTAAATAGTATATATTAAAAAAGTTCTCTGATATACATTGACAATGTATGTAATATACATTAACCTTTAGTTGTTAATGATAATCGATTTCATCTAGGGAGGACATATGTTACATACTAAAAAAATGTTTATGTTCTGCATTATGATACTTATGGTTATAATCGCAGGGTGTAGTAAAGAAGAAAAAAAAGAAAATGATCCATCAGCTAAAGCGAAAGATTCTTATACTGTAAAGCATGCAATGGGGGAAACAACAGTAAATGGCACACCTAAAAAAGTTGTTGTTTTAACAAATGAAGGTGCAGAGGCTCTTCTAGCTGTGGGAGTAACGCCAGTTGGAACTACGAAACCGCGTGCGGGTGATGAATGGTACCCTCATTTAGCGAAAGAGTTAAAAGATACGAAAGTTGTAGGAACTGAGCGTGATATTAATTTAGAGGCAGTAATGAAGCTTAAGCCGGATTTAATTATCGGGAATAAAATGCGTCATGAAAAAATATATGAACAATTGAAAGAAATCGCGCCAACTGTATACGCTGAAACATTGCGTGGAGATTGGAAGGAAAACTTTACGCTCTATACAAAGGCTGTAAATAAAGAAAAAGAAGGTCAAAAGGCAATTGAAGATTATAAAAAGCGTATTGAAGGAATGAAAGAGAAGCTAGGAGATAAATTAAGCTCTAAAGTTTCTATTATTCGCTTCGTTCCAGGTGATGTTCGTATATATCAAAAGAACTCATTCTCAGGTGTTGTTTTAAACGATATTGGATTTAAACGACCACCATTACAAGATAAAGATGAATTTGCGATAAAAGGAATTACAAAAGAACAAATTCCAAATATGGACGGGGACTACTTATTCTATTTCACATCTGATAAAGATGGCGATAAGAAGAATGAAGGAAACACGTTAGCAAAAGAATGGACAGAAGACCCACTCTTTAAGCAGCTACAAGCCTCTAAAAATAATAAAGTATTCCAAGTAGATGAAGTAATTTGGAATACAGCAGGCGGTATTAAAGCAGCAAACCTAATGCTAGATGATATTGAAAAATATTTTCTGAAATAAAGTTGAACCAATCAGGCAATTACGGGCCGTTATCTCCCACCTAACCTTGAGGTGAGAGTTTTACTGCCCGTCAATAGCGGGATAAATGAATGGCTGAGTGCATCACTTTAAATAGGTGATGCACTTTTTATTTATATAAATACAGAAAATTCCTTTTTTTCAGTCGTTTTAAGTTGTACAATAAAATCAATCACGTAATAAAGGAGTGGGAAGGAATGAAAGCTACTCATAAAGATTGGATTTTGTTTAATGGGAGAATTGTAAATACAAAGGAAGAACAGCCGATGGTTGCATTAGAAGAGCGAGGTTTCCAATTTGGTGATGGTATATATGAGGTATTCAGACTATACGATGGGAAGCCACATTTATTAGATTTACATTTGGAGCGTTTTTTTAAATCAATGGAAGAAATTAAACTCATTGCACCATTTACAAAGGAAGAGTTAGTAGAAGAGCTACATCAAATGATTGAAAAAAATCAATTTCAAGAAGATGGTAATGTATATTTACAAATATCAAGAGGTGCTCAAGCAAGAAACCATGTATATGAAAAAGACCTTCAACCAACGTATTTTGCAAATATTGTTTCGTTCCCAAGACCAGTCGCTACGATGGAAGTCGGTATAAAAGTAACGGTAGAGGAGGATATAAGATGGAAATTTTGTCATATAAAATCATTAAATCTACTTCCTAATATCATGATTAAAAATAAAATAAATGAACAAGGATATCAAGAAGCGATTTTAGTGCGAGATGGAGTTGTAACAGAGGGATGTCATTCTAATTTTTTCATAGTAAAAAATGATAAACTGATTACACATCCAGCTGATCACTTTATTTTGCATGGTATTACTCGCCATTATGTTATAACATTAGCGAAAGAGTTACATATCGAAGTAGAAGAACGAGAATTTTCATTACAAGAGGTATATGAGGCGGATGAGTGCTTTTTTACAGCGACACCACTCGAAATATTCCCGGTTGTTCAAATTGGCGATGAACAGTTTGCTAGCGGCGAAAGAGGGCCAATTACGAAAAAACTACAATCTGCATATGAAGAAAGTATTAGTTTGTTTAAAGTGACAAATTAATAATGAAGAAAAAAGCTGGTATTCCCCCAGCTTTTTTTCATGATATAATTCAAACATAGGACAGGTTTTGAAAACGCTGTAAAAGGGGATTTAATGTATGAATTATGAAGCTTTTAAAGAGGTAATCCACGGAAGAAGAAGTGTTAGAAAGTTTACAGAACAAGAAGTATCTACTAGTGATATAAAAGAAATTATTGATTGCGCTCGTTATGCACCGAGTGATACGAACTCGCAAACGTGGGAGTTCTTAGTCATTATGAATCGAGAGAAAATTAAAGAAATTGAACAAATGACTTGGGATGCATTACATAAACTTGCGGCAAAAGCAGCAGAAAATGGAGAAGAGAAAGCAGGGAAATTACTTACACGTTCTTTCGGGCCATATGCAACAGCTTTCTCTGAGGCACCAGTATTAATCGTATGTTTGGCAACACCTTATGAATCAAAGTTTCGTGAAAAGATATTTGATCCAATTGCCTTCGTTCCGGATGCAGTGTGGGAAGAGGAAGGAATTAAGAGTAGCTGTTTAGCGGCACAAAACTTAATGCTGGCTGCACATGCGAAGGGTCTTGGTACGTGTCCAATGACAGGGCCTGTATTGTTAGCTCAAAAAGAACTAAGACAATATTTTCAAATTGAGACCGAAAAACAAATAAATATGGTTATTTCACTCGGTTATCCGAAAGATAAACCGAAGAAACTTCCAAGAAAAGAAGTAGATGAGATTACAACGTTTATTTTTTAATCACCAAAATAAAAAGACATTGAAATAACAATGTCTTTTTATTTTGGATAGGTATGTTATTAATTTGTTGGGCTAAAATGATAAATAAGATAAAATTACTATTTATTTCATTAAAAAAATTAATGTTCTATTAAGGAAAGTATGGTACAGTAATCGTGAGCAAGCTACTAGTATTTGTTCATGAAAGTGTTAAAAATAGTTTTAAAATTACAAAGTTATTTTTGTATAATAAATTATAATGAAATTACAGGGGGGATGAATTTTGAAGAAATTCATAATCGCTGGATTGTCTGTATTGTTATTAGTAGGCTGTGGTGCTCCAAAGGAAAAAGAGGATGCACAGTCAAATCAGGAAGAACAAGTTGTAAATGCGAGTGAGGAGAGTATGGTTGTATTTCCTGAAGGGGCAGTACCAATTGGAGAAGGGATAGTAAAAGTCATTACACCAGATGGTACTTCTGAAAACGGCAATACACCGACTGTATTTATTAAAAAAGATACTTTAATTCAGCAAGTTGAATTAGAACTTTCTAATTTTCAAAACGATAAAGAAACATTCGTATTTGTAGATCAAATATTTGCTGATAAACATCAAGTAACTAGTACAACACAGACAACAGTACAATTAAAAGAAAAGACACTTGAGACAGGTAGTCATACGATTACTGCAGCTCAGTTTGAAAATAATGACCCAAAAGGAAAAGTCATTAGCTTTAATCAAGCGACGTTTGAAACGAAGCCAGCATCTTAATTATGGATAAAAAGTACATTACTTAAAGTAGTAGTGTACTTTTTAATTTGGATATAAATGGGTTGTTGAGAATAATTTGTTTCACTTTCTAGTACGTATGAATAGTAAGAAATTACTCTTTACTACTAAGAAAGAGAAAGAGGTTGAAGGTGTGCAGTGATTTGTTCGTATCATCTTGCTTAGTATGATGATTTCGATAATCTGGTTTACTTTACACGAGGTGGTTGAAGTTACGCTCAATTATCAAATCCATGACATGCTAATAGGAACAGTATGTTTTGTCATAGTATATCTGTTTTATGATAAACTTAGATTAAGTTAAGTTTTGCAAGAAAAATGTAGGTATTTCATTTGAAATGTCGAATAGTACATACGATGTCGTAATAACAAATTTTCTATTGTTTATTGTGAAACAGGAGAAGGAGAGATAGTAGTTATGAAACGAGCTCTTATTAATATCGATTATACATATGATTTTGTAGCTGAAAAAGGTGCTTTAACTTGCGGAAAACCAGGTCAAGAAATTGAGAAGGAACTTGTACATATAACGAAGCAATATATTGAAAATGGAGATTATGTAGTGTTTGCAATCGACAAACATGAAGAAAATGATGAATATCATCCAGAAGTAAAGTTGTTCCCTCCTCATAATATAGCAGGTACAAATGGAAGAGACTTATTCGGTGAATTACAAGATGTATACGAAAAATATAAAAATGATGCGAATGTATATTATATGGATAAAACGCGATACAGTGCATTTGCTGGAACAGATCTAGAGATGAAGTTGAGAGAACGAGGAATAGAAGAAGTTCATCTTGTAGGGGTGTGCACTGATATTTGTGTTCTTCATACAGCAGTAGATGCTTATAATAAAGGATTTAAAATTGTTGTATATGAAAAGGCAGTTGCATCTTTTAATGCGCAAGGACATGAATATGCACTTGGACATTTTAAATCTTGTTTACATGCAGAAGTGAAGTGAAAAAGAGGCCTTTGAAAAGGCCTCTTTTTACGTTTAAATTGAGACGACATTTTGCTCAATTAGTTTTTTTATGAAAGGGCTAATGTTTTCTGGTAGCCCATTTAAATCAAAAAATTGTACATGTAATGATTCAACTCCGTCAGCTTTTAGCAAGCCACCTTTAATGTCTTTGCAAAGGTAAGCGATTGTTATAGGATAAAATTCATCTCCATTCGCTAATTTCACAAAAAACTCTTTACCTGAAAATACACTTACTAACTGAAGTATACCAATTTCAATACCTGTTTCTTCAAGTACTTCTCGTCTTCCGGCTTATTCTGTGGATTCACCAAGTTCCACAAAACCTCCAGGAACACCCCACATGCCATTTCGTCTTTGTTGTAGTAATATTTGTCCTTGGTCATTTAAAACAGCTACAGCAACTCCTGCTAAATTGAGTGGTCTTGATCCAACAATTTCTCTTAGTTCTTCGATATACCCCATTAATTGTAACCTCCGTGAAAAAAGTATCAAATGAATGATTCGGTGTTATGTGAATGTATTCCTTTAAATGAGGTAAGTATTACAAAGTTGTTTATAAAAATTTCTATTGTAATCTCCCTTTAGATTATTAAAAAGGGTATATTTATAGTAAATAGAAAAGGGCATCAGAAGTTGAAAGATTAATGAAAGGGTTATATTGTTGAAGATGTACTAGGGATACAAATACATAGTTAAGAAAGTAAAATGAAAGGTCAGGGGAAAAGTTACGAAAGAAAATTTTGAGATAATTAATAAGGAATTATAATAGATTAGCTCTACATGAAAATTTTAAAAATTAGGAAGTGGATAGATGAGTATATTAGCGTATACGGAGGAGTTTTTTAATTATGTAAGGGAGTTTTTACTATTAAGATTTTTACTATTTGCTTTAGTTCTTATCATTATTTCGTTTGTTATTAATCGCATTATTGATTGGTTTTTTAGAAAGTCCAGCTTTTTTGATGAAGAGGTAGAGCAGACGATTCAAAGTGTCATTCGATCTATTTTTAGATATATCATTATCATCAGTCTAATCATTTATTTAATTAGTCAGTTTGTAGATATAAAAAGTATCATTGCAGGTGCAGGGATAGCGGGAGTTGTCATTGGTTTTGCTGCGCAACAGATGCTAAAAGATGTCATATTAGGCTTTGCGAGATTAGCGGACAAAGAGTTTCGCGTTGGCGATTTTGTTACTTTTAATGGAACAAATTCAGGAACTATTGAGGAAATTAGTATTCGTTTTATGCAAATACGTGAATGGTCAGGAAAACTACTTACCATACCACATGGAGAGATTAGAACGATACAAAATTTTAATAAAGGGTGGATGCGAGTAATTGAACGCATCACGGTAAGTTATCAGGAAGACCCTACAAGAGTTAAGGAATTGTTAGAAGACGTATGTGTGATATGCAATGAAAATTTGGAACAAAGTTTGTATAGAGTAGAGGATGAGGCTGTTGAACCATTTAAATATGTTGGTGTTACAGACTTAAATCCTAACCTTAAATATGTTGGATATGAATTTTGTATTACAGGTTTAATTAAACCAGAAGATTATTTTGAAACTTCTAGACAAGTAAGGTTTGCATTAATGGCTATGTTCCATAAACATCAAGTGCAAATGCCAGCAGCGAATATGTTCGTTACTACTGAAAGTTTGCAGCATATCCGTGGAGAACAATTTTTGTCAGACAATTAAATAAAGCTTTACATTTAGAATTCTGATTTATAGATGTAGATGAGTCTTAGAGGGTTTAAAAGTAACTTCATTACTTGGCGTTGTTCAGTTTAAGAATTACGCGGTCAAAATTTAAAGGGAAAATAAAAAAATGATTGATAAATAAAAAGAGCTGAAGGAATTCAGCTCTTTTTATTTATAGAATTTAGAAATTTCTTAATGTTATAATGATAGTTGGTGATGAGAATGAACTTTGAAGAAAAAGAGATACATCGTTTAGAAGCATTAAAAGAAATTGCGGAATTGCTAAATGAAGCAACGAATTTACAGGACATGTTAGAAAAAGTTTTACATACATTGTTACAAGTTATGAATTTACAAACAGGGTGGATATTTTTTATTGATGAAAGTGGAAAGCACCGTATGCTTGTAGACGAAAACTTACCACCAGCTCTTACGTGGCAAGAGAAGAAGCCGATGTGTGAAGGAGACTGTTGGTGTGTAGAGCGTTTTGTGAATGGCAGATTAGAAAAAGCGACAAATATTATTGAATGTAAGCGAATAGAAGATGCGATTGAATGTAATTGGGGTGAAACAGAAGATGTTACACATCATGCGACAATTCCGCTTAGGTCCGGATCAGAGAAATTTGGTCTATTAAATGTGGCTGCACCTCATAAGACTCATTTTTCTGAGGAAGAGTTAGCGTTATTAGAAGCGATTGCATTTCAAATTGGAACGACAATACAACGTATTCAATTAGTTGAGAAAGAACGTAAATATGTAGTGGTAGCGGAAAGAAATCGACTTGCACGTGATTTACATGATTCAGTAAAACAATTGTTATTTTCTATTATGCTAACAGCGAAAGGTACTCTGAATATGACGCAAGATAGAGAATTGCAAGAGATGTTAAGTTATATTGGAGAATTATCACAAGAAGCATTACAAGAGATGACGCTATTAATTTGGCAATTAAGACCTGAAGGATTAGAGAAAGGATTAGCAGAAGCAATTCAAAATTACGGGAAGTTATTAGGAGTTCAAGTGGAAGTTCGAATTGATGGGATGGTTTCAATTGGGGATGAAATAGAAGAAGTTTTATGGCGTATTAGCCAAGAGGCGCTACATAATTGTAAAAAGCATGCTTCGTGTGAAAAGGTACATGTTCTTTTAAAAATAGAAAATAACCAGTTACATTTTTACATAGAAGACAATGGAATAGGATTTATACAAGAACAAGTAAGGGGATCAGCACTTGGTCTGAAAAGTATGAAGGAACGTATTCAGTTGATGAAGGGATCGTTTCAAATTACAACAGAGCTAAAAAAGGGTACAAAAATAGAAATTCAATTGCCGATTTGAAGGGGAGAATAAGGTTGAAGATTAAACTGCTACTAGTTGAGGATCATCATATCGTTCGAAGAGGACTTGTATTCTTTTTGAAAACGAGAGAAGAATTTGAAATTATTGGGGAAGCGGAAAATGGCGAAGAGGCATTACATTTCGTGCAAAAAGAAAAACCGGATGTCGTGCTAATGGATGTATCGATGCCGAAAATGGATGGAATTGAGGCAACAAAACGTCTAAAGCAATACGATGAGACGATAAAGGTACTTATATTAAGTAGTTTTTCAGAGCAAGATTATGTTATACCAGCACTTGAAGCTGGAGCAGATGGTTATCAATTAAAAGAAGTACAACCTGAGCAACTTGTCGCTTCTATTATTGCAGTACATCAAGGAAATGCGAATTTTCACCCGAAAGTAACACCTGCATTAATGGGGCGTTCCGCAGTAAAGAAGGAAATAGAAAATCCTTTTTCAATGTTAACGAAAAGAGAGCAAGAGGTACTTCGCGAAATTGCGAAAGGAAGAAGCAACAAGGAAATTGCAGCAGAGCTTCACATTACAGAACAAACTGTGAAAACGCACGTTTCAAACGTTTTAGCTAAATTGGAAGTAGATGATCGTACACAAGCTGCATTATATGCGGTGAAGTATGGGGGAAACTAGTTATAAGTGTGTCATATGTTAAGGTAACATTTATAGGAACAAATAAATAATAGTATGATACCGAATAAAGGTTTTTCTTCTTTCAATAATTAGGTACAATATAGCTACAATGGAAGGGGAAGATATGCTATGCCTGGAACAAGAAGTGGGATTGGAAAGATTCAGGCTTCGTTAAACGGTTTGTCACCGAAATTGCGAAGTATTGCCGAACATATTTTGAAACATCCACAAGATGTTGTACATAAATCTATTACTGAATTAGCAGAAGTTACGAATAGTTCCGAAGCTACGATATTCCGCTTATGTAAACACCTTGGTTTGCAAGGGTTTCAAGATTTGAAAATTACATTAGCTCGTGAAATTGTACATACACCGATGCAAAATATTCATGAAGAAGTATCAGCAGAAGATAGTATGGTAACAGTTGCTAAAAAAGTTTTTCATTCGCATATTACAGGACTGCAAGATACATTACATTTGTTAAATGACACCGCACTTGAGAAAGCTGTACGAGCTTTGCAAGAAGCGAACCGAATTGAGTTTTACGGAAATGGTGGCTCTGGAATTATTGCGATGGATGCATATCATAAATTTATGAGAACGGGTATTTCTTGTATTGCTCATACAGATTCTCATTTTCAAATTATGGGTGCTGGTTTACTTACAAAAGAAGCAGTAATCATTGCAATTTCTCATTCTGGTAGTAATAAAGGATTATTGGAAGCGTTAGAAGTAGCAAAAGCAAGAGGAGCTTGCATTATTGCAATTACGAGCTATCAGAAATCAGCACTAAGTCAACTTGCTGATATAACACTTTATACTTCAACACGTGAAACAGAATTTCGTACGGAAGCAAGTTCATCACGCTTAGCGCAGCTAAGTTTATTAGATACTTTGTATGTAGGATTGTCGTTGCAACGACAAGAGGAAACATTACAAAATTTACAAAGTATACGTGAAACAATTTCGATGAAGCGAATATAAAAAGCTCTTCAAATGAAGAGCTTTTTATATTGGTGGATCGTTTGATTATATAATCTCTAAATGTAGTTGATTTATTTTCCTGTAGAAAAATGCGACCTACTTATATTCATAAACTCTCATCTTTAATTCAGTTAAGAAATCGATTTATGCAATAATTCAAACATTGTTCATAATTTCACAATTTACTTATGAAATGTCATGTTATGATGAACATGTAATGATGATTGAACATTTAAATTTGGCGCAATAATTAGCCAAAATAGTGAGGACAGTAGTTGTGAGATGAACTCATTAAAACTCTAAAACACTAAAGGGGAGATCACATATGAAAGCAGTAGTGGTTAATAAAAACAGCAAAGCGAACATCGAGGTTATCGAAAAAGAATTACGTCCGTTACATTCAGGTGAAGCGTTAGTAGATGTAGAGTATTGTGGGGTTTGCCACACTGATTTACACGTTGCGAATCATGATTTTGGTAACACGGATGGCCGCATCCTTGGTCATGAAGGTGTAGGTATTGTTACTAAACTTGCTGATGATGTAACTTCACTTAAGGTTGGTGACCGTGTAAGTATTGCATGGATGTTCCAATCTTGTGGACGTTGTGAATATTGCGTAACTGGTAGAGAGACATTCTGTCGTGAAGTTAAAAATGCTGGTTATTCAGTAGATGGTGGTATGGCTGAACAATGTATCGTTACAGCTGATTATGCAGTGAAAGTACCAGAAGGATTAGATCCTGCTCAAGCATCATCAATTACATGTGCAGGCGTAACTACATATAAAGCTATTAAAGTATCAGATATTAAACCTGGTCAACCTATCGTCATCTATGGTTGTGGTGGATTAGGTAACTTAGCTATCCAATATGCTAAAAACGTATTTGGTGCAAAGGTAATTGCAGTAGATATTAATGACGATAAATTAGCCTTAGCAAAAGAGGTTGGTGCTGATATGACTATCAATCCAATTTCTCAAGGTCCTGCTGATAAGATTGTGCAAGATGAGTTTGGTGGTGCTTATGCTGCTGTAGTAACAGCCGTTTCTAAAGTAGCATTCAACTCAGCGGTTGATGCAGTACGTGCCTGTGGTAAAGTAGTTGCGGTAGGGTTACCAGTAGAAACTATGGATTTAAACATTCCACGACTTGTACTAGACGGAATTGAAGTAGTTGGCTCTCTAGTAGGTACTCGTAAGGATCTCGAAGAGGCATTTATGTTCGGTGCAGAAGGAAAAGTAGTACCGGTTGTTCAAACGTGTTCTCTAGATAAAGTACAAAATGTATTCGAAGAAATGGAACAAGGTAAAATTCAAGGGCGTATGGTAATCGATTTTAAACAGAATAGTTGTGATTGTAAATAATTCATTTTAAATATAAAAAGCATGAGTCTAGCAAAGGTCATGTAAAAAAGTTAGACGGCATAAAAAAGATGATTCCTGTATTCAATAGGGATCATCTTCTTTATATTCTACTAATATCAATGCCAATTCATACTTGATTGAGGAGATATGATTAAAAGTTCACTTTATTTGCAAACGAAAAAGAATCTTTATTTTTAACAAACTTTTTATGATCTGGAACGTTTTGAGTTGCTACAACTTGCGAATCTCTTGCTTTCAGTGCATCTTGAATCCCGATTGTCATAAGCTTAATAAATAGAATCGTAATAAAGAATGAAGCGAGAGTATAAAAAATAATCCACCATGAAAGATTCATTTCATTACGATTTAATCCAATAAGGCCTGCCCAATCATTAGATATAGAAACAGGTCTGAGCACTCCGTCATAGAGTTCACGCATTTGTATCCCGCCAATTACAATGTTAAGCAACGCTAAATGGATAACGAGTATGAGTGTTTGGACGATATGTTCCATGAATAACACAAATAAGCGGTCAAGTAATAAGACTCGTAAGTGTTTTTTGATAATATGAAAACGGCTAGCACCCAGTAATTGTGAACTTAAGATGTAATCTCGTTTCATAAATTCATCCACCTCTGAGGATATATATAAAGAAAGTGTAGGCAGAGCGACGAAAATAAGTACGAGTACTTGATAAAACGTAAATGAAATATTTGGATCTAACCCATCGGCATTTGATGTGATTACAATATTAACGGGCGTGATGAGTATGAATGCGATAAATAGAGTTGGAATATAATAAAAAACTTCTGAGCATGCCTGGAAAAATCTCTTGAGTTTTGGAGCGTATAAACTTAAGAGGATTCCTATACATGTTCCGCATAAAATTCGAAAGAAGCTAATTGCCACGGCTAATAAAATAGTGAATTTTGCTCCTTCTACAATTTGTAAGAAAACAGATTCTCCAAAACGATCAGATCCAAAAGGCGGTATTAACGATGGTGGAAAGGGGGCCTTTCCAAGTAATTCGTTATTGTCATTGTAAAGTAACTGAGGAGGTTTTGGGATGTTATCTTTAAAGAACCAACTATAAATAAAACTAGCTGAAATAAGTATGAATAAATAAGTAAAGCCGATTAAAAAGCGTTTTGATTTCCAAATAGATTTCATAATGTTGCTCCTTTCAATTGATTTTGCCATCTATTCATCATGAATGAGATTATTTGAAAAATGGCATAAAACGGTAAAATAATCATAACAAGTATGATAAATGCAGCTGGTGGTGAAATAAACGCCTTATTAAATAAAAATTGAATAATACCTTGCATATTAAAAACAAATTCTAAAATGAATAAGTTAGACAGTAAGAAAACAAAAATCGTTTTTAAATGATGGAAGAAGTGGATAGATATATTTTTGAATAAATGAATGCATAGTATATAACTTGATGAAAGGCCTTTTCCATATGCAACCTCTACGTAATGTTTTCCATGTTCTTCTTTTATGTATAACACCATCATCCGAAACATTTGTAATGTAGGTAAGACAGCTAAAGATAAAATAGGGAGTAAATAAGCTCGATTTTCATTAAAAGAAATAATGGTGACAGGAGATTCCCCGAATTTCTGAAGTACCCATATGAAAAATATTTGCAAACAAATCATCATCATCATATCAGGGACAGCTTCTAATATGAACACAATTCGGTTTATCCATTTTTTTATATAATCTTTTGCTAAAAAATAAAAAAATGCCATGCTAGAAGATAGAAAGAGCGCAAGTAAAAAGGCTAAAAATAATACAGTAAATGAATATAGGTAAGGTTCTAAAACAGTTGGGAATAATGGTGTTTTTTTGAAACTACCAAATTTCGGGTCTGAGCCGATAACCACTAATGATTCAGGGGAGAAAACCTCTTTTAACATAGTAACGATCTGATTAAAAAAATATATTGGTTGAAAGGTAAATCCTTGTTGAGTGATAAATAAATAAGGTAAATTTAATAATAGTAAGAGTGATAAAAGAATTGATGAAAGCTTAATTGTGAATTGAGTTATTGTATGTAACATAAAATCCCTCCGACATCTTTTTACAACATTATACAATAAATCCTAATTTATTGTTTTATTTTTCTGAAAAATAAGAAATTTTTTAGGTTTTATAATTATAATACGTAATATATATTTATATGGTAAAAAGGTTATACTAAGGAGTCGGTCCCTATGTCCATCAAGCAAAATGTGCAGTATTTTCATTTTCGAGGCATTTACTTTTCTTCAGTTGATGGGCATTTGGTGCTATTCCATTGCGATCAAGTTAATAGAACTAAGTTTTCTTAAAATAAAAACCACCGAAATATAGAAGTGATTTTGAACGTAAGGAATTTGTAAGGAAGGAGTAAGAAAAAAGAGATTTTCAATGTGTATGATCAAAATATAGAGAAGAACGGGGGGGGAGTAGTTACTATCTATTTATATAAAAACAAATTAATTAATAAAACGCTATGGAAGAAAAGAAGAAATTATAGAAGTTAACAGATATCTGAAGAAGAGGGATTAATCATTTATTAGGTCAGAGAGTTGTTTGAAGAAATAATTGGTCTATAGATGATTGCAAATTCAGTATTGACTTTTATCATTGGGAGGGTTGATAGCTGTGTGATTAGCATATGAGATACCTATCAACCATCAATACAATTTAAATAAGAGGAGAGGAATGCTTTATGAAAAAACGCAGTAAAATTACATGTGCCAGTCTAGCACTTTTAATAGGTGGAAGTTCCCTGTTATACATAACATCAAACTCAATTGTAAAAGCAGAATCTACGCAAAATGTATCTAGTTCGTTACAAACAAGTACTCAAAGCGATCGTACTTCCGTTAAGAACGCAATACGGGATGCACTACAACTTGGATACCCGGGAATACTCGCTAACATTTCTAAGGGTGGTAAAACTTGGAGTTATGCCGCTGGGATAGCGGATGTGAGAACCAAGAAACCAATGAAAGCAGATTTTCGCTTTCGTATTGGCAGTGTGACGAAAACGTTCATTGCAACAGTTCTACTTCAATTATCTGGAGAGAATCGTTTGAATTTAGACGACTCCATTGAAAAATGGTTGCCTGGTGTCATTCAAGGAAACGGATATGATGGTAACCAGATTACGATCCGGCAAATATTGAATCATACAAGTGGTATTGCTGACTATATGAATTCAAAAGACTTCGATATTATGGATACAAAAAAATCGTATACGGCTGAAGAATTTGTAAAGATGGGGATTTCACTTCCCCCAGAATTTGCCCCAGGAAAGGGTTGGTCTTATTCAAACACAGGATACGTATTACTGGGGATCCTTATTGAAAAAGTAACTGGCAACAGCTATGCGGAAGAGATTGAAAATCGGATTATTGAACCGCTTGATTTGTCAAATACATTTCTACCTGGTAATTCAAGCGTAATTCCAGGCACGAAGCATGCCCGTGGCTATATCCAACTAGACGGAGCAAGTGAGCTAAAAGACGTTACGTATATTAACCCAGGTAGCTCGGATGGGGATATGATTTCTACTGCTGACGATTTAAATAAATTCTTCTCATACTTACTCAGTGGTAAATTGCTGAAGGAACAGCAGCTAAATCAAATGCTTACTACAGTTCCTACAGATAGAGAAGGAACGGGATATGGTCTTGGAATCGTTGAATTTAAGCTTCCGAATGGTGTCTCGGTATGGGGACATAGAGGTAGCGTTCTAGGGTTTTCCACTTTTGTTGGTGGAACACTTGGAGGCAAACATACATTGGCCGTCAATTTGAACAGCTTTAACTTTAGTAATCCTGATCCTTTTAAAAGTATTTTACTTGCTGAATTTAGGAAGTAGGCAAAAAGGCGAAATGGATAAGTTTTGTCATAGGTTTATAGTTTAAAATATATCATTTTGGTGCAAAAAACAACTTGCTCTAAAAAATTTAATACTCGTAATTAAGTATAAAAGAACGCTATCGTTTTAAGAAAATATTTCAGGAGGGTTTTATGAAAAAGAAAATGATTACTGCATTTGGTGTTTCTGCTATAATACTGACTAATTTTGTAGGAAGTACTTATGCAGACTCGAAAACAGGAGTTTCTGTTACAGCTCCCTACAATAAAAATCAAATAGCGGAATGGTTAGAAATGCACGCGAAGCCTTTAAGAACAACGAATCCAAATTCACCTTTTAATGATTTAAAACCACTTAAGAATATGGTAGGTTCAGCTTCAATTGTAGGTTTAGGTGAAGCTACGCATGGGGCTCATGAAGTTTTTACGATGAAAAACCGTATTGTGAATTATTTAGTATCTGAAAAGGGCTTTACCAACCTAGTTTTAGAAGAGGGGTGGGACAGAGCTTTAGAACTTGATCGATATGTTCTTACTGGTGAGGGAAATCCAAGCCAACATCTATCACCTGTATTTAAGACGAAAGAAATGTTAGATTTACTTGATTGGATTCGGCAATATAATGCTAATCCAAAACATAAATCTAAAGTGCGTATCATCGGGATGGACATTCAATCAGTAAACGAGAATGTTTATAATAATATAATAGAATATATTAAAAGAACCAATTCAAAACTTGTGCCGAGGATAGAAGAGAAGATAAAAGGTCTTATTCCTGTAACAAAGGATATGAATACTTTTGAAAGCCTTACGAAAGAAGAAAAAGAAAAGTATATTTCAGATGCTAAACAAATTAGTGCTTTATTAGAGGGAAATAAAAGTTATTTAAATGGGAAATCTAAAGAGTTCACATGGATAAAACAAAATGCTCGTATTATTGAACAGTTTACTACAATGTTAACGTCACCTCCTGATAAACCATCTGATTTATATTTGAAACATGATATCGCAATGTATGAAAATGCGAAGTGGACTGAAGAACATTTAGGAAAAACTATTGTATGGGGGCATAATGGCCACGTTTCGAAAACAAATATGCTTCCTTTTGTATACCCTAAAGTAGCTGGGCAGTATTTAGCAGAGTATTATGGAAAACGGTACGTATCTATTGGAACATCAGTTTATGAAGGACAATACAATGTCAAGAATAGCGATGGTGAATTTGGCCCATATGGAATATTAAAATCGGATGATCCAAACAGTTATAACTACATCTTTGGACAAGTTAAAAAAGATCAATTTTTTATTGATTTACGTAAGGCAAATGGCGTGACAAAAACTTGGTTGAACGAACAACATCCAATTTTCGCTGGAGTAACTACCGAAGGGCCTGATATACCAAAAACAGTTGATATATCATTAGGTAAAGCGTTTGATATACTTGTTCAAATTCAAAAAGTGAGTCCATCTCAACTACATCAATAAATTTAGAATAATGTGCCTTAATGAAGTGTTGTGTTGATGGTAGTGGACATTTCTTGAAAATGGTTCATAACGGAATTGAGTACGGAATGATGCAGGCAATCGCTGAGGGATTTGAAGTGCTAGATAAAAGTGATTTTGATTTCAATTATGAAGATGTTGCAAAAGTATGGGCGAACGGATCAGTTATCCGCGGCTGGTTAATGGACTTAACTGAAAAAGCATTTGCAGAAGATCCAAAACTGGATGGTATTAAAGGTGTAATGAACTCTTCAGGAGAAGAAAAATGGACTGTTGAAACTGCGCTTGAGTTACAAGCAGCGGCACCAGTAATCGCAATGTCATTATTTATGCGCTATCGTTCTCAAGAAGATGATACATTCCACGGAAAAGTAGTTTCAGCGCTACGTAATCAGTTCGGTGGACATGAAGTTGTAAAAAAATAAGTAATGCTTTTGAAAAGAAACTTGTGCATAAGCGCAAGTTTCTTCTTTTTATATAGTGTAAGAAACTCCTATTTTAAAAATACCAATCAACCATCGTTTTTTTACAAATGACAGCTTCAACGTTCATTGATTGAACAATGTATTCTATATGTTCATTTTGTACGGATTGTATCAAATATAAAGCGAAGCATGAAATATGTCCCAACATAAAAGTAAGAATAAATAAAATGAAGTTTTCATAAATAGTAAAAGGGTGCTTATGTCATCAGTATAGCTAAAAAATGTTGTTACATATGAGAAGAGCGTGTTAATAAAATATGAGGTGGTTAAATGGGAAATGAGCAAGTGAAGTCTGCAAAGGAAGAAAAAAAGTTATGTCTTTGTATGATTGTCAAAAATGAGTCTAGAATTATGGAAAGATGTTTAAATGCAACAAAATCAATTGTAGATTATGTTTCTATTTGTGATACTGGATCGACGGATAATACGCCTGAAATTATTGAAAATTGGTGTAAGGAAAATGAGATACCTGGGACGGTTCATCATGAGCCGTTTAAAAACTTTGGTTATAACAGAAGTTTAGCTGTTTCATTAGCGCAAAAAACATATCCAGAAGCAGATTATTTATTAATATTAGATGCGGATATGATTTTAGAGGTTGATCCGAATTTCGATAAAACGAGCTTAACGGAAGATCATTATCTTACATTGCAATATGATGTTCATATTAAATATTGGCTTACACGTCTTTTGAAAGCTTCTTTACCATGGAAATCTGTCGGCGTTACTCATGAGTATTGGGATATAGATCGCTCAAAAGTTGGAGCGAATTACAATACGAGGGTAGATCGGTTAGAGACTCTTGTCGTGAATGATCCCGGAGATGGCGGGAGTAAAGCTGATAAATTTGAAAGAGATGAGAGGTTGTTGTTACAAGGAATAAACGACCCAGAAACAACGCCAGATTTGCATATAAGATATTTATTTTATTTAGCTCAGACTTATTTTCATTTAAGTCAATTTGAAGATTCGATTAAATGGTATAAAAAACGAGTGGAAGCAGGGGGTTGGGTTGAAGAGGTATTCTATTCGTTATTGCGAATAGGATTTTGTTATGAGCAGTTAGCAAATCGTTCAGCAAATAAACAAAATGAAGTGACAGATGCTGATGAAAAAGAAAATGTTAAAGGGCAAGAAGAGAAATATTTAGCATTAGCTGTTTTTTATTTTCAAAAAGCGTGGGAATATAGACCAACTCGGGCTGAACCATTATACCAACTTGCAAGGTTGTATCGATTACGATCTCAAAACAATATTGCTTTGATGTATGCTCTGCAAGGGAAGGAAATTCCTTTTCCAAAGGATGATCTTCTATTTGTAGATTATCATGTGTATGATTACTTATTTGACTATGAAATTTCTATTAGTGCTTTCTATATACCTCATAAAAAACATTTAGGGGCGGTGTCGCAAAAGTATTTGGAATCGATAAAAGAAGAGATTCCATTTCATATAGCAACTGTGGTAGAAAATAATGCGAAATTTTATTAAATACATTTCCGGTTAAAGGAGTAGTGGAATAATCATGGAATTAATACGATGGGCGATTGAACTAGGGGAATCGGTGCATGGAAATACGTATGAAGAATTGATGCCACTACTAGACTATTATTATGATCGTGATCATTTAAAAGCGTATTGTATCGCAAATCTTCTTTTAAACATGGATGTATTAGATGAAGATCGGGAAAGAATCGAATTAAGAAGATGCATCGCTGCTTATTATGCTGGATTATATAAAGTGGCAAGAAAACATGCAAATGAGTTGGTACTTAAACATCCGGATGTAGATTTATATAAAAATAATTTAAAATTAATGGAAGTTTATTTGAATAAAGAATATGATTATTGTCTTTTTATATGCCCGAAGACGTACGGTAGTTTCATAGATGTTGCGCGAGCTTTGAAATGGAGGTTGGAGCAGGAGGGAAATACAGTAATTATATCAGAAACAATACTGGGAAATGTAAAGAATACAGTTGTTTTTGGAGCGCATACATACGCTTATAACCCGAATCTCCTTCCGCAAGATGCAATTATTTATAATTTAGAACAGCTATACGAAGGAAGTCCATATGCGCACCCCCTTTATTTAATATTATTAAAAGATAGAGTGATTTGGGATTATAGTAAACAAAATATAGAATGGCTAAAACAAAAAGGGGTAGGAAAAGACATAAAACATGTAAAAATGAACTATGCTCCAACTTTGGAAATAAAAAAAGATGCATTTGAAGATGACATTACTGAAGATATTGATATTCTGTTTATAGGTGCTCTTAATCCGAGGCGGCAAGCTATTTTTGATCATCTAAAAGCGATTGCCCCAAATTTAAATATAGTTTTTAAAAATAATGCGTGGGGAATTGTTAGAAATGAATTGATTGCTAGAGCTAAAATTATATTAAATATTCATTTTTACTTATCAGGAATTCTTGAAACACCTCGCGTGTCTTATGCAGTCGCAAATAAGAAATTTATTATTTCTGAAAATAGTAATCCAGAAGATGAGGTAGAGTGGCCGGGAATTGTATTTACTCCGTACGAAAAAATAATTGAAAACGTAATGAAATATATAGAATTACCAGAAGAACGAAAAGAATTAGCGGAAAAAGCATATTACCATTTTGAAGCAAATAAAAGCATAGGTACAATAAGTCAGAATGGTGAAACAAAGTAATAGCGCGAAACTCATACGAAAGTATGAGTTCTTTTTTCGTGTATCATACTATTTGATTAAGGAAGTTCCCTCTTTATATTGTGTTTTGTATAGAAATTTCTGATAATATATAAGTAGAATTTGAAAACAAAGGGGAGAATTGTTTATGAAACTAGTCGTTATTAACGGTACACCAAGAAAATTAGGTAGAACTCGCGTTGTGGCAAAATATATTGCAGATCAATTTGAAGGGGAGTTATACGATTTAGCAATAGAGGAATTGCCTTTATATAATGGCGAAGAATCGCAACGTGATTTAGAGGCAGTAAAAAAATTAAAAGCGTTAGTGAAAGCAGCAGACGGTGTAGTACTATGTACACCAGAATATCATAATGCGATGAGCGGAGCGCTGAAAAACTCGTTAGATTACTTAAGTAGTAGTGAGTTTATCCATAAACCTGTCGCATTACTAGCTGTTGCGGGGGGCGGTAAAGGAGGAATTAACGCATTAAATAGTATGCGAACTGTTGCTAGAGGTGTTTACGCAAATGCAATCCCAAAACAAGTAGTACTTGATGGACTTCACGTACAAGATGGTGAACTTGGAGAAGATGCAAAACCATTAATTCATGATGTAGTTAAAGAATTAAAAGCATATATGAGCGTATATAAAGAGGTGAAAAAACAACTAGGAGTGGAGTGATATGTCCTCGCTTTATCATGATTCTCGCTTGTATTACATTCTAGGAGCCAATAGTTTATCAGCTATTGGTTCCGGGATTGTTATGATTACGATCCCATGGTTGTTAATTAAAGAAGGTGGGGGAGAGACAACGTTTGGTTATGTTTCGATCGTTGCAACCCTCATTATGTTTTTATTCACACCATTCATTGGGCAAAGCATTGATCGTTTTTCAAGAAAATCTTTATTGTTATGTAACGAAGGTATAGGGATAGCCGTTATAGGAATGATGACTATATGGGGATTTGCCGGGCAATCTTATCATTCTATTCATTACATTATTATTTATATAGCAGGGTCATTCTATTATCTATTATTCTATCCTACAATTTTTGCATTTAACCAAGAAATATTTCAAGCAGAACATTATAAAAGTTTAAGTGGAACGATGGAGATACAAGGACAGTTAACACAAGTTATTTCAGGAGCAGCTGCGAGTTTTTTAATTGAAATTGTTTCTTTGAAATGGATCTTGTTAGTAGATATGTTAACTTTTGCAGGAGCATTTTTTCTTTTCTTATGTATACCGTACGTAAAGAAAAAAGAAGTGAAACGGAAAGTACCGTTTAAGAAGCAATTGTTCGAAGGAATTCACTTTATGAAAAAGTGTCCTAAGCTTTTTTGGTTTTTACTTGCCACTTATATGCCGTTTATCGGTGTTATGATGGCAAATTATTTAATACCAGTTTATATTTCAGATATACTTAAAGCCAATGCTTCTGTATACGCAGTAGAAGGTATGATGTACGGTGTCGGAGCGGTTATTGCGGGAATCAGTATTCCACTCATAATGAAGTATGTCAAAACAGAAGTTTCAATCGTTTTGACGATGATCATTTATGTAATTTCAATTACCATAATGATCATTGAACCGTCCGTAATGCTGTTATATGGACTAGCGATTTTTCATGCGATTGGAAACGCTGGAACAAGAGTGGCGAGAAATGTATTGATGATGGAGGAAATCCCAAACGAAGTAATGGGACGAGTGGACAGCTTATTTCGCTTAATTGGTACAGGAATACGAATAGTATTATTAATGGTGTTTACAGCAGGTGTATCTAAAGTTGGGGTAATGCTCCCATTTTACCTATTAAGCTGTATATTGATCCTATCATTAGGAATCGCTCTTTACTATGTGATATCACAACGTAAAATCAGAGCGGATGTTCCGAATAAATCACTCGTTTAAAAATTACTTCTGCCTCCCTTTCTTTTTTCTATATAATAAAAAGAAAGGGAGTGTTAACTTATTTATGAACAAATGGATATTACTTATAATCTTATTACTACCGCCACTATACATTATTTATATGACGTTTCGAATGAATAAAGTTGCTCGTGAGAAATTGAGTAATCACTCTCCATACGTTCTTATATTAGGTGCAAAGTTATTTGGAGATAGACCGTCTTTATCACTTCAAAACCGTTTGGATGTAGCGTTGGAATATTTATATTCTCACCCTGAGGTGAAAGTAATTGTTTCAGGTGGTCAAGGAGAAGATGAAGATATACCGGAAGCTCACAGTATGAGAAACTATTTAATGGTACACGATATAGATGAGAGTCGTATTTTAATGGAAGACCGTTCGACAAATACGTATGAAAATTTGAAGTTTAGTATGGATTTATTTGATGTAAAACATGCGGTAGTTGTCAGTAATACGTATCATTTATATCGAACAAAAATAATTGCGAGGCGTTTAGGAATAAAGATGGAGGCATTAGCTGCAGAAACGCCAATGCGTTCTAAGAGAAAAATGTATGTGCGTGAATATGCTGCTATTATGAAAACAATATTGTTCGACCGTTAGAGCTCAAATGTGAGCTCTTTTTTATATAGAAATAATGCGTATCATTTGAAATGAATTCCATATTCCATCAAAATAAAGGAAACAACAATAAAGGAGTTGTATTTGTGATTCAATTTAATCATGTGTCAAAAGCGTATGAAGATGGCACAAAAGCAGTGGATTCATTGCATTTAGAAATTAAAAAAGGAGAATTTTTTGTTCTCATTGGTCCGAGTGGTTGCGGGAAAACAACGACAATGAAGATGATTAATCGTTTGATTGAAACGACAGAAGGTTCAATTTTAATCGATGGAAAAGATATTCAACAATATAATATAAATGAATTACGTTGGAATATAGGATACGTGTTGCAGCAAATTGCTTTATTTCCACATATGACAATCGCTGAAAATATTGCAGTTGTTCCTGAAATGAGAAAATGGAGCAAAAAAGAAATAAAAGCACGTGTCGATGACTTGCTACAGATGGTTGGGCTCGATCCAGATGTATATCGTGATCGTATGCCTGATGAATTGTCAGGAGGGCAAAAACAACGTGTCGGTGTCGTACGGGCATTAGCCGCAAATCCGAAAATTGTTCTTATGGACGAACCATTTAGTGCGTTAGATCCGTTAAGCAGGGAGCAACTTCAGAAGGATATCGTACAACTGCAAAAAAAGATTCAAAAAACGATCGTGTTTGTAACGCACGATATGCAAGAGGCATTATCACTTGGTGATCGCATTTGTGTAATGAGAGCAGGAAAAGTTGTTCAATTAGATACACCTGAAGGTATTATACATAATCCGAAAAATGAGTTTGTTGAGGAGTTCATTGGAAATCGTGGGCGACAATGGTATGAGGGAATAATTATAGAAGATGTAATGCCACTAGACGATCATACACGAGTAGAAGGGGCTGCTTTATCTTTACATGCTCCTTTACAAGAAGCACTAGTCCGTTTACAAACTGAAGAATCAGTGCCGGTTGAAAAAGATGGTCAATATGTTGGTATGTTAACAAGTCGTCATATTGTCAATTATATTGTTGAACAAATGAAGGAAAGAGGCTAAACAGTGACTGATTTTATTCAAACGTTCCAAGAAAGAAAAATAGAATTGCTAAGTGCATTAAGTGAGCATTTACAAATATCGCTTATTTCACTATTTTTTGCAGTAATTATTGCAGTGCCACTTGGCATTATATTAACGAGAAAAGAACGAATGGCTGAATTTATAATAGGGACTTCTGCTGTTATGCAGACAGTGCCCTCACTTGCTTTACTTGGACTATTAATTCCGTTAGTAGGAATTGGAAAACTGCCAGCTATAATCGCATTAGTTGTGTATGCACTATTACCTATTTTACGAAATACATATACAGGAATACGGGAATTAGATGAATCACTTATAGAAGCGGCGAGAGCTATGGGGATGAATAGCTGGAAAAGGTTATGGAAGGTAGAGCTTCCGCTCGCGTTGCCAATTATTATGGCTGGTATTCGTACAGCGATGGTATTAATTGTTGGAACGGCTACATTAGCTGCTTTAATAGGTGCTGGTGGGCTCGGTAAGCTCATACTACTCGGGATCGATCGAAATGACCATGCGCTTATCATTTTAGGGGCCGTACCAGCTGCGTTACTCGCTTTATTCTTTGATATAGTACTTCGCATACTTGAGAGTCCAAAACGCTCTTCTAAGCGCGTTATATTGACGATATGTATAGTTGTAGTTATGATTGCTACTCCATTTCTATGGAATACACAAAAGAAAGATATAGTTATTGCTGGAAAACTTGGATCGGAGCCAGAAATTTTAATTCAAATGTACAAACAACTTATTGAACAGGATACAGATTTACAAGTAGAATTAAAGCCGGGTCTTGGGAAAACAGCATTTGTATTTGAAGCGTTAAAATCAGGTGAAGTAGATATATACCCAGAATTTTCAGGAACAGCCTTATCTACTTTCGTGAAAGAAGAACCGAAAAGTACAAATCGTGAGGAAGTATATGAACAAGCTCGCGTTGGAATGGAAAAAAAATATAATATGGTTATGTTAAATCCAATGGAGTATAACAATACATATGCACTAGCGATGCCGAAAAAAATAGCAGATCAAAAGAATATAAATACAATTTCTGATTTAGGAAATATTGCACAGGAAGCTAAAGTAGGATTTACATTAGAATTTGCAGATCGTGAAGATGGTTATAAAGGAATGCAAAAGTTATATAACTATAAGTTTTTAAATGTTAAAACGATGGAACCGAAACTGCGCTATAGTGCAATTCAATCTGGTGATGTGAACGTAATCGATGCATATTCAACGGATAGTGAATTGGAGCAATACGGACTTAAAGTGCTAAAAGATGATAAAGGATTATTCCCACCTTATCAAGGTGCGCCGTTATTAAGAAAAGAGACATTACAAAAATATCCTGAACTTGAAAAAGTATTAAATAAATTAGCTGGAAAGATTACAGATGAAGAAATGCGAAAAATGAATTATGAAGTAAATGTGAATGGTAAAAGTAGTGAAGAAGTAGCGAAACAATTTTTACAAAAAGAGAATTTACTTCGTTAATTTTACAAGAAATATACAATTTTATATGTTTAAAATGACCGCTCATTACAAAATGAGCGGTTTTTTTGTGCATACTTATACATTTTTTCAAAAAAGTATTCCATTTTTCTTCATTTTCTTTTAGAATAAGTAATGTTTTCCTGAAAAAATATAAGAGAAACGTCTATTAGAGAAAAAGGTGACTTTAATAGTTGAACGAACATAACACCTAGAATGACAGATGGGGTGGTACAAATAGAAAAGAAGTTAGGATTTTTTCCGTTAATCGCATTAGTAGTTGGAACGATGGTTGGTGGCGGTGTTTTTAGTTTACCGCATGATTTAGCAGTAGGAGCAAATAGTGGTGCAACGATAATTGGTTGGTGTATTACAGCAATGGGAATGATTCCACTTGCGCTCGTATATCAAACGTTAGCAAGACAAAAACCGGAGCTTGAGGGCGGAATTTATAGTTATGCACGAGCTGGATTCGGTGAATATATTGGTTTTAACAGTGCTTGGGGATACTGGCTGGCAGGGATTTTAGGAAATGTTGCAACAATTATGCTACTGTTTAGTACATTAGGTTACTTCTTCCCAATTTTTAAAGGTGGAAATAATGTTGCGTCAATCGTAGGTGCATCACTTTTACTATGGACACTTCATTTTCTAATTTTATTTGGAATTCGTGAAGCTTCCATTATGAATGTTATTGCAACAGTAGGGAAATTAGTTCCGATCTTATTATTTATTGTCGTAATGGTAACAGCGTTTCGCTGGGATACATTTACACATGATTTTTGGGGAGAAGGAACAATCTCACTTTCCGCTATTCTTGGTCAAGTGAAAAATACAATGCTTGTAACGCTATGGGTGTTCATTGGGGTTGAAGGAGCAGTTGTATTATCAGGAAGAGCAAAAAATAGTAGGGACGTTGGAAAAGCGACAGTACTTGGATTAATTTTAGTTATGTCTATTTATATTTTAATTTCTGTTCTGTCAATGGGAGCAATGACGCGAGGAGAACTTTCCGTTTTAGAAACTCCTTCAATGGGACATGTATTAGAACATGTTGTTGGGCCATGGGGTGCAATGGCAATTAATATTGGATTAGTTGCGTCACTTGTAGGTACATTAATTGGCTGGTTTTTACTTGTTTCGGAAATTTCTCACGTAGCAGGAAAAGATGGCGTGTTTCCGAAGGTCTTTACGAAAACAAATAAAAAGCAAACGCCACACATGGCATTATGGATTTCAAATATCGTTGCTCAAATTATATTTATAATTGTTCTGTTTTCAGAATCGACATATCAAATTATGTATTTTATTGCGTCAACATCAATATTATTACCATATTTATTATCAGCGCTATACCAATTCAAATTAGTAATTACAAATGAACTAAAAGATGCAAAAGTAAAAAATGGCTCGTTAGCTTTAATTGCCTCTATTTATTCTGTATGGCTTATTTATGCAGCGGGTTTAAAGAATTTATTACTCGTTTCAATCGTATATGGAATTGGGATTATCGTTTACATGTTTGCACGAAAAGAAAAAGGGAATCGTTGTTTTGTAGGTATAGAGAGATATGTGATGTGGGCAATTGTTGTCGCAGCTATCACATCACTTTATCTGTTGATAACTGGAACGATAAAAATGTAAAAGTCCTTTTCATTTAAAGGGCTTTTTTCTTTGTGTAGAGAATATTTAATACATAAGATATTCAGGAGGGATGAAAATGGAAGAAAAAGAACAGTTGTCTAGAATAATTGATTTAGCTAGTGAGTTAAGGAAAGTATTAGTACAAGAATCTTTTTTTAATCATCATCCTGAACTAAGGGGAGTAATTGAAAATTTAGCGAGTTCTGTTGAGAATTTAGCGGAGTTGCAGCAAAATAAAGATGAAAACGCTGAGGATCGATTACGATATGTACTGGCTAAAATGAAAATTGCTCACAATGCTATTTTACAAGAGAAAAAAGCATTTCCATCTCATTAATATACGTATTAATTTTGAACCTGGCGGATAACGTCAGGTTTTTTATTTCTAGTTTTTTTTTTCTTTCATACACTAAGAATAGTATGAAAAAAGAAGGTGATTAAGATGAAATTACATAAAGCTCTTCAGCCAAGTTTTATAAAACGAATGTACTATATGAGGTTTATCGGGAAATTTACAAAAGCGGAGAGAGAGAAGAATGGAGAGAATTTTTTTGTACAATGTCTATCGCCAATACCATCTAATTTACAAGAGCAATTTACAAATGAACATTATATATTTGAAGGGTTATGTAGCAATAAAAAGAATGAAAAGATTTTTTCAGAATTAAAGAAGAAGAAATTAGAAAAGCAATTGGTTATGTTTCGTCTTTATTATGAAAGAGGAAATGTATACGTGGAGTTAATATGTACAGAAGAACCTAGAGAAATAGCAACTGGCTATAAAATGATTCCAGCACCTAAAGTTGCAGATAATAAAAAAAGAGAGTCTTTAGAACGAAAGCTTTGTAATGGTTATTTATCATTTCTTATGCCGAAATATCCAAAAGACTTTGAGTCTCCTGAATTACTGTGGCATGATGGAAGGTTATATGGAAATATATTGTTAAAGTCATCAATTAGTTCAATCGCGTATTTTGAACAAAATCGAGAATGTAAATATATAGACTTAAGTGACTGGATGAAGCATGTAGAAATTGCGGTAGAAGAGCAATTGTATTTCGTAAGTGATCAAGTGTATGAGCAATTAAAAAAACGAATAACGGAAGAAGGGAAGCTAGTTGAAGTAGAGGATATAAAAGTACACAAGGAAGTATGGGAATGGGATGAGCGTGAATCATCCTTTTTACAGTATGTACAAAGTACGGTGCGTAATAAAGGGATGTATTTGGACGAAACAGATATTTATAATTTTCATATAAGTGTAAAAACAAATATGTTAACGATTCTTGGTGGTATACCGGGAGTTGGAAAATCACGCTTTGTGCAAGCTTATGCAGAGGCACTTGGATTACAGTATGGAGAAGAATTGGTTTGGATTCCGATTTCTCCATCGTATCAAGAACCACATGATTTACTTGGATATCTTCACCCAAATGGTACTTTTATTGAAAGTGAAACAAAGTTAGTTAGAGCGTTAATGAAGGCAAAAGAAAATCAAAATCAATTGTATATAATCGTTTTTGATGAAATGAACATGTCACATATTGAGCATTGGTTTACTCCATTTCTATCTGTTCTTCAACTTGAAAAGGAAAATCGTATTTTGAATTTGTATGAGGGTGCGCAGAAATTAGAAAACCAAATTCCATCAACAATTGAAATTGGAGAAAATATTATCTTTGTAGGTACTGTGAATTTTGATGAAACAACGAAAGAACTCTCTGATCGATTATTAGACCGAACCAATTTAATTACGTTACAAAAAATTCCGTTTTGTGAGATGTGCATGGTACAAGAGAAAGGTGTATTACAACCACCTCTGAAAGTAACAGCGGGAGAATTTCGGATAAATTGGATCAGAAAGAAATCTATGATTGAAGTGTTTTCTGAAGAAGAGTTAGAGCTATTAGATAAGTTGCATGTTGTATTGTCATCACATGATGCGTCAAAGGGAATTTCTTTTCGATGTGCAAATGCAATTGCTATGTATTTGCAAAATATACCATTTCAAAATAATCATTCTTATATGATTAGCAGAGAAGAAGGTTTTGATTTACAAATAAAGCAACGTGTACTGACGAAATTAAGAGGTACTGAAATGATGGTTGGGTCATTACTTTCTGAAGAAGTAAAAAGGGGAGCGACTTTAGTACCTCTTTTGCAATCGCCACTTGCAAACAGAGTCTCTACATTTGAACACTCTTTAGCATATATAAGAGAAAAACGTAGAGAACTGGAGTTGTATGGATATGCGAAATGAAGAGCGGTATGAAACAGAAATCGTTGATACGAATGAAACGCTCCCTTTTGTATTAAAGTTAATCATAGGAACAGAGGCAAAAGGGGAGTATATTTTATTAAATCGTCTTTGCACATCTACTACAGCATTAGTTCAATGTATTTACAAAGTACAAGAATTAAAACCGATAAGATTGCATTACCATTACGAAAGTCCAATGAATATTACTTTCATATGGAATAAAGTGTATGAGGGCCAGAAAAATATAAAAGAGTCACAATACGAAATAAATGAAAAAAAACAAAAGGTACTAATTTATGAACATGGAAAAACGGAATTCTTTTATCCATGGCGATGTGGTTTATATCATTTTGAAGTTCGTATAGAAGACACAACGTATTATGGTGCTTTTCAAATCGTTCCAAAAAATTTTTTTGATGACCAATTTGAAATGATTCAAAACTATGTAAAGTCAATTTTAAATGAGTTGATTTTAGATAGAGGTTATTATAAAAAGACTTTCTCTGCCCTTAGTGATATTGAGGATTCTTCTTATTTAGTGT
This sequence comes from Bacillus cereus group sp. N11, assembly GCF_016483605.1. Classification (NCBI taxonomy): domain Bacteria; kingdom Bacillati; phylum Bacillota; class Bacilli; order Caryophanales; family Bacillaceae; genus Bacillus; species Bacillus cereus group sp. N11. Next base: position 263,650 of record NZ_JAEHBN010000004.1, read on the forward strand.
TACTTAGAAAGCTGCCGCAAAAAATGAAAAAGATAAAACAAGTTTTTAAAAAGATTGAATCAAGTTCAAAATTTATACATGAATATAAATGGGAAGTGAAGGAACGGAAGGCAACGAGAAAAGGAACAATAATGGCGGAAAGAAAGTCCTATACGAAATATTATAATCGTAAGTTTATTGAACAAAAAAATAGTAGAGAAAATGCATTTCTTAAATTTAAAGCGATGCAATTTTATCATTATTTACTTGAAGCCGAAAGTTTTTTACGTCAAACAATTGAAATATTAGAAAGAGAAAAAAAGAAAAAATTAGAAGAGTTTCAAGCTGTAAAAACGATTATGCAAACAATTGAGCGTAATGGATCTGTGACTGATAGAGAGAAGCAAAAATATAAAAATATACATTTACTAAAAGAAGCCGATTTACGTAAAAGCTCTGTGAAAATACAAGAATATAAAATATTAGCTCATATTGTACGTGAAAGTGTACAATACTTTAAAACTTTAATATATTCCCCCTTTTGGAGAGAAGTTTCTGAAACGGGTAATATGAACTCATACGATTTACCAATTCCACATCAACAATTACTACAGCATTTAAACTTACTTCCACAATATACAGATCAATCTCCATCTTTATTATTTGTATATAAACCAACGTTTTTAGTGTATGAATATTACGCTTTTTTTATCGTTATTTCCATGCTAGAGCAAATTGGTTTTAAAGCTAGAAATCCCATTCGTGAACAAATACAAGAGCATTTTTATGTAGATGGGTTACAAGATGGGACGACAGTAGTTTTACATCAAGATGATATGAAGGTCCATGTTGCATTTAATGACTTAATTGAAACACACCCCCTTATTGCATTAAGTAAAGGGAGTAACTTTTATAATGGCGAGGATACAAAAAAACCAGATATTCGCTTAGACTGTTATGTAAAGGAAGAAGGGAAATACGTATATAAATCTTCTATTATTATTGAAGTGAAGTATAGCCCAATGTACAATATTTTTCAGCACGTTGGAAATACGAAAGCGACTGAGCAAATGTATAAATACTGGTCTATAAAGTATGTAGAAGAACAGAATGGAAAGCGTGTTTTTCATCGACGGGCAATTTATGAAGTTATTTGTGTATATCCAGGAAGTCATATGCATAGTAAAAAAATTGAATCTGGGTGCGGTGTCTTTTTGCAATTATATCCATATAAGACGAAACAAGGAGAAGAGAAATTAGCAGGAAAACATGGGATGGTACAAATCTTTGAGAAGTGGTTAAAAAATAATAAGAAGTAAAAGAAATCCTTTTTCATAAAGGATTTTTTTAGATTAAGAAGAATTATATGCTGTATGGAAGTAGGTAGGATGTAATTTAAAAAGTGATACACATAGGTTATTAGAATAACTGTACATGTGAGGTAAGAGACGACGAAGTTGGAATTTAATTCATTTTGCAGAATATAATAAGTCATAAATATTTTTAGTTGCATACGAAGATTTGTTCTTATATGATAGATAGTGAAAGCGTTATCAAAACAGAGCGACGATGGGAAAGGTGGGGAAATATGTTCCAGCGTGTTCAAACAAAGGAAGAACATTTTTGGTTCGAGCAACTATGGGGAGATTTTTGTGAAGAAAGAAACTTAATGTTCGTAGAACGTAATTTAAATCCAACACGATTTTTATTAATAGAAGATGAGCATCATATAGGTACAGTGGAGTGTATTAAGTATACGGTACCCGAACAATCAAATTCTGAGTTTTTCTATCCGTTTTCTAAAAATGATTTAGTGAAAGATTTAAAAAATGTGTATGAAATAGGCAAGCTAAGTATTGCGAAAACGTCTCGTGGGAGAGGGCATTTCAAAAGGCTAACAGCTATTTTATTTGTGCATGCGTTAGAAACGAAAGCGGAATGGTATATTGCAGCAGTTACAAAAAGAATGTATATGTATCTACTAACACTCGGTTTTCCTATAGAGCCGATAGACAATCCATTTCAGTTTCATGATACTTTACAAGGTGTACCAGTGCGAATTCATGCTCGAAAAGGAGTTACGCATTTGTATTCTTTAAAAGAATTTCGCGATGTGATTCAAGGGAATGCTCATGCACAGGCATTAATCGCGGAATACAGTAAGAATATTATGTTAACAAAATAATTAGAAGTGAATATATATAATATAGAGAATGATATATTAATATGGCAGTATCCTTCATGAAAAAATGACCCTTATTGTTTTAATAAGGGTCTAAAAATCATAATCCAAATATACTAAAAATCATTTTGCGGCGCTTCGGTTTCTTTTCTCTTTCATATGTTGGTTTTGAATCAGGAGTAATATATATGGGCTCTTCTTTTTTGAGGGAAGCTTCTAGCTTTTGAATTCGTTCTAACATTTCCTCCATTTCACGACGGTGTTGCAAAAGTTGGTACGTAACGACATCATTTGCCTTATCTTGCATTTGCTCCTCCATTCGATCTAGCCTTCTTGTAATTGTGTGTAATTGATTAGCTAATTGTTCAAAATCATTTGATGATGTGTTTTGAACAATTGTGTTTACTTGAGTTTTTAATTCTTCAACATCATTTGATGATGTTTTTTGAGTAGGTTGGGAGTTTTGCGAATGCTCAATTTGAGAACGATGGTATTCTAACATTTGATCTACATCATCTTGTTTGAAAATAAAGTGACCATATTTATTTTTTTCTATCGTAAGATTTAATTGTTGTGCAATCCGGACAACAGCCTTGGGGCTAACACCTAACTTTTTCGCGATAAATGGTGTTTTATATTCCAAAATAATCCCTCCTATATATATCCTGTTGAATGATTTCGATCTATGAAGTAAGTTCCCTTCCGGTATGACAAAAGAAGTGTGGAATCGGCAAAGAAAGTGTTTTTTCACGAAATTAAGTTGTGAAGAATATATCGTTTATATAAAAATGATTCATCGTAAGATTTAGAATAATTTGATTTGACGAGGGGAAATGAATTAGATTATCATAATGATAAATATCTTTTTTATGTATGCATATAATATATAAAAAGGTGGTTGCTAATGTAGAATTTTGTTAGAGTATTAGAATGCTTACTTCACTTGAATAAAATTAAGTAGGAGGTGGCTTCCTTGCTTACAATGTAAGTAAGGAAAAGTATTTGGACATATATAGTATAAGTATAGTGATTGTTTTAATTGCCTTAACGGCATTTTTCGTTGCAGCAGAATTTGCAATTGTTAAAGTGAGGAGTTCACGAATTGACAATTTAATTGCAGAGGGAAATAATCGTGCAACTTCTGTCAAAACAGTCATTACAAACTTAGACGAATATTTATCGGCTTGCCAGTTAGGAATAACAGTTACAGCTCTTGGAATTGGGTGGTTTGGTAAACCTGCGCTAAAGCAAATGTTCGACACGCTTTTTGCAAATTGGAACATATCTACTCAGCTCGCAGATATTTTTGCTGTAATTTTAGTATTTTTGTTAATTACTTTTTTACATGTTGTAATAGGGGAATTGGCCCCAAAAACAGTTGCAATTCAAAAATCTGAACAAGTGAGTTTGCTTGTTTCTAAGCCGTTAATTTTCTTTTATCGTATTGCATTCCCATTCATTTGGCTATTAAATGGTTCAGCTCGAATCATTACGAAGCTGCTAGGGCTGAAACCGCCGAAAGGGCATGATGAGGTTCATTCGGAAGAAGAATTACGGTTGTTAGTTTCAGAAAGTTATAAAAATGGTGAGATTAATCAATCTGAATATAAATATGTAAATAAAATTTTTGAATTTGATGATCGGATTGCAAAAGAAATAATGGTACCTCGAACTGAAATGAATATTATAAGTAAAGAAATGCCCGCTGAAGAAGCTTTGCAAAAAATGTCTCGTGAAAAATATACAAGGTATCCAGTTGTTGATGGCGACAAAGACCACGTAATAGGTTTTGTAAATTTTAAAGATATTTTTACTGAGTTTGTACAGCATAAAGCTGTTAATAAAAAGACAGTAGAGCAATATGTTAGACCAATTATTTTAGTTATTGATTCTATTCCAATTCATGATTTGTTTTTAAAAATGCAAAAAGAAAGAACACATATTGCTATATTGATAGATGAATATGGTGGTACATCTGGGCTTGTTACTGTTGAAGATATTTTAGAGGAAATTGTAGGAGATATTCAGGATGAGTTTGATACGGATGAACAGCCAGAAATTCAACAAGTTAGTGAAACAAAGACGATACTAGAGGGAAAAGTACTCGTTAGTGAAGTGAATACGTTATTTGGTCTAGAGATTGATGATGATGGTGTTGATACAATTGGTGGTTGGATATTAACGAAGAATATAGAGATTGCTGAAGAGGATTCCATTGAAATTGAAAATTATAAGTTTTGTGTGAAAGAATTAGACGGGCGCTATATTAAAAGGTTAGAAGTTACAAAAACAGTAGAATCGATTGTCGTTTTAGAAGATGAAAAACAAATTTCTTTACAAGAGCAAATTAGCTCGTAAACTCTGCTATATAGCAGAGTTTTTTTGAGCATAATGTTTTTGGAGGAATACGGGCTATGATACAATTACATAAGTCAGACCTTTCACTAGGTGAAGTATTATTTTATACATATATTTGGAAGGGGAAGAAAGATGAAAAAGCATTTATATATAAATGGAGATTGGAAGTCAGTAAACACGTATAAACCATTATATGCACCATACTCTGAAGAAACGTTAGCGGAAATTGCACAAGGAACGGAAGAAGATGTTCAAGAGGCTGTTACTTCTGCAAAAAATGCAATGAAAAAAATGAATACATTAACTGCATACGATCGGGCAACTATTTTAGAGAAGGTTGCGCAAATAATGGATGAAAGAAGAGAAGAGTTTGCAGAAATTATTGCAAAAGAGGCTGCAAAACCAATACGTGCTGCAAGGGGAGAAGTAGATCGTACTGTTCTAACATATAAATTTGCAGCAGAAGAAGCGAAGCGTATATATGGTGAAACATTGCCACTTGACGCAGCACCTGGTGCAGAGGGGCGAATTGCCTATACGATTCGCAAACCAATTGGGGTTATAGGAGCTATTACGCCATTTAACTTTCCGTTAAATTTAGTAGCGCATAAAGTGGGCCCTGCAATTGCTGCCGGAAACACAGTAGTGTTAAAACCAGCTGATCAAACGCCATTATCTTCTTACGCATTAGTTGAATTATTTGAAGAGGCAGGGTTGCCAAAGGGAGCTTTGAATATCATTTCTGGTCCTGGTGCAACTGTTGGCGAGGCAATTGTTAAAAATGATGATGTTGCGTCCATTACTTTTACCGGAAGTCCGAAAGTCGGAATCGGAATAAAGGAAAAGGCTGGATTAAAACGAGTTACGTTGGAATTAGGATCCAATGCTGCCGTTATTATTGATGAAGATGTAGAGTTAACTGATGAGATAATGGAACGCGTGAAATGGGGCGCATTTGTAAATAATGGACAAGTTTGTATTTCGGTACAACGTGTGTTTGTACACGAAAAGAGAATGGATGAATTTCTTTCGAAGCTAAAGAAAGCGATGGAAACAGTTGTTGTTGGTGATCCAATGAATGAGGAAACGGATGTATCAGCTTTAATTTCGAAAAAAGATGTAGAGCGAATTGACATGTGGGTGCAAGAAGCAATTAAGGAAGGAGCAACTGTTTTATACGGTGGTAAGAAGCGTGATGAAAGAATTTTCGAATCAACTGTATTAACAAATGTTCCAGAGCATGTATCTGTACAGTGCCAAGAAGTATTTGGTCCAGTTATGACATTAAATACATTTAAAGAATTTGATGAGGCGATAGAGAAAGTAAATCATTCACGTTACGGTTTACAAGCAGGCGTATTTACAAATAACTTATTTAAAGCGATGCGTGCAATTGATGAGTTAGAGGTTGGTGGGGTTATGATTAATGATATTCCAACGTTTAGAGTAGATCATATGCCTTACGGTGGTGTGAAAGAAAGTGGCACGGGTCGTGAAGGAATTAAATATGCAATTGAAGAAATGACAGAAATGAAATTAGTGTGTATTAAAAAATAAAGCAAAAGGTACACTTGTTTAATTAAGTGTACCTTTTATTTTACTTCATTTCTTGTTTGAAAATAGCATCTTCTACATAAATTTGTTCTTTATCTACAGCTGTGCTATGAGATACTACTAAACCAATTGGTGTTTCTGTATCTTTATTTTGAACAATTGTAAAAGGAATATTTTTTTCGTTTGCTAATTTAATGTATTTTGATAAATGTGGGTAAGCAATGCCACCGTTTAGGAGGATTTGTAATGATTGAGAAGAGCGTATGCTACTTGCTACTTCAGTATATACATTACTTTGCATTACTTGACCGATAGTTAAAGCGATTTCTACGCGCTCACGTAATGTAGTTAAATACATATTACGTTCTTCTGGTTTGTTTTGCTTTTGGCCATAAATGCCTTCTTGGAGATAGTCTTCCACATTTTTATTTACCATATTTTTCACACCTTTCACTTCCTATTGTACGCAAGAATTAAAAATGATGCAAAAAAGTCGTTTTGAATACGGAAATAATTAAAAAAATGAGAAGGAAAAAGAGAGATTTGAATATAAATAATTAAATAAGAAAGAAAAAAATAATTTTATCAACAGAAATTAACAAAATGTGACAATAATCTATTAACGAAACATATTTTTTGTGTTAATATTCAAAATATAAAGGGTATTCGTCGTATGGAAATGGAGTGAATGGAGGTTTTTCCAATCGATAAGGATATTAAAGAAGTATTTTGTTCACACTTGAAAAACAACAGGCACCAATTCGTAGAGAACTGGAAAAACAAAATGATAATTTCCGAAAAAGATCCATTTAAACTAGAAGTAGTTCAAAATGGAGAGGATTTATTAGAGTTAATAATCGAACTTACTATGGAAGATAAAGATATAAATTATCTTCAACCATTATGCGAGAAAATCGCAATTGAACGAGCAGGAGCAGATGCGAATATTGGAGACTTTGTTTATAATGCAAATGTGGGAAGAAATGAACTTTTTGAAGCGATGTGTGAATTAGATGTTAGCGCTCGTGAATTGAAACCAATTATGGCCAAAATACATACTTGTTTTGACAAATTAATTTATTATACCGTTTTAAAATACTCGGAAATTATATCGAGGAATTTAGAGGAAAAACAGCAATATATTAATGAAACACATAAAGAAAGGCTGACGATTTTAGGCCAAATGTCAGCTAGTTTTGTACATGAATTTCGTAATCCGCTTACTTCAATTATGGGATTTGTCAAATTATTAAAGGCAGACCATCCGAGTTTATCGTATTTAGATATCATTTCGCATGAATTAGATCAATTAAATTTTCGAATCTCGCAATTTTTACTCGTTTCGAAAAAAGAAATGTGGAATGAATCGGAACGTTTTTGGCTTAATGACTTGTTCCAAGATATTATACAGTTCTTATATCCGAGTTTGGTTAATGCAAATGTTTCGATTGAAAAGAATTTGCCGTATCCAATACCACTTGTTGGTTATCGGAGTGAAGTGAGGCAAGTATTTTTAAATATTTTAATGAACTCAATTGACGCTATGGAAGCAATGAAAGAAGAGCGGAAAATTATCATTGATGTTTTTGAAGAAGAGCAAGCTATTCGAATTGTGATAAAAAATAATGGACCGATGATTCCAGCTGAAAATGTAGAAACGATTTTTGAACCATTTGTAACTACTAAAAAATTAGGAACTGGTATTGGGTTATTTGTATGTAAACAAATTGTAGAAAAACATAACGGGTCCATTATGTGTCGTTCAGATAGCGATTGGACAGAATTTCAAATTGCATTTCAAAAGTAAACAGTCTACACCAAATAAATGGTGTAGACTGTTTTAATTTGTAAGTATAACGGCTTCTAATTTAGGGTCTTTAGTTGAATAACCTACTATTGAAATGGTATAAATTATATTCGGTTCAACATCGAATTTAGGTAAAGTTAACAGGATTTTTTTATTATCTGCGAGTGAAACTTCAATATCTGCTGTACCAGGGCTAACTTGTAAAAAATCTGTTATTTGTTTAAAGAGCACATTTTCAAATAAATGATCTCCACCTTTTAAATCTACGTTAACAACAGGGGTATCTGGAGAAAAATGCATAAATCGAATTTTGGCTTGCCCAGATGGTATATGTGTATTATCAAGTATAGGTTGTAATTGTAGGTGATTATCACTATTTATTGCGGCAAGTGTATACGTATGATTTCCCATTATTGGTACTAAAGCTGAAAAAATTGGAGTTTCGTTCCCGACAGGGACGATATCAATGCGATATTTACCTTGCACTAATGATAAATAGGGGCTAAATTGCTTAAACGAAATGTTTTTGATTACCTTTTGTCCATTTACTAAAATGTCAACCGCAGGCGTGTTTGGAGCAGAATGAAAAATTCTTATATGTGACGGTAAAGCGGCTTCTTGTGAATCTCTTTTTTCATATGCCTGTACAAGTTTTGTAAGTGCATCGTAATACTTCATATATAGTTCTACATATTTTTTGGGATTGCTATATTGATAGTAACGGGCGAGCTGATCGTAACGTACAGCTTCTTGTCCATATTTTTCGATTTCAGATTGAGACATGCACATTCCTCCTTTGTCATCATTAAAACTATATGCGAAGTGAGAAAGAGGTTATGCGAAAAACTTGTATTTCTGAATGGGAAAAGTAAAAGATTAAAAACATATTTTGGGAGAAGTATGTCTGAGTATTATTGGCTAGTAAAGTGGTGCTAAAAGAGTTGTATATGGAGTTAGTTAAGTTGAATAGAAGCTTATATTTACTAGGAGTAATAAAAATATAAAAAGACTAAATTATAAGGGCATTTCAATCAACGTATCGAATACATGTATAAAAAATTTTTAGTAAAGGGATTTTTTAATTTATAGGCAAACACACATACAAAGGGATAATTGTCCTACATAATTTATAAAGGAAAGGTAGTTTAACTTCGGTGGAAGGAGTGGCACCTTGGGATGGGGATATCCCGATTATGATTGTGAATGAAGTTATGAAGGAATTTGTGTGAAAAATCGTTATATGACTATTGAATTCGTAAAACGTATGGTTTTTTGATTTATTTTAGCGAGTCCCAGTAATATTGATAAAAGAGCGTCGTGCCGAACTGATTAATGTGGTTAATCGGTTCTTTTTTTATGTATAAACTGAAAATATTAAATGTGGAAAATTAGTTTCTATAAAAAGATTGTTATCATTGCGGCGAGATAATTGTCGAAATTTTTTTGGGAATATGCAATTTAAAGTAGGATAATAGGAAGGAGTTTAAAGGGAGTTCCGTCGAAGTTTACACAATGTCGGCATTTGAGGGAAGCTGGCATTATGTTAGGAAAACATTTAGTAATACGTTACTTTTATATAAGGGAGGGTTATTTGAGCGTATAGATAAGGATTGGTCTTCGTTTTAAGTTCTGAATTTTCTGTTTTCAAAACATTTATTAGCACTCATTTGTATATTTTATAATAGTATTTTGATAAATTCACTGCTTGTGCAGAGGATTCTTTTTTATGAAAGAAACGTCAATTTTCTTCATATACATATACAAATTGAAGAAATGGGGGAGCGCTATGCGCGATTACTTAATTAAACCACTTGTTGGTCAGCCGTATCCAATGATTTCACATGGAAAAGGTGTATATTTGTATGACCAGAACGGAAATAAATATTTTGATGGTTCGTCAGGAGCAATTACGGCAGGTATTGGACATGGCGTAAAGGAGATTGCAGATGTTATTAAAAAGCAAGCAGAGGAGATTGCTTTCGTATATAGATCACAGTTTACGAGTGAACCAGCTGAAAAACTAGCGAAGAAGTTAAGTGATTTAAGTGTAGGAGATTTGAACTGGAGCTTTTTCGTAAATAGTGGTACGGAAGCAAATGAAACAGCTATGAAAATTGCAATTCAGCATTTTCAGGAGCGCGGTATTCAAGGGAAACATAAAATTTTGTCACGCTGGATGAGCTATCACGGTATTACGATGGGAGCCTTATCAATGTCTGGGCATCCGCTGCGCAGACAACGTTTCGTATCTATTTTGGAAGATTATCCAACTATTCCAGCCCCATATTGTTTCAGGTGCCCTGTACAAAAGGTATATCCAACTTGTCAGCTTGCTTGTGCAACTGAACTAGAAAGATCAATTGAAAGAATTGGTGCGGAGCATATTGCAGCTTTTATTGCTGAACCGATTATCGGAGCAGCTGGCGGTGCGGTTGTACCGCCGAAAGAATATTATAAAGTGATTAAAGATATTTGTAGTCATTACGATATTTTATTCATTGCGGATGAAGTAATGACTGGGCTTGGTCGTACTGGTGCATGGTTTGCGATGGAGCATTGGGGTGTAGAACCGGATATTATGACGCTTGGTAAGGGATTAGGAGCGGGATATACACCAATGGCTGCGACGATTGTTAGTGACCGAGTTATGGAGCCGATTTTACGTGGGTCACGTTCTGTTATGAGTGGTCATACGCTAAGTGCAAATCCATTATCTGCAGCAACGGCTCTAGCTGTTATTGAATACATGGAGAAACATAATCTACCTGAAAAAACAGCGGAAAAGGGAGAATATTTAATTAAGGGACTACAGAAAGTTCAGCAACAATCGACAATTATTGCGGATGTGCGTGGAAAAGGGTTGCTGATCGGAATAGAATTGCAACCGTTTACAAAAGCTTCGGAGCTTATTTCGGTTGCAGCTAAAAATGGTCTTCTTTTATACCAAGCTGTTTCAGGGCAAGCAGGAAAAGAAGATAGCGCACTGCTTGTGGCACCGCCGATGACAACTACATATTCCGAGTTAGATGAATTACTTTCAATTTTTGCAAAAAGTGTAGAAGAGATGATGCAAAAAGGAGGGCATAGTATCGTATGACAACAATTACAAATACATTCAATAAATTAAAAGAGATAGAGGAAGTAATTTCTTTGTTCCATGATGATATGACATTAATGTTTGGAGGGTTTGGGGGGATTGGATCCCCTCCAACTTTAATACAGGCTATTTTAGAAAAGGGAGTTACAAATTTAAATTTAATAGGAAATGACACGGGCTTTCCTGATGTAGGAATCGGTCGTCTTGTTACAAATGAACGGGTTAAGTCTTTAGTTACTTCCCATATTGGTTCAAATCCAAATGCAGGAAGACAGTTAAATGAAGGACGATTACAAATTGAGTTTTCCCCGCAAGGAACATTAGCAGAGCGTATTCGCGCTGGAGGCGTAGGGCTTGGTGGTGTTTTAGTTGATGTTGGTGTTGATACGATTGTTGAAGATGGAAAACGAACAGTCGAAATGAATGGCAAGATATACTTAGTTGAAACTGCATTAACTGCTGAAGTTGCGATTGTTTATGCGAAAAAAGCTGATCCGTTTGGTAATCTTGTATTCGACAAAAGTGCGCGGAATATGAATCCTCATGTTGCTATGGCTGGGAACATAACGATTGTAGAAGCAGAAGAAATTGTTCCACTTGGAAGTTTAGATCCTGAGGAAATTGTCGTTCCAGGTGTTTTCGTAAATTATATCGTACCGTCGGAAGGAGTGAATTGGAAATGGGTATGGGCGTAGAAGTGAGAGATAAGATTGCTAGGCGTGCGGCGAAAGAAATACAAAATGGCATGATTGTAAATTTAGGTATTGGCATTCCATCGCTTATACCGAATCATTTGCCTGACGATATAAATGTAATGTTTCATGCAGAAAATGGAATCGTCGGTATGGGGCCAACGCCAAGTAAAGGGAATGAAGACGAGAATTTATGTAATGCAGCAGGTTTACCGACTTCGCTTATTACAGGAGCGAGTTATTTTGATAGCTGCACTGCGTTTGGGATGATTCGAAAAGGTTTACTAGATATAACGATTCTTGGGTCATTACAAGTGAGTGAGAATGGAGATTTAGCAAACTGGATTGTACCAGGGAAACGTGTGCCCGGTATTGGGGGAGCGATGGATTTAGCACAAAAAGCGAAGCGTGTCGTTGTTGTGATGAATCATGTTGATAAATACGGAAATGCAAAAATTGTTTCAGAGTGTACATTGCCATTAACGTCAAAGAAATGTGTAGATTTAATTATTACAGATATGGCGGTTATGGAAGTGACTTCGAGTGGACTCATTTTACAAGAATTAATGAGCCCGTATACAGTAGAAGATATAAAGCGACATACGGAAGCTGAGTTTCAAATTGGCTCTAACTTACTAGTTATTGAATGAGGGGAGATGTAATATATGAAGCAATTAAAAAAGCAAGTTTGTGATTATATTGAGAGTCATGAAGAGGAAAGTGTGAAATTTTTAACACGGTTAATTCAAGAAAAAAGCGTATCTGGTGATGAAAGTGGTGCGCAGGCAATTGTGATTGAAAAATTACGTGAGCTAGGTTTAGATCTTGATATTTGGGAACCATCTTTTTCTAAAATGAAAGATCACCCTTATTTTGTATCACCACGTACAAGTTTTTCAGACAGCCCGAACATTGTGGCAACTTTAAAAGGAAGCGGCGATGGAAAATCTATGATATTAAATGGGCATATTGATGTAGTACCAGAAGGCGATGTGAATCAATGGGACCATCACCCATATAGTGGTGAGAAAATAGGGAATCGTATATATGGCCGCGGAACGACGGATATGAAAGGCGGCAATGTCGCACTTATGCTTGCGATGGAAGCGATTATTGAATCTGGTGTTGATTTAAAAGGAGATATTTATTTTCAAAGTGTCATAGAAGAAGAAAGTGGCGGGGCAGGGACATTAGCGACTATATTACGAGGATATAAGGCAGATGGTGTCATTATTCCAGAACCGACTAATATGAAGTTTTTCCCGAAGCAACAAGGGTCAATGTGGTTCCGTCTACATGTAAAAGGGAAAGCTGCACACGGTGGTACACGTTATGAAGGAGTAAGTGCAATTGAAAAAAGCATGTTTGTTATAGATCATTTGAGAAAATTAGAAGAGAAGAGAAATGGTCGAATTACTGATCCGTTATTTAAAGGAATTCCGATTCCAATTCCAATTAATATTGGAAAAATTGAAGGTGGTAGCTGGCCAAGTTCTGTTCCTGATTCGTTAATTTTAGAAGGAAGATATGGTATTGCGCCGAATGAGACTATAGAGGCAGCAAAAGAAGAGTTTGAGAGTTGGATCGCTGAATTACATGATGTGGACAATTGGTTTGTTGAAAATCCAGTAGAAGTAGAATGGTTTGGAGCGAGATGGGTTCCTGGTGAACTAGAAGAAAACCATGAGTTAATTACAACACTTCAGCATAACTTTGTTGAAATTGAAGGGAAGGAACCAATGATTGAAGCATCTCCGTGGGGGACTGATGGAGGTTTATTTACACAAATCTCAGGTGTACCAACGATAGTATTTGGTCCAGGAGAGACGAAAGTAGCACACTATCCAAACGAATATATAGAAATTGATAAAATGATAGCTGCCGCAAAAATTATTGCATGTACATTACTAGATTGGTGTGAGGTGAAAAAATGAAATACTATGAATCTTTTAGAGAGCAGACAAATTGCCATACAGTAGAAGGAGTTTTAGATTATTTTAATAAACGTATTCGAATAGATCACTATACAGGAAATGTTGAAAGTATTATACAGACAATTGACGGACTAGCAAAGAAACATTCTTTCACTAAATGTATTATTAAAGGAAAGGGAGAGCATGTTTCAACATGGCTCTCTTTCGGTTTCTTATTGGAAGCGACGATACCTCATTATTTTCAAGGACACGATGCATACTTCTTTGTGAAATATAATAATGATGAAAGACGAAATAGTATTCATTGGTCTGAGGAAGATACTATTTTAAGTGGTGTAAAAGCAAAAGAAGTAAAAGAAAAAGTAGTCCCGGAGAAATTTCTGTTAAGAAAAGCGACTGAAGAAGATGCAGAAGAATTAGCAACTGTCTTTGGAAAAGTATTTGAAGTGTATCCGACACCTTTAAATGAAGCGAGTTATGTATTACAGACGATGAAAGAAGACGATACAATTTACTACGTATATGAATTTGAGGGGAAAATCATTAGTACAGCGTCTGCAGAAATGAACGTAAAGGAAGGCAATGCAGAATTAACGAATTGTGCTACTTTACCTGAATATCGTAAACATGGGTTTATGAAAAGTTTGCTCATTAAGTTAGAAGAAGAGCTTCAAGAAAAATCTATTTTCTGTTCCTATACAATTGCTCGATCGCTATCTTTCGGTATGAATGCTGCCTTTCATCAGTTAGGCTATACATATACAGGAAGACTGGCGAACAATTGCTACATTTTCGATAAGTTGGAAGATATGAATATATGGGTAAAAGATTTATCTAGCTATTCGAAAGCATGAAGGCTCCCGCCTCAAAATTCGGCTGTAAAGTAAAAAAGTTAGGTGGGAATCTGGCTGCTCGTAAAAGCCCGACTAATTAAAGTTTTACTTTATCTAATCAAAAATAAATTTCATCAAAATATTAGAACGGAATCGTCATGCTTATAATCGCACATAGGTATGCCGGAAATTCGGCATAGTATTTGCTGAATTTTCGGCAAAAGGGGGGATGACATTGCTAGCAGTTTCGACACAAGAAGTCATTGAAGCGATTTTGGGCAGTATTGATGAGGCTATACACGCAGTAGATGAAAATGGTATTACAATTTTTTACAATACAGTTGCTGCGAAACACGATGGATCCAAAATTGAAAAAGTGTTAGGAAAGCATTTGTTAGAGGCGTTCCCATCTTTAACTAGGGAAACGAGTACATTGATGAAAGTTTTAGATACAAAAAAACCAATTGTACATCAAGTGCAACATTATCAAAATTTAAATGGAGAAGATGTTTGTACCGTAAATACGACGTTACCTATTTTTATAGATGGGAATATTGCTGGTGCTGTTGAAATTGCGAAAGATTACTCTACAATTCAAAAGCTAACTGATACCATTGTCGATTTACAGTCGAAAATAAAGCGATCGTCTAGAAAAAAAGTGATTAAAAAGCATGCTGCATTTGAGACGATAGTGACAAATGATTCTCGCTTTAAACAGACGAAAGAGTTAGCGCAAAAAGTAGCGCCAACAGATGCAAACGTTTTAATATATGGTGAAACGGGAACAGGAAAAGAACTGTTCGTGCAAGCAATTCATGAAGCTTCTAAAAGAAAAAACAAGCCATTTATTGCACAAAACTGTGCAGCTTTACCAGAATCACTATTAGAAAGCTTACTGTTTGGAACGACAAAAGGTAGCTATACAGGGGCGATTGAACGGGCAGGCTTATTTGAACTTGTAGATGGAGGAACATTATTTTTAGATGAACTGAATTCAATGCCGCTCGATTTACAAGCGAAAATGCTACGTGTATTAGAGGATGGAGTCATTAGACGAATCGGTGATAATAAGACGAGGAAAGTAGATGTTCGCGTGATTACCGCGATGAATCAGCCGCCAGAAGTATGTTTACGAGAAAATAAAATTCGCACTGATTTATATTATAGATTAAATGTGTTTTCATTATATATCCCGCCACTACGTGAAAGAACTGAGGATGTATTACTATTAGCTTCTTATTTCTTGAAAGAATATAATAAAAGCTATAAAAAAGGTGTACTTCAAATTGATAAGGAAGCGAAAGAAAGACTACAAGCTTATCAATGGCCTGGAAATGTTCGTGAGTTAAAACATACAATTGAACATGCTGTCATTATTGCGGAAGGAAATGCATTAACCGCAAATTGTTTACCTCGTATATTTAAGAAAGAGAAACTTCCAAAGAAGAAAAGTATATTACCGCTTCGGGAAGCTCTTCATCAAACAGAAAAGGAATTAATAGACCAAGCGTTGATTGAAACGGAAGGAAATATTTTGCAAGCAGCAAAAATGTTAGGTATTCCGCGTCAAACGCTTCAATATAAACTGAGTAAGTACGACAAAACCGCCGAATAATCGGCGGTTTTTGTGTGTTTGCACCAATAAAAGAACGTTTACATATATAAAAGGTAATGAATATGATAGTTAATATTCTGTTATTACTGCACTTGAAAATATTTTTTCTCCTATATAATAGGGTATTTCGCACATTTACTTATCAAGAATATGAAGTTGGCATAACAATTGCTTATATAAAGGATGAGCGTATAAAAAGGGGGAATAGCAATGTTACATGATGTATACAAACCAAATCGTCACTGGAAGGATATCGAATTATGGAAAGATGTTACTGAAGAGCAATGGAATGATTGGGTTTGGCAATTAACGAATACGATCAAAACGTTAGATGACTTAAGGAAAGTGATTAACTTAACACCTGAAGAAGAAGAGGGCGTTAAAATTTCAACGAAAACGATCCCGTTAAATATTACACCGTATTATGCTTGGCTAATGAATCCTGATGACCCACGCTGTCCGATTCGGATGCAATCTGTACCGATCTCGGAAGAGTTATATAAAACGAAATATGATTTAGAAGATCCACTTCATGAAGATGAAGATTCACCAGTTCCAGGGCTAACACATCGTTATCCTGACCGCGTATTATTCTTAGTAACGAATCAATGTTCTATGTATTGTCGTTACTGTACACGCCGTCGTTTTAGTGGACAAATTGGAATGGGTGTACCGAAGAAACAATTAGACGATGCGATTGCTTATATTAGTGAAACACCACAAGTACGTGACGTTTTAATCTCTGGTGGTGACGGTCTTCTAATTAATGATAAAATTTTAGAATACGTATTAAAAAATTTACGAGAGATTCCGCATGTTGAAATTATTCGTATCGGAACGAGAGCACCAGTAGTATTCCCGCAACGTATTACAGAAAACTTATGTAACATTATTAAAAAGTACCATCCAGTATGGTTAAATACACATTTCAACACTTCTATTGAAATTACAGAGGAATCGAAAAAAGCATGTGAAATGCTAGCGAACGCGGGTGTTCCAATTGGAAACCAAGCGGTAATTTTAGCAGGTATTAACGATAGCGTTCCAATTATGAAAAAGCTAATGCATGACTTAGTAAAAATCCGTGTACGTCCATATTATATTTACCAATGTGACTTATCTGAAGGTATTGGACATTTCCGTGCACCAGTTTCTAAAGGTCTTGAAATTATTGAAGGCTTACGTGGACATACTTCTGGCTATGCAGTACCGACATTCGTTGTGGATGCACCGGGCGGAGGCGGAAAAATTGCGCTTCAGCCAAACTATTTAATTTCACAAAGTGCGGATAAAGTTGTACTTCGTAACTTTGAAGGGGTTATTACGACGTATCCAGAACCAGAGAGCTACATTCCAGGAAGAGCTGAAGGTTACTTTAAAGAAATTTATCCGAACTATGAAGAAAAACGTTCAGATGTTGGTATTGCAGGTCTTATGAGCGATAAGAAATTTAACCTTGTTCCAGATGATTTACAGCGTATGAACCGTCGTAAAGACTATGAAGATAATGATACGCATGCATCTTTAAAAGATAAACGTGATAAGCGAGACCAATTAAAAGATAAAAAATATCAATCGCAAATGGCTAAATTAGAAGAAAACGACAAAAAAACTGAGGGTGATGCAGTATGAATTGTATGTGGTGTGACAGTACAGAAGCGAAAGAAAGCTTGAATACTGTGTATTGGGAACTACCAGATGGTACGAAAGCCATTGAAATCCAAAAGACACCATGTATTTCTTGTTCCTCATGTGGAATGGACTATCAAGCAGACCATACTGTAAAAGAAATTGAAGATCAGTTGTTTTTAATTTATACGAAAGATTTGCCAAAACAACTAACATATGAAGAGTTAATGGGAAGACCAAGACTATTAAAAAGAAATTATTTCGACTTTTAACCAGCTTTTATGCTGGTTTTTTTCTTTTTTGCCTTGTATAATGTACCCAAGTTAGAAAGGCAGGGAATATTTTTGAAAAAGACATTTTACCATTATATGATGAAGCATCGCGCAGCTTTATTTAGAAATGAAATTTCAGATTTAGCAGAGGCAATGTATGATGATTTAAGTTTTCCGAAGCAATCTGAAGACTATGATGAAATTAGTTCATACTTAGAGTTAAGTGGAATGCTAGAAAGTATGTCTATATTTGATGAAGCGTGGAATTTATACATACAAGAAGGATAAAAACGATTTGAAAACATACAGAATACATTACTTTTTGAAAGTGAAGTATTCTGTATGTTTTTTTATATGAAATGTCTTGATTTAAAGCTAGTCTATTTACTAGCTTTTTTTGCGTTTCACATAAATTTTATGTAGTGATATTTTTTTATCGAAAAAATTTATGAATATAAGCTTCTGTGATAAGCGTTTTTAAGTAGGTTGCATATACTGTTATCAAAATCACGACGTCAAAAAAAGGAGAGATAGAGATGGCAAGAAAAAAACAACCTAAATACAACGTAGGGGACATAGTCGTGATTACGCTATATGGAACCGTTGGTAAAATCACAAATATGAAAGTTTTAGATGGGGTTTATGTATACGAAGTCAATAATCACGATGGATTTTATGTAGAACAAACATTGCAGCACGTTACAGAGCAAGAAATGAAAAAGGGCGATACGGAGTGGATTGAATTAAATTATAATTTCACCTTTGGTGATCTCGTGCAAGTGACTGGATATGATAAAGATGTTTTCCGTATTGTTGGTTTTCGTACAGAGGTATGGAGATACAAAAATGACGCATGGGAAGATACGATATATGAGTTATCACGAATTACGGATGGTGAATGGTTAGAAGCGGATGAATCAGATTTAACTTTACTTGCCAATGCTCAAACGGCAAATGCAATTTTGAAGAAAATGAAACAAGATAAAGCCGGCATGAATAAATTGGATTTAGGAAAATTAAAGTCAATTAACAACTCGAAAAAAGTGAGTGTTAAGACAAATCGTCAAGAAATCATAGATGGGTTACTTGATATTTATAACGATTATCAATTGTTATTTGATACATTTAAAGATGAAGAATATAAAATTGTTATGGATGTTGTTCATAATTATTTAGTTAAATTGACAGAGAAAAAATAGTTAACTAGACAGAGAGAATAAATTGAACAACAACATATGCAGTATAAGGTATGCCTACAATTATTAAAAAAATAAAAAGCCATTTAATAAGAGAGTCTGCCCATTGATCTTCATGCATGAACTCTTCTTTTGTTTGTTCTACTTCGTATTGGTATTCCATTATTATTTCCCCCTTTTGGATAGCTTGTACTACCATCGTATGCACCTCGTCCAAATGATATGACCTATAAAAAAAGAAAAACTATTTTTCTAATCTCATATACATAATTTTGAGATTTTTTCATAAAACAGAAATAAAGGAGTGATGCTCATGAAGGAAATTGAAGTCGTAATTGATACGGAAGAGATTGCGGAGTTTTTTTATGAGCAACTAATTGAAAGGGGATACGTCCCAAAGCGAGAGGAAATTGAAGATCTCGCAGATATTACATTCGAGTATTTATTAGAGAAATGCATGATTGACGAAGTTTTTGATGAAGAGGAAGATTGAAAGTAACGGCGGGCTAAACTCGTCGTTTTTTACTCTTTACAAACTTGTCACAAATGTGCTTATAAATTATTGGTATAATTAAGAGAAAATTTTACTAAAGAGGTGAAGGGATGTTCAAAAAAATTATTGATTCTTTATTAGGAAAGAAAAAAAATCGTTCGTATTCGAGTAGTGATTATCGTCATAGAGGGCGCTCTTATTCAAGTAGTGACTATAAGCGACGTTCTTCTGGTTATGGACACCAACATTATAAAAGAAAACGTAAAAGCCGTAGCTTCTTTTCAAGTAGCTGATGAAATGGCATCGTGTACTAGCTTTATTTGATAGACCACTGCGAAAAAATACAATTGTAGCAGAACGTTATAAAATTGAATCAGTAATTGGAATGGGCAGTTATGGGGTTACATATGTCGTTAATGATTTACAAATAAATAGATATAAAGTCTTAAAACAGTTAAGACAAAGTAAACAAAGATATGAGTCTGGTAGAAAATCATTTGAGCAAGAGAAAATGATTTTACAAACATTGAATCATCAAGCAATTCCTAGTCTCTATGATCAGTTCTTATGGGAGAAAAAAAGCTTTTTTGTGATGGAATATATGCCTGGTGAAAATTTTGAAGATTATATTTTCTCAGATGGGCGTGTATATAATGAACGTGAAGTTTTTGAAATTTTATATGAAATATTAGGAATTGTTTCAGTTTTTCATAGTAAAGGTATTATTCACCGAGATTTACGTATTCCGAACATATTAATGAAAGAAAATCAAATTAGTATTATTGATTTTGGATTAGCTAAATATAAAGGTGAGGGTGATGAGCGAGCTACAACGTATGAAGGTGAACAAGCTTTGATGCGAGAAGTTCACTTTCGTAGCGATTTTTATGCGCTTGGCCATTTCTCGTTATTTTTATTATATGCAGGATATGAATCGATTGAAAAACATGAAAAGCCATGGTATGAAGAGTTAACTTTGAAAAATGATAATCGTGAAATATTGATGCGAATGTTACAAATAAAAACACCGTACTATGAGAATGTACAAGATTTAAAAAAAGATATAGCTTTTGCTTTAGAAAGGATGGAGACTCCATGTTTCAAAAGTTTTTAGCGAGTGTTGGCATTGGTAGTGCAAAAGTAGACACTGTTCTTGAAAAAGAGGAGTATGTAGTTGGAGAAACGATAGTAGGGAAGGTTCGTATAACTGGGGGATCAGTTAGCCAACAAATTGAAAGCATTTACTTAACGTTATCTACATCATATGTAAGAGAAGTGGATGATAAAAAAGTAACAGCAACGTTTGACTTAGAGCGAGTTCGTTTAACAGATCCATTTTCTGTAGAGCCAAATGAAAAGAAAGAAATTCCATTTTCATTTAAGATGCCAATTGAAGCACCACTAACACTTGGAATGAAAACGGTTTGGGTTCATACAGGCCTTGATATTAAAAATAGTATTGATCCAAGTGACCGTGATTACATTCAAGTGTTGCCAAATGCACTATTGAACAGTGTATTAGAAAGTGTAAATCAATTAGGTTTTAAAGCGCGTCATATAGAATGCGAAGAATTACCATATCGATTACGTAAGCAAGTACCATTCGCACAAGAGTTTGAGTTTATTCCTGTTTCAGGACAGTATTATGGGAAATTAGATGAATTAGAATTATTAATCTTGCCAAGTTCCCACGATCGGTTAGAAATCATTATGGAAGTAGATAGAAAATCACGTGGATTGGCAGGTTTATTTGCAGAAGCACTTGATCTGGATGAGAAGGTTATTCGCTTTACAGTAACGAATGAAGATATCCCAACGATGCAGCAAAAAATTAATAATTATATTTTTTAATAAACTATGCATAAAAAAGAAATGGAGAGGAAAACTAAAACAACCGCTCCATTTTTTTGCATAGTGAGGTTATGTATGTGAAACGATATCGACATTTATACTTGTTAAGCTTTACTCTACTCATTTGTTTTGTCGCACTATCACTTTCGTATCATACCGCTTGTATTGAGAAATTTGACAATATAGTCGCACACTTTATTCAAAGTTTTCGAAACGATTATTTGACAACCTATTTTACTTGGGTGTCCTTTATCGGTTCCAAAAGAATATATTTTCCGTTACTCATTATTCTTGTAATGTATTTTCTCGTTAGAAAAAAGTTGCTTAGTGCATTACTTCTAACAATTAATTACTACGGATCTCGTTATTTAAACAGTATGCTTAAACTATGGTATGAACGGGCAAGACCTGATGTAACGCAGCTTGTTACTGCAACTGGATATAGTTTTCCGAGCGGTCATACGATGAATGCTACTGCTTTTTTAGGATTTATTGCATACGTCACAATTACTGAAGAGCGTATTTCATTGCATAAAAAACTGTTGATTATTCTTATAGCAAGCTTTGTTGTATTATCTATTTCAGTTAGCCGAATATATCTTGGCGTGCATTTTCCATCTGACATATTAGCAGGATGGGCAGCTGGCGGTAGCTGGCTCGTTTTATGTGTTATATTTCATAAAGCGTTTATAAAAAAAGAACCTATGTCATAATAGGTTCTTTTTCCATTGGTTCAACATGAATGTGGGCATGGTAAATTCCGAATTTTTTTCGAAGCATGGCTTCGATGTTGTCAGTAATACAGTGACTTTCTCCAACATCCATACGAGCGTCTACCTCGATTGTAATATCAACGTACGTTTGATTCCCGTACATACGCGCTCGAATATCTACAATGTTTTCCACACCAGAAATATGCTCAATAGCATCAGCATATTCTTCCATTTTATTAGGATCAATGCCATCTGTTAGCATATGAGAAGCTTCTACGAAAATTTCCCATGCAGTTTTACAAATAATAAGGCCGACAATTAGAGCGGCAATAGGATCTAAAATAGGCATTTGGAACTGTGAGCCGACAATGCCTACAACTGTACCAATACTTACGAGCGCATCTGATAAATTATCCTTTGCGGCAGCTTCTAATGATTTACTCTTTGTTCGAAGTGCAATCTTTTTCGTATACCTAAATACACAGTACATAACGACAGCAGAAAATAAAGCTACCCATGCAGCAAGTACATTGGGCGCAGCTTGTTTCGGATTTAAAAATGATTGAATGGCACTAATAACAACTTCTAATCCGACCGTTGCCATAATGAAAGAAGCAACAAGCGAAGCTATTTGTTCTGCACGCGAATGCCCATATGGATGATCTGGATCTCGAGGTTTACGAGAAATTTTTAAACCGATTAATATTGCTAAAGAGGCACCAATATCCGTTAAGTTATTCAAACCGTCAGCACGTAATGCGCTAGAGAGGGTAATATAACTGATGATAATTTTCATAGAGGATAAAAATATGTAGGCCATAATGCTGACAATAGCACCTTTATCAGCTTCTTTATGAGAAAGAGTATCCATTTTAATCACGCACCTTTCTTTAAAGGAATTTCTTTCTATACATAGAGTATCAAATGAAACTCGTGTGGGTCTATACAAACATTGTTGACACTTTATAGCTTTTTAAGTAGGGGGTAACAAAGTTTCGTGAAGGAAAAATATGTTGAAAAGTACAAAGTGAGGGTATGAATATAATTGGGAATCATTCACAATGAAAGGGATAAGATGGTAGGTGGATGTAGAAACGAATACTTTTCTTACTATGTATTTTTCTAATAATGACTGGATGTAATTCATCAAATGATGAAATTGTGAAGAAGTATTATATTTCTAAATGATCAATATCTACATGTAAAGGATACGGTGGATTAAATGAAAGATATGTAATGAACATAGAAAACAAACAAATAATGAATGGGGTTCATAACTTGTGGATTGAAATGAAAAAACAAAAGGAAAGTGGCGAAATACCACAATACGATATATTAATTACATATGAAAGTGGTGATACGAACGTATACATCTATACTTAGGGGATGAAGGGGGAAAGGAGTGTAATTATGTACATTGGTCATGAAGAAAGAGCTACGACAATAATTGTGAAAAAAGATGAAAATCCTCTGAAAAATATTTTTCAGAGGATTTTCATCTTAGTATGCTTCTAAAAACTCAGTAACTTGCTCTTCAGTTTTTGCATTAGCACTATGTAAGTGGCCTAGCTTCTCGCCATTTTGATATACAAGTAAACTTGGAATACCCATTACTTGATACTCTTCAGCGATACTTGGGAACTCATCTTTATTAATAGAATACCATTCAAACTTATTGAACTCTTCCATTACCTCTCCGATAAAGTTGTCCATGCGTACACAATCTGGGCACCATGTAGTAAAGAACTTAACAACTACTGGCTCCTCACTTGCGATGATGTCTTTGAATTCTCTTTCAGACTTGATTTCTCTCATGTTTTTGACTCCTCTCAATGTTACACGGATAAGCTAGTATTTGTATGCGAAATCCGTAATTGCAAACATTAGTATTTTTGAAATAGATTGTTTGCAAAATCTTCGACTGCTTTTTCTTGTAGGTCTGGTACAACTTGTGAGTAGGTGTCTAATGTGTTGCCTACTCTTTCATGTCCTAATCATTCGCTTACGATCTTTAGTTAAATACATTATTGCAACATTAATGTTAAGGGATTGCTTTAGATCATGAAACCGAATATCAGGAACCTCACTTTTCTTTATAAGCTTTTTCTTCATTTTTTGCAAGTAGCTGGGATGGCATGATTAGAAATTTCTTTAGATATTTATGGGGAAGTATCGTTAATAGAGTGACATTAAAACTAAATGGACTAGATAATTAGAAAGTGAGAGTGATTCATAATGAATTTTTCAAAAGAGAATACAAAAAAGATTCCGTAACTGAAAAAATGGGTTGCGGTTTTTTCTTTACTTGAATTTTATTATATTAAATTCGGTATGCGAAAAGATTTTAGATGAATTGGTGCCTTATTTGTCTGCACTTGGTATGGACTTAGGTATATGGACAGACCATGAGAAAATCTCTGAATATACTAATAAAAAAGGAGATGTTGAGTAATGGCACGTTATAGTTTACATGGAGGACACAATAGTATTGTACAAGGGGCTAACTGGGGAAATCGGAAAGAGCATGTTTTGGATCGTCAAGTTAAAGATGCGGTTGCAGCCAAGTTAAAAGCTTTAGGACACACAGTCTATGATGATACGGACGAAGTAGGAAGCACTCAAGCTCAAAATTTAAATAATATTATTCGTAATAGTAATTCACATGTTGTAGATTTAGCTATTGCTTTTCACCTTAATGCAAGTGATGGGACTGGGCAGGGTGTTGAAGTGCTGTATTATGATCAGAATGAACTAGCGTCTAAAATTTCAGCTCAACTAGCAAAAGATATTGGATGGCGTGATCGTGGTGCGAAACAACGTAAAGATTTAGCAGTATTGAATGGGACTAAAGCACCAGCTATTCTTATCGAATTAGGATTCATTGATAATGATTCCGATATGGCAAAATGGGATGTTGATAAAATCGCTAATTCAATCGTTTTTGCTTTAACTGGACAATCTGGTGGAGGTAGCCAACCACCTCAAAAACGTAATATTGTCGAAGTTGGTGGAATAGGTAAAGAAAACTTGGCTGAATTAGTAAGTGCTTTAAACTCAGTTAAGATGACAGGTAACTTAATTCTTAGAAGTGATGGCTATGTTTATCCTGTAACTGATCCAACTAGCGATACTCAATTAAAAGCATTCACTGATTATCTTGACCGTAAAGGCTGGGCATATACTGTTAAGTAAACATACTATGTAAATACAAATAAGCCTATGTAAAGCGAAAAAAGAGGCCTACTCGTATGATGAGTAGGCTGCTTTTTTATTTTATAAAATAAATTAATTTGAATAGAGGTTTTCCTCAAGCATTTATTAAAGCTACGAATATTTATAAGAATATGAGTATGGAAACAGGTCTAATTTTGGAATAGCGGAGGAGATTGTTGTGGACATAACTCAAAGTGTAGCAAGAATAGTGGTAAATGGGAAAGACCTTCCGTTCACTTCAGTTCAAACCTCTGCGTGGAATAATGGTCCTGTATATGATGTAACTGTTTCAACAAAGCAGAGAGTGAACGAGCTTTATCAATTTATGTGGTCACAGGTACCAGTTACACTTACGATGTATTTTCTTCAAGGAGCGGACTTAATGCGATTTGTAAGGATTACTGGGATTAATGAAAGTGTAACCGGAGAATATATATATCATTTCTCTTGGGGATAAAAGCAATTTAAAGTAGCCTAAAAGCTGCTTTTTATTTTGTAAAGGAATTAATTATCAGGAGATGGGTAAATTGGGATAGTTAGGGAAAATAAGCATAGACTGTGAACGTGTATAAGAAGCTCAATAAAGAAAGAACAGCGAGACATGTTTAATGTCTCGCTGTTCTTTCTTTATATTATTCGCAAATAGTTCCGGTTGCTATACCAGTTGGAGCAACACCTACTGGGACCGTATCAATAACCGTATTTGTCGTAGTATTTATGACAGAGACAGTATTACTAGCTTGATTTGTAACATAGGCACGAGTGCCATCTGGTATGATAGTTACTTGATCAGGGGATAGAGCAACAGGAATTGTATCAATTACAGTATTTGTCGCCACGTTTATTACTGATACATTATCGCTAACTTTATTTACAACATAAATACGGGTGCCATCTGGTGTAATAGCAATACCAACAGGTTCGGTACCTACGTTAATTGTATCAATAACGGAATTGGTAGCGGTGTTAATAACAGAAACGGTATTGCTATTTTGATTTGTGACATACGCACGAGTGCCATCTAGTGTGAAGACGATTATCCTAGGGCGAATACCAACAGGGATGGTAGCGCTAACTGTATTTGTCGCAGTATTTATAACGGAAATTGTGTTACTTAATTCGTTTGCAACATATGCAAAGGCTCCATTTGGAGAAACAGTGATTCCTTGCGGAGCGTTGCCAACAGGAATAGTATCAATAACTGTGTTAGTAGCAGCATTAATAACAGAAACAGTATTATTACCATGATTTCCAACATAAACAGTTGTGTTATTTGGAGAAACAGCTACGCCAATCGGATTAGATCCAACTGGGATGGTAGCAACAACTGTATTAGTGGCAGTATCAATAACGGAAACGGTATTAGAAAAAATATTAGTAACATAAGCGCGAGTCCCATTTGGTGAAACCGTTACTTCAAGAGGTGCATTATCTACAGTAATTGTAGCAACGACTGTATTAGTTCCGGTGTTGATTACTGATACTGTATCATCTGCAGGATCATCTATGGTTCCTGCGTTTGTAACATAAACAAGGAAATTACATGCAGGTCCGGTTGGTCCAGTTGGTCCAGTCGGACCTGTTGGACCTGTTGGACATTCACAATCTCCAGTCGGTCCCGGTGGTCCTTCTGGTCCCTGAATCCCTTGCACACCTTGAGGTCCAGTAGGCCCTTCCGCCCCTTCTGGTCCTTGAATCCCTTGCACACCTTGAGGTCCAGTAGGCCCTTCCGGTCCTTCCAGTCCTTGAATTCCTTGCACACCTTGAGATCCAGTAGGCCCTTCCGGTCCTTCTGGTCCCTGAATCCCTTGCACCCCCTGAGGTCCAGTCGGTCCCGGTGGCCCAGGAACTCCCATTCCAGTCCCAGAACCAGTCGGTCCCGGTGGTCCCTGAGGTCCTTGGATCCCTTGCACACCTTGAGGTCCTTCTGGTCCTTCTGGTCCTTCAGGCCCTTGAATTCCTTCCACGCCTTGAGGT
Source organism: Bacillus cereus group sp. N11 (assembly GCF_016483605.1). Taxonomy (NCBI): domain Bacteria; kingdom Bacillati; phylum Bacillota; class Bacilli; order Caryophanales; family Bacillaceae; genus Bacillus; species Bacillus cereus group sp. N11. The sequence continues at coordinate 291,045 of NZ_JAEHBN010000004.1, forward strand.
CCTTGAGATCCTTCTGGTCCTTCTGGTCCTTGAATTCCTTGCACACCTTGAGATCCCTGAGGCCCTTCTGGCCCTTCTGGTCCTTGAATCCCTTGCACACCTTGAGGCCCCTGTGCTCCTTTAGGTCCTTGAATCCCTTTTGGTCCAGTAGGCCCAGTAGGTCCAGTACTACTTAATAATGAACTATTCAAGATTCCTTGTAAAATTAAGTTGAATGTTTGTTGTAACAATGGGTCTGAAATATTCGAACAACTAATAAGTGAAGATAAGTTTTGGAATAGGAATTGGAACAGTGCTGAGATTTGAGTGAGGGATGCAGTAGGTAGAGAATTAATTAATTGATTTATAGTTCGAATGACTAAACTTCTATTTGGAGTATTTGGTTGTACTGCAATTAATAAATCATTTAATGCTTGTAATGCTGATTGGAGTATTTGAATAGTTATTGGATTTGGTGTTGTAAAGAAAGAAAGGATAGCTTCGTTTAATTGGTTAATTAATTGTAATAATTCTTGTTGCTGAGAATTTGAGAAAAAGACAGGTGTACAACAATTAGTTTGATCACAAGGGGATATAGAAATAAAGCAGGGGACCTGGAACTTTTCGCACGGATTTGTTGAGTTTGAATTTTGATTATATTTCATAAATACCTCCTTTTAAAAAAATATTAAGTACGTCTTGATAACTACTATTTGCTTCTAAATTTAAAGTGATTTTGAGTATATGTTTAATGTGAAATATTCAAGAATATTTTTTCTTTTAAGTATATGTCAACAAAATAGAGATGTTCTTATGGGGTGTCCATTTAAAATGCGATATTCAATTGAATATTGTGATAATGTAAAAGTTTAAAATGAATAACGTGCTAAAGGCTAGTAGACTAGCTTTTAGCACTCACTAAAATAATTATACATAACATACTTTGTAATAACTTATTCGGAAGTGAGTTGAAATTAATGTTTTATTCATATGTGGATTCTCAAGTTGGCATACGACCAGCGTATGGTACGGCTATAACGTATAGCGGGGCACAAAGTACAGTTCAAGCTGTTCAACAAGCATTGCAAATGCAACAACAAATGCAAATGCAGCAAGGTATACAACCGTATTATTCCTCTATGGAGTATTTTTACCCAACGCAACATTTTACACCATACGGAATTGCTTTTACTTCAATTCCATATGGAACAGTATTCAATTTATAAATATAGAGGAATAAAATGAATACAAAAGGGTGCAAGTAAAAAGCACCCTTTTAAAAATAAGAATAGCTAGTCCAAACCTCTCTAATCAATCTTGCATAATATGTAGTAATAAGCTTGAAAGGGGAACGAGTATGTCTTGTTATTACTACTGTAAGTATTGTAAGGATTATAAAAAGAAGCAACATGATTGTCGTAATAACACTAGTAAGTGTCATGCCAACAAGGATAACCTTGTTAGGGCATCAGCATTTAGAGCTAGAAATACTGTAAATCAAAATGTTCCTGCTAATACTTTTGTGAAAGTGTTATTCCAAAATGAACAATTTGATTTAGCAAATGAGTATAATCCAGCAACGTCTATTTTTATGCCGAAGACGAAAGGCGTATATTCTATTATTGGAACGATTGGTTTCTTTCCAAACGACACAAATTTAAATTATAGAGCTCGTGTAGAAATTCGTGTGAATGGAAATGCAGCAATAGCTATAGATAATGACTTTTTTGGTCCAATAGGTTTTGGAAATGTTGTAAGTGTTTCAACAATCATTCAATTGAATGCAGGAGATATAGTTGAGATTTATGCACAAAGTAGTATAGATGGTGTTTTAAGCCCCTTAGAAGATGGTTCGCACTTTGAAGCGGCAAGGTTTCCTTCTCCTACTAAATAAAGTAGGTAATTTAAAAATGAATAGAAGTTTAATAATAGATCCTCACCAAACAGGTGGGGATTCATTTTTTTATTAATAATAGTAACAGCTCATCCAAGCTTTTCTAATCAATTTTGCATAGTATGTAATAATAAATTTAAAGGGGGACTTACTACGTCTTATTATTACTGTAAGTATTGTAACGAGTACAAAAAGAAGAGTCATGATTGTTATAGGAAAAGTAGTCAATGTGATGGGAAGTATGTAAAAATAAATTGTTGTGGTAATAAGAAAGAGGAGCTTGTAAGAGCGTCGGCATTTAGAGCTGTGAATACAGTTAATCAACCTATTCTGGCAAATACGTCTGTTAAAGTGTTATTTCAAAATGAACAATTTGATTTAGCAAATGAATATAATCCAGTAACATCCACTTTTATGCCGAAGACTAGAGGGGTGTATAGTGTATTAGGGAATATAACATTCTCACCAAATGATATTAATGTGAATTACAGAGCTAGAGTAGAAATTCGTGTAAATGGAAATGCAGCAATAGCTATAGATAATGATTTCTTTGGGACAGGGGTATTTTTTAATAATGATGTTTCAGTCACTTCTATTCTTCAATTAGAAGCAGGGGATGTAGTTGAAATTTTCGCAGAGAGTAGTATTGATGGCGTTATTGTACAAAACGTTAACGGTTTGAATACTGTTCATTTTGAAGCGGCAAGGTTTCCTTCTCCAATTGAATGAAGTTGATAAGTAGATGTTTTATAGAAAGTTTGTTAAGACCCTCACTAAATAGTGTGGGCTTTTTATTGTTTTTCTAAAATATATAAGCAATCAGATTTAATTTCGTTTATTATATGAGTGTTTTATGAATTAGATATAATGTTTTAATAGAAGAGAAATGAATGGTAATAGTGAGAGTATAATATATAGAAGGTTATTGTCGAGTCCACACGATGGATATAAAAAAAGAGCATACATAAAAAGTATGCTCAAAAGAAAGATAGGTTTTATGAGTGGATAATCTCCATACGATAATATATGCGTGTTTAATGAAAACGTGTAAAGAATCAATAAATTATCAATGGAATATCATGAAATGAGTAATTTTAGTTTAGGGATGTAGTTGTTTTCTTTCGAAATAATCTAGGTAAAAAAGTTGTGAAAATCGTGCATGATGGGGACTAACAATGGGATAATGATCGTACTTCAGGTACATATTTCTTAAAGTTTGGATATTGCGTGATAGTTTGGCATTTAGGGGTGAGTAGTTGATTAATTATAGAAACATTTGTAATTACTTCGTTACAAGGACCGAAAAATGTAACTTTTAGTTTTGAATTCGGTGGAACTTTGAACACGATAGGTTTTTTTTTCATGAAATCAGCTCCTAATATTCCACATTATATGTGCTTCACCTTTTGATTTAAATGATTATTAAGGTGTATTTATATAATATGAAATCTTTGTTAAGTTGATTATAATATAGAACCTCATTGTCGTATAAGTACATAAACATGTGGGGAAAAGCGGAGAATACTCTATGAAATGTATAATTAATATAATATGAAAAATGATTTAACTATCTAATGCATTTTATGTCCTGATACATATTACGGTAGTAAGAATAGTATGAGGAGGTAATAAAAGAATGCAAGAAAATGTACAAGCTCAGCCACAGCTTTCACCACTGTGGATCACATATTTTAATGAACTAAGAAATTCAATTGGTGTTGATCCAACAGTTACAGTGGGGCCACTTATTCCGGTTGGCGGGAATTATATTATTTTAGTGCATGCGTTAAGTAATGAAAAAGCGAGAGCATTAGCAACGCTTCTAAAATCTTCTGTACAATTTGGAAATGTAAGTGTAACCGTTATTGAAACGAATAATGAAAATGAAATTGTAAATCCATTTCCTTGTCCACTAGATGCATTTGAAATTGCGTATTTATTTCAAGTAGCGTTAGAGAATAATCCTTATTTTGAACAAGTTGTGGTACAACCTCAGTTCCCTGGTGGAGTGAATGTTGTATTTCCAGTTTTTAAAGCGGAAGTGATCCAATTTTTTAATGATGATATTTCAAATCTATGTCAAACGTTTACAGGTGTTGCTGCAAATGTGTTTCGTGATGTAATGCAGGAGGATGTTTGTGATATCCCAATTTTATTTTCCACAAGTTGCGTTATGAGCAGTGAAAATCCACAATTACAAAATACAGATTTAGAACCAAAGTTGTTTTATTAAGATGCAAAAAGACATTTTCAAAAATCGGAAATGTCTTTTTTATGTATTAATATTATTTTGTACCAAAATTTATTGGCTGGAAATCAGTGGTAAAATGTAAAATGATTATAGTTTTACTCAATTTTAAATAGGCTGGATAGCGTATGGAATTGTTGATTACAGATAGAAATGAAATAAACAATGAGTGTTAGGCTAGACTATTATAAAAAGATAGTTCACATATAGGGGTTTTCTACGTACAGGCAAATAAACATAGGACATATAGAAGATTTTTTATTATCAACAGAAAAATCATTTTAAATAAATTGATATTTTCACGCCTAATTATATGAGTTAGAGGAGAGATTGAAAGAAGTAGTTTTAAAGATTATATATTTCAAAAAATAAAGATTTCTTCTTATTTATATTATAGATAGATAGTAATAGATATATGTGGATTACGCTAAAACAAGCTTTGAATATGATAATAAAAAGGAGTTGAATTGTAATGGGTTATATTGTTGATATTTCAAAGTGGAATGGAACTATTAATTGGGAAATTGCAGCGCCTCAACTAGATTTAGTTATTGCTAGAGTGCAAGATGGTTCAAATACGGTGGATTTTATGTATCAAAACTATGTGAATGCAATGAAGAAGCATAGTGTTCCGTTTGGTAATTATGCATTTTGTCGTTTTATTTCTATTGCAGATGCAAAGAAAGAGGCACAAGATTTTTGGAATCGTGGCGATAAGTCTGCTGCGTTTTGGGTGGCGGATGTTGAAGTACAAACGATGGTAGATATGCAAGGCGGGACACAAGTATTTATAGATGAATTACGTCGTTTAGGTGCGAAAAAAGTAGGTTTATATGTTGGGCATCACACGTATGTATCGTTTGGAGCGCGTAATATTGATGCTGATTTTGTATGGATTCCTCGTTATGGAGGGAATAAGCCGGCGTATCCGTGTGATATTTGGCAATATACGGATTCGGGGAATGTTCCTGGGATCGGGAAATGTGATTTGAATCAATTAATAGGAAATAAGTCACTTTCCTGGTTTATAGATTCGAATCAAGAAAATCAATCTAATGTAGTGGATTTGCAGCAATCAAGTGGTATTGGTATTGCAGTTTCAAAATATGCTGATGGATACGGCATAAATTTATATGAAAATCCTGTGAACCCCCAGTATACAGGTGCAATCACTAAGAAAATCCCGTATTTAATTTTAAACAGTTATTGGGGAGGCGGCGATAAAGATATGATTTGCTTAGGGAATGATAAGCAGTGGGTATATTTAAAACATTTTGATGTGAGATGGTATTATGCTTCTTCAAAATATCCTGTCGGGTACGGAGTGAATTATTATGGAGAGCCTGAATGTATTAATTATAAAGGAAATATAGATGGATCAACATCTTACCGTGTGTGGGGAAGAGTAAAAAATGCGGTAGATATCGGACAAAGTAGTTGGATACCGGAAAAACATTTAATCATTAAGTAACCTTAGTCGTTAAATGTTTTTGAGGCATTCGTAAAGAGTCTTCTCATTAATAAATAGTGAGAAGATTTTTCATATTTGTGTATAAAAAATATGATACATATTTGATTCAAATGAAATGAATTACATATGGAAAACACACTGTTTTCACAATAACGGTGTATAGTTACGTTGCATAATAATAAAAGTGAGGTATTTGAATTGAAAAAGAAAAAGCTATTTTTGGGAACAATTATTTCATGCGTGGTACTCGCATTATCTGCATGTGGTTCCTCAGACAACGTAGTAACATCAAAAGTAGGAAATGTTACAGAGAAAGAGTTAAGTAAAGAATTAAAACAAAAATATGGAGAAAGTACATTATACCAAATGGTATTAAGTAAGGCGCTGCTAGATAAATATAAAGTTACAGATGAGGAAGCAACAAAACAAGTAAAAGAAGCAAAAGATAAAATGGGTGACAATTTTAAAGAGACTTTAGAAAAACTTGGGTTAAAAAACGAAGATGAATTAAAAGAAAAAATGAAACCAGAAATTGCATTTGAAAAAGCGATTAAAGCGACTGTCACAGAAAAAGATGTAAAAGATAACTATAAACCAGAAATGAAGGTAAGTCATATTTTAGTAAAAGATGAAAAAACCGCTAAAGAAGTAAAAGAGAAAGTGAATAATGGTGAAGATTTTGCCGCTTTAGCGAAGCAGTACTCAGAAGATACTGGTTCAAAGGAACAGGGCGGGGAAATAGATGGTTTTGGCCCTGGGCAAACTGTTAAAGAATTTGAGGAAGCTGCGTATAAATTAAATGCAGGACAAGTAAGTGAACCAGTTAAAACATCTTACGGTTACCATATTATTAAAGTGACCGATAAAAAAGAGTTGAAACCATTTGAAGAAGTGAAGGATAAGATCCGTAAAGATTTAGAACAACAAAGATTACAAGATACGACAGGTAAATGGAAACAGCAAGTGGTCAATGATTTATTAAAAGATGCTGATATTAAGGTGAATGATAAAGAATATAAAGAGACATTTAAATTTCTAGAAAAGAAATAATACGGATAGAAAAAACAGAAATGTAGCATTTTGCTAGACTTCTGTTTTTTGTTTTTTTTGAAAAAAGAATGCAGACTTCTTCGGTAAACACAATCATACTAGAATGATTCGGATAAGTAAAAAACAAAAAACTAAATAAAATAAAATTTTTAAAGGTAAAACTCTAGAAGTATTATGTAACTTTAATTAGAAAAGGGAACTCATATTGAGTTCCCTTTTCTAATTAGTGTGTGTGTTATAAAAAAGATAGTAAGACAATATAATATTACATTTAAATATTAAGAATTACAATGGAAAATTGTAGGAAATAATAATCGTTTTAAAAAATGTTGATATAGTAATGTTTTGATTATTTTATTACATATAAATTAAGTATATAAATTTTTATAGTTGATCAACATAATTTGAAGAATAGTACATATAATATTTTTGAATAAACATTTGCAATATTATAGGAAGTGAAAAGTTGAGCATTCTATTAAAAAGGATGTTCTTTTTGTTATGAATATTTCTAAATGTATTATTTACTAGATGAATAAATGAAAGTGGGGGAGAATATATGAAAGTGATTTTTCAAAGAGAAGACGGAGGGAAAGTTTTTGAATCGAATGATGAAAATATAAGTGGTTTATTAGCTATATTAAAAGAAACGAAAGGGATTAAAATTGGGATGGTTGAGTATGAAGTGTTAAAATATGAAATAGAGTATTTTCGTCATCCGAAAAGAGGAGAAATGGAGAGAGAGTTACATATAACCATACATCCTAAATATATGTAATGAATGGTAGCAATATCAAACTATTATGAAAGCAAAGGAGTATTTGATATTGTAATATGATATGTACGAAAAGAGAGTGTGGAAATCGCCCTCTTTTCACAGAAAACCTATAAGGAATAAATTGAGTTACATTATAAATTTCTTAAATTTTGTGAGTTCGTTCATTATAATGTATGTTTGCGTTTAAGAATGGTTCATGCAAAAAAATAAAGGTTTGTAGTGTAGGCAGGGATTTTATATTCGATTAAACGAATATAATGTTGTAGTTTGTTGACGAATAATAAATGAAACTTTCATTCAGAAAGAAAGCTAGTCAAGATAAAAAAATAAATTTGAAAATATAACGTATTAGAAAAAACGATTTCACTTTATGTGAAATCGTTTTTTATTCGCTAAATGTGTAGAGAGTGAAAAGTTTGTTTTAAGGGAAAAAAATATAAATATGCCCCTTCTCAAAAGAACGTAGGTTCGTGTATAATTAGAACGAATGTTCTTTTTTGATGCAGACCTTATACAATTTAGAAATAAATACGAACTTAGTAATTACTAAAAATGATGGAGTAACAGTATGTGTGAAATAGAGTGGATAAATGATCAAGGAGATAAAGAAATGAATCATGTAAAGAGGCAGAAAGAAGAAAGAGAGTGGGTTCCATTTACAGTAATGTCGGAACAATTGTTAAGTATGAGAAAGGTTATTGGTGAGAAATTAAAAGTGCAAAGGCCGATAGTAACAAATGAAGAAAAAGAAAGAATTTCTGATAAATTGCTAACGGCATTATTGTCTGAGCAAGAAATATTGGTGACATATTTTGAAGATGGCTACATACTTACAAGTTATATGACAGTCGTTCATATAAACCCGGTAAGGCAGATTATAATGTGCACAGACGCATTTTATAAAACTCACGTAATGAGTTTTACAGATGTAATTGAAATAATGTAATAGAAGCTGAACTTAAATATCCAGCTTCTATTATTTCTGATAGATGGAAGAAATAATGCGAAATAGCAGCTAGCTTCATGCTAACTGCTAAGCCCCAGGGAAAGGGAGAAAAAGATAGGGTACTCCAACATTCAATAATAGCTGTGAAACAGCCTGACTATAGTATATACAAATCTAAAATTCCTATACAGAAAGATGAAAAATAGGGTTAGGCTGTACCCACTTGATTTTGATCTGCAAGGTCCGAATCAAACGTATTAGTCGCACTAACACCGTTAAAAGTATTAACAACAAAACCAACGTTTGATGCGCCAGATCCATTGTAAGCTTTCGTATTTTCTTTCGGAGAAACGTTGTAGAAATCACCTAAGTTAAATGATCCGTTACTATTTTGTACAACTAAATTCCCTACAACTGAGGGCATAATTTTCACCTGCTTTATAATGAATTGTTAACATTACTATATGGGAGTAAAGTCCAAATGGTTCATGTAACAAAAATTGTGGAATAGTAAAACGTTTCAAGCGTGGCTTTCAATAAAAGTGTGTTAAACTTAATATGAGTTGGATAATAAAAAAGAAATAATTTGTATAATTAATATATACGAAAACAAAGGAGGCAAAATGTTATGAATAACGTTATAAAAAAAGTAGATTTATCAGATGCAAAATCAAGTAATCTTGTTGCGCTTATTTATAGCAATGAAGTTATATTGATTGAAAACGCATTTTGTCCAAATGAAATAAAATTAAAGTTTAATGAGATTGCAATTTTATCTGCAATTAAAACAGCTCATATTGCAAAAGTGTCCATCAGAAAAGAACTTGAAGCGCTTTTTCATGATACAGGAGTATTACTGGTGAAACAAAGTGCTGAAGTTGGTAGCAGTCAATCTATAACAATGCATTTTGAGCAATTCAAAAAATTACAATATGAAATTGAGCTTTTAAATAAAAGTATGTAATCAGGCTAGTTGAAGACTCTTTCACAAAAGTGGACTGTGTTATGTTGAAAAGTGGATTGGAAATTATTTGGATGAATCGCACTATAAACATAAATATAGTTTTATGAAAATGCAGGATAATGAGGCTTTTAAAGCAGGTAAATTAGGTACAGTTTATATGTATCGTTTTGAAAAATGTGGGAAAGAGAAGTTGAAATTTAAAAGTAATAATGAAATAAGCGACGAATTTTTAAATATGTAAACGGGAGTAACCACTATGGTTATTCTTTTGTTTATGTGTGCAATATTAAAAATACTTCTAAAGTATGAAGTGTTTTAATACTTTAGTAAATAGTTAAATGAAGGTTAAAGGAGTAAAATATGGTAAAGGGAGGCGAGGAATTGAAGCGAAATGACATTAGAAAACTCGTAATTATTACAGGAGTGACACAAGGATTAGGACGCGCGATGGTTGATCGATTTCATGAATTGGGATGGAACATATGTGGATGTGGACGTTCAAAAGATAAAATTGAAGAACTAAAAAAACAATACGGTAATACACATGATTTTCAAATAATTGATGTTTCAGATTCGCAGCAAGTTAGTAGTTGGGCAAATGATATCCTTACTAAATATCGGACTCCCGACTTGTTAATAAATAATGCATCAATTGTGAATCAAAATGCACCAATTTGGAAAGTTACCGCTGGGGAATTTGAAAATGTAATGAATGTAAACGTGAATGGTGTAGTAAATGTAATAAGAGCATTTGTCCCAGCAATGGTAGATAGAAAAGAAGGAATTATTATTAATATGAGTTCTAGTTGGGGAAGAGAAGGTGAGGCAAATCTTGCACCATACTGTGCCTCGAAGTTTGCAATTGAAGGTATCACGAAATCTATGGCACTGGAATTGCCTGATGGCGTGGCTGTAGTTGCTTTAGATCCTGGCGGTGGTATTAGCACTCCAATGCTGTATTCATGTGCACCACAGTATGTTAATGAATCACCCACACCTGAAATGTGGTCACATAATGCGATTCGATATATATTGAATATAACAATAGATAAAAATGGAGATTCATTGACATGCCCAGCATGTGTTTAAAAATAAGTATCTATTACTCAATGTAATTTCAGTGATATACGCTTTGGCTAAAAAAGTACCTTTAAGGTACTTTTTGTATTAGTAACACATTATAGAATGCACAAAATTACATATGGAAAATAAAATATTTGATTAAGAGTGACTTTTGGTTATTTCGAAAGCACGAGAAAATATCAAAATAGGTGATGAAAATGAATCCAAGCAGTTTAAAAGTGACAGGAGCATGGTATCAAGTAGGAGGAAATCTTACAGCTGCTATTGGAACGACAAGAGGATTTATTGGGGAAGAGAAAATTGAATCGGACCTTGTTATTATAGGAAGCTCATTGCAAGCCTTCGGGTATATTTTACAAATTATAGCGAGTAATTATACCGAAGATGAAGAAGTAGAAAATCGAAATATATGTTTGCAGAATGAAAGTGAAACACTGGATAAAATGGGAATTGAGTTATTGGCATTAGGGAATATATCAAATGTAATAGGAACATATTTTAATAAAAATGAACAATTAACAGAGAATGATTATCTTATCATTGTCGGGAACAGTTTACAATCGATTGGTGCTTTTTTAGGAGTAGAAGCAGCTTTGATTGAGATGAAAGTAATACAGCGAATCATTGTACTAGGAAATTCTATGCAAAGCTTAGGGGCCGGACTACAAGCGTATCAAGGCATAATTAATTTATCGAAGGATGAAGTAGAAAACGAAGATCGTATTCTTGATAAGAAGGATGAGAGGATAATAGCACTGATTGGTATTTGGATACAGGCAATAGGAACGGTAATTTCTGCGATTGGATTAACTGCAGTAGAGAAAGAGAAAAGTTTTGAAAATAATAAGGATTTTAAAATGCTCATTGAAAGAGTGGATGTAAAATGTAATTAAATAGGTAGGAAGAGTTTGGTCTAGTAGGTTTTTTTGCATATGGATAGAATATATATAATAGAAGAAATGTTATAATTGCTTAATTGAAATTTGTGTAACTTCAAAATCAAAGAGTGTGCTTGCATATGAAAAGAATTTTTATAAAAAATCCAAAATAAGGAGTTTTCAAGAGATGATGTACTTATTGGCAATTCTACTTCCACCTGTAGCTGTATTATTTTGCGGAAAGCCATTTCAAGCAATAATTAATTTCATATTAACTTTAATATTTTGGGTTCCAGGCGTCATACACGCGATTTTAGTCGTACATGATAAAAAGGCGGATCGGCGAGTGAGAAAACAAATTCAAGCATATGATGAAATTAATAAGAGGAATAGAAGATAATTCGTCTGTGAAAATAGTATAAAAAGAAAGGGGGATTTACCTCCTTTCTTTTTATTTGGTGCTTAAGTTTAAATTTTAGTGTAGCGGAAAGAATTTTTAATGTAAGTTTTATGGTAATAGCTTTTAGATTGTGCATTTAATAAGCCATTGTAAATGCTTTCAGGTACATTAAAGAAATCATACATGCCATTTTTTAATTGGATTCGTAAAATCATAGAAAAGGGATTATAACCAACAGCAATCAAATTTTTTGATATAACAGGAGATAATTTCATAAGCATACAACTCCTTAATTTTATTTGTAAATTACTTTAGAAATGAGGATTAGGTTGTTGAAATATGAGTATGTAAAGCAGCAGTAATACGGATAGCCAATATATTAAATCTTTGTTATACCTATTTATAAAGAAGTTCACACGAAGTTCATATCGATATGCTATTTTTATCTCACCTTTGATGAAATTAATAAGAAAATATTGACCATTTGAAAAAAAGGTATATTATTTATACGAGGTATTAAAATTTTATCTCTTCCATTTTATGCGTAATGGGGCAGCTTTATTTGAAGGAATAGAGGTAAAAAATAATTTGTTTAAGAGTATCTAAAATTTATAATCTGTGAATTAGGAAAATATTGAATGCTTCCGATGAACACACTTTCTAAATGTAAAGATATTTGGGAAGGTGGCCTCAATATTTTTAGTAAATCAACGGGAGAATTGAAAGGCAGGAGAAAGTAACATGTCAGAAAATTATCGTTCTCGAGAGGAGCGACGACAAGTTAAAAAGAAAAATCAGCCAGTTTTTAAAAAACAAAAACCAAAGGGTAAAACAACATTTTTCCGTAAGTTTTTAATTAGTTGTTTATTACTTGGTATTGTAGGTTTAGTGGCGGGGGTTGCTACCTTTTTTGTAATGATAAAGGATGCACCTAAACTTGAAAAAGCAAAACTTGTTAATCCGTTATCCTCAAAAATTTATGATAAAGATGGAAATTTGGTATATGAATACGGAAAAGAAAAGCGAACCAACGTTACGTATGATCAAATTCCTAAATTAGTAGAAAATGCTTTTTTAGCAGCGGAAGATGCTCGTTTTTATGAGCATAGTGGTGTGGATTTTAAAGGTACTGCTCGTGCAGTTTTAGTTAGTTTAAAGGGAGATTACGGTTCGCAAGGCGGAAGTACAATAACGCAGCAAGTTATTAAAAACTACTTCTTATCAATGGATAAAACGCCAAAGCGTAAGGCGCAAGAAGTGTATTTAGCTTACAAGCTAGAACAACAGTATTCAAAACATGAAATATTAGAGATGTACTTAAACAAAATTAATTTAGGAAACCGTTCATATGGAATCGCAACAGCAGCACAAAACTACTATAAAAAAGAATTAAAAGACTTAACATTACCAGAAGTTGCGATGCTTGCAGGTTTACCGAAAGCACCAAATAATTACGACCCGTCGAAACCACAAAATATTCAAAAGGCAACAGAAAGAAGAAATGTTGTACTAAAGTTAATGAATCGACATGGTTATATTACAAAAGCAGAAATGGAAGAAGCGTCGAAAGTACCAGTAGACAAAGGTGTTGAAAAGGCAGCTGAATTACAAGCGATGCCATATCCTGCATTTATGGATGCAGTTGTGAAAGAAGTTGAAAAAGAATTACCTGATGCTAATATTGGTTCTGACGGTTTAGAAATTTATACAACATTAGACACAGAGGCACAGAAATTGGCTGATAATATTTTAAATACAAATATTATTGATTATCCAAATGAGAAATTCCAAGGGGCTTTCACATTTATGGATACGAAAACAGGTGAAGTACGTGCTATAGGTAGTGGGCGTGGTGAAAATAAGGCTGTATTTAAAGGTCATAATATGGCAACTGAATTAGATCGCTCAGCAGGTTCAACAATGAAACCAATCTTTGATTATGCTCCTGCAATTGAATATTTAAAATGGGCTACTTATCATCAAGTCGATGACTCGCCATTTAAGTATACTGGTGGTCAAGATGTCAGAAACTCAGATAGAGGGTATTTAGGACAAATTACAATGCGTGAAGCATTAAAATTATCACGTAATGTTCCAGCTATCAAAACTGCAAAAGAAGTAGGAATAAATAAATCAAAAGCTTTCTCTGAAAAGTTAGGTATTACATTTAATGCACCACCGACAGAATCAACAGCGATTGGTACAAATGAAGTATCGCCAACTGAGATGGCAGGTGCGTATGCTGCATTTGGTAATGACGGTAAATATACGAAGCCGCATTTTGTTAAAAAAGTGGTTTATCCAGATGGTAAATCGAAAAGTTTTGAGCAAAAGTCAAAACGAGTGATGGAAGATTATACAGCTTATATGATTACAGATATGCTTCGTTCCGTTGTAACATCTGGTACTGGTACAGCTGCTAATATAAGTTCTTTAGATGTAGCTGGTAAAACAGGAACAACGAACTATTCTTCGGAAAAAGCAGCGCAATATAAATTACCAGACAGTGCGACTCGTGATAGCTGGTTTGCAGGATATACACCGCAGTATACGATGGCAGTATGGACCGGTTATATGAAAGATAGTAAAGACGATTATATTAGTAGTAAAAATACGAAAATTGCACAGTTGATCTTTAAAGAAATGATGAGCGAGATGGCTACTGATAAATCACAATTTAAGATGCCAAGTAGTGTTGTGAAAGAAGGTAATGAGTTACGTATAAAAGGTGAGAAACGTGATTCTTCACCAAATACGAGCGTACCGAATACAACTGAACAGCCGAAACAAGATCAGCAGCAAAAAACTGAAGAAGAGAAAAAGCAAGAAGAACTTAAGAAACAGGAAGAATTAAAGAAACAAGAAGAACAAAAGAAACAAGATGACCTTAAGAAGCAACAAGAAGAACAAAAGAAACAAGATGACCTTAAGAAGCAAGAAGAACAAAAGAAAGAAAATGAACAAAATAATGGAAATGGTCAAGGAAATACAACGCCGCCGAATAACGGAGGAGGCGGGAACACAACGCCGCCAAACAACGGAGGAGGCGGGAACACAACGCCGCCGAATAACGGAGGAGGCGGGAACACAACGCCGCCGAATAACGGAGAAGGCGGGAACACAACGCCCCCAAGTAACGGGGGAGGGCAAGGGAATCCAACCCCACCAGTGACAACTCCACCGAATAATGGGGGAAATACAGGGGAAGTCCCTGCGAATAATGGGCAATAAGAAAAGTTAATAAAAAGCAATTAAAAAAGTCGAATTTCTTACATAAGAAATTCGACTTTTTTATGTTGAAAATGGATTGGAAGTAAATATAGGAGCTATGCAATGATGCTATTTAAATGTTAAACGTACCATAGAAATTTTGAAAATAAATGGATGGAAAATGATAAAAGACTTGAGTCGGGGGTAATGGAACATAACTGGGGTTATAAAAGGTAGTGCTACTTGGGTGTGTACCGTGATGCCAAAATGAGGGAGTAACTTGACCGGGAACTTGATATTGTTGCCAAGTTGCGGGAAGTTCAATGCCAACATCAGAGCTAGCTGTATGGACGGCGGGCACATGTATTCCGGGAGTTGAAGGAACCACGGCAGTTACTCTTGATAATACCCACATAAAAATAATCACTCCTAAGTTGAGATAATAAATTAGTATATTCTCTTAACACGTATAAAGGTACAAATACATAGGACTTTCGGTTAAAGCATACGTACAAAGTCGTACGACCAATCAATGCTGAGAGTGGACTATTTAATATGAAAAGATACGTCTTTTTGCTGAGGGAAAAGAGACAGAGAAAATGTACAATGGGGGTGTTAATCGTAAATTTCAAGTGTTTATGGAGGTGTTTTTATGGAACGATTATGGACGAAGTCATTTATTCAAATGTCTTTCGCGATGTTATTTTTATTTACAGGGTTTTATTTACTTGTTCCAACGCTTCCTCTATTCATTAAAGAGATTGGTGGAAATGAATCACAAGTTGGATTGATGATGGGAATGTTTACAATAGCTGCTGTTGTAATACGACCGATTATTGGAGGTATGCTAGATCAATATGGTAGAAGGTCTTTTATTATTTTCGGACTCATCCTTTTTGGGCTAACGATGTATTCCTATAATTTAGCATCGACTATAGTCCTTTTAGCAGTTTTACGCGTTATTCATGGAGTGACATGGGCCGTTTCTACAACAGCTGTTGGAACTGCGATAACTGATATTATTCCAGATTCACGCCGTGGAGAAGGTATGGGCTGGTACGGGATGGCTATGACAATTGCAATGGCAATCGGACCGATGATTGGATTATGGGTAGTACAATATTATTCATTTCATGGTCTATTCCTTTTAGCAACTCTTTTATCTTTCATGGCAGTTATATTATCGTTAATAACGAAAATGCCATTCACGCCACAAAAGGAAAAAGGGAAAATTCAACTATTTGAAAAATCCGTTTTATCAATTACGGTTGTTGTTTTCTTTTTATCATTTGCATACGGTGGCATTACAACGTTTTTACCGTTATTCGCTTCTTCAATTAATGTGAATCCTGGGACGTTCTTTCTTGTATATGCAATTGCATTAACAATTGTAAGACCGATTTCAGGTAAATTATTAGATAAATATGGAGAAGTATTCATCATACTTCCAGCACTATGTATTACTATTTTAGCTATAGTTGTATTAACGATGGCAAATGGTTTGACGGGCATCATTATTGCAGCGACATTATACGGTATGGGATTTGGCTCAGCACAGCCAGCTTTACAAGCGGCGATGCTTACAATTGTTGATCCTAGTAAAAGAGGAGTTGCTAACGCTTCATTTTTTACAGCATTTGATTTAGGTATCGGATTAGGTGCAATTTTACTTGGATTTGTGTCACAAATTTTTGGCTATCGTATTTTATTTACAGCAAGCTCTGTTTCAGCTGTAATAGCTTTACTTGTTTTTGGTATGTTTGTAAGACAAAAGTTAAGTGAAAAAGAATTAAGCCGAGAGGGATAAAATTGAATATTATCGTTGAAAACGAAGCTGTAAAATGGTTTAAAGAAGAATTACGAATCAATCGCAATGAATGTATTCGATTTGTCATAAGATATGGTGGAAACAGTTCAATTCAGCCCGGATATTCTTTAGGGATTGTTTCTGAGAAACCAGATGGGGAAATAGTGTCAGTGAAGAAAGATGGTATTCTATTTTTGTAGATTTTGATGATCTTTGGTACTTTCAAAACTATGATTTAGTTGTAAGTTATCATAAAGAAACAGAAGAAATTTAATTTAATTATGTAAAATAATAACTTTATTAAAAATGAATAAGTTTTATATAAGAATTATATTTAGAGGATAGTGAAATAAATATCATATAGAAACGAGCTGTACATGTGTGCAGCTCGTTTTTTCTATTTTGTAATAAAATTCGGAAAAAAGATATGTTTGATGGGATTATATGAGTTATCTTTATATTTTGTTTTAAAAAGAATTGTAAAGAAGTCTGTCCTTTCTTTGAAAAATATGAAAATTATTTTCAAAAAATTGTATTGTTACATCAATAAAAGTATAGGAAACTTATCATTATAAAATAAATTGAAATCTTCTAAAAACTCTGATACATTGAAATAGAAATGTAGTTCTAAAGTATTGTAAAGGCTTACAGTTGTGTGCACGAAGATCTATTAGGATTGGAGGAAATAATAATGAAAGCTGAAGAAAAATTTTCCCCGGGATTAGATGGTGTAGTAGCAGCGGAGACGAAAATCTCGTTTCTTGACACAGTAAAAGGTGAAATTGTAATTCAAGGGTATGATTTAATCGAACTCTCAAAAACAAAAGAGTATTTAGACATTGTGCACCTTTTATTAGAAGAACATCTACCGAATGAGGATGAAAAAGAAACACTTGAAAAGAAATTAAAAGAAGAATATGCAGTGCCAGAAGGGGTATTCAACGTTCTAAAGGCGTTGCCTAAAGAAACGCATCCTATGGATGGCTTGCGTACAGGTGTGTCTGCATTAGCTGGTTATGATAATGATATTGAAAATCGCTCGTTAGAAGTAAACAAAGATCGAGGTTATAAGCTTTTAAGTAAAGTACCAAATATTGTAGCAAATAGCTATCATATTTTAAATAATGAGGAGCCAATTGAGCCTCTTCAGGAATTGTCATATAGTGCGAATTTCTTCTATATGTTAACTGGTAAGAAACCGACTGAACTTGAGGAGAAGATCTTTGATCGTTCCCTTGTTTTATATAGTGAACATGAAATGCCAAACTCTACATTTACAGCGCGTGTAATTGCGTCAACACAATCAGATTTATACGGTGCTCTAACTGGTGCGGTTGCATCTTTAAAGGGAAGCTTACACGGCGGTGCGAATGAAGCTGTTATGTACATGCTTTTAGAGGCTGGCAATGTTGAGAAGTTTGAAGAGTTATTACAGAAAAAACTATATAACAAAGAAAAAATTATGGGCTTTGGACACCGTGTTTATATGAAGAAAATGGATCCAAGAGCACTTATGATGAAGGAAGCTTTAAAACAGCTATGTGATGTAAAAGGCGATTATACACTATATGAAATGTGTGAAGCTGGAGAGAAAATTATGGAGAAGGAAAAAGGCATTTATCCGAATCTTGATTATTATGCAGCACCAGTATATTGGATGCTTGGTATCCCAATTCAACTGTACACACCAATCTTCTTTAGCTCTAGAACAGTAGGACTATGTGCGCACGTTATTGAGCAACATGCAAATAATCGCTTGTTCCGTCCACGTGTAAATTATGTTGGCGAGCGACATGTACTTAGTAAATAAGAACAACTGGGGAGTTGTTAGCGCCGCCCGCCAGATGGGTGTTTGACAGACACCCATCATTAATAATAACGAATTTTCGACAGAAAGGGAAGAATAGCATGATTAAAACAAATGAAATTAAACAAAAAGATGCATTATTAGAAGAAATTACGGATTATGTATTAAATAAAGAGGTTACTAGTGCAGAAGCATTTAGTACTGCTCGCTACGTATTATTAGATACACTTGGATGCGGAATTTTAGCATTGCAATATCCAGAGTGTACGAAATTATTAGGTCCAGTTGTACCAGGAACGGTTGTGCCAAACGGTACACGTGTACCAGGAACGTCTTATGTACTAGATCCAGTAAAAGGTGCATTCAATATTGGATGTATGATCCGTTGGTTAGACTATAACGATACTTGGCTTGCAGCAGAATGGGGACATCCATCTGATAACTTAGGCGGAATTTTAGCAGTTGCAGATTATATTAGCCGTGTTCGTATTTCAGAAGGAAAAGAACCATTAAAAGTACGTGAAGTACTAGAAATGATGATTAAAGCACATGAAATTCAAGGTGTACTTGCTTTAGAAAACAGCTTAAACCGCGTTGGTCTTGACCACGTATTATATGTAAAAGTAGCAACAACTGCAGTAGTTGCGAAAATGCTTGGCGGAACACGTGAAGAAATCTTTAATGCATTATCACATGCGTGGATTGATAACTCTAGTCTTCGTACATATCGACATGCTCCAAATACTGGATCACGTAAATCATGGGCAGCAGGTGATGCGACGAGTCGCGGTGTTCATCTTGCAATGACTGCTCTAAAAGGTGAAATGGGTTATCCAACAGCATTATCTGCGCCAGGATGGGGATTCCAAGATGTATTATTTAACAAACAAGAATTAAAATTAGCTAGACCACTAGAGTCTTATGTAATGGAAAATGTATTATTTAAAGTATCATATCCAGCAGAATTCCATGCACAAACAGCTGCAGAATGTGCAGTGAAATTACATCCGGAACTTAAAGAAAGATTAGATGAAATTGATCGTATTACAATTACAACTCATGAATCAGCAATTCGTATTATCGATAAAGAAGGTCCATTAAATAACCCAGCTGATCGTGATCATTGTTTACAATACATTACGGCAATTGGTTTATTAAAAGGAGATATCGTAGCGGACGATTATGAGGATGTAGTAGCAAATGATCCACGTGTAGATGAATTACGTAATAAGATGGTTGTTGTTGAAAACAAACAGTACAGTTTAGATTATCTTGACCCGAACAAGCGCTCAATCGCCAACGCTGTTCAAGTTCATTTTAAAGATGGTACTGTAACAGAAAACGTGGAATGTGAATACCCACTTGGTCACCGTTTCCGTAGAGACGAAGCGATTCCAAAAGTTGTTCAAAAATTCACTGCAAATATGGCAGGTCATTATTCTAGTAAGCAACAAGAACAAATTCATGAAGTTTGTTTAAATGAAGAAAAACTAGAAAATATGAATGTAAACGAATTTGTAGATCTATTCATAATTTAATAATAGGGGGAATTTAGAATGGCTTGGGTTGTGAATAAGCAGTCAACACAAGAGGAGCTTGCGAATGGCTTCCGAGCTTTAGTAGAAGCAAATGAAATTTTGCAAATTCCAGGTGCTCATGATGCAATGGCCGCTCTTGTTGCAAAAAATACAGGTTTTTCAGCTCTTTATTTATCGGGAGCTGCTTACACTGCAAGTAAAGGTCTACCAGATTTAGGTATCGTGACATCTACTGAAGTAGCAGAAAGAGCAAGAGATCTAGTTAGAGCTACAGATTTACCAGTTCTTGTTGATATTGATACAGGATTTGGTGGAGTACTAAACGTAGCGAGAACAGCTGTAGAAATGGTAGAGGCAAAAGTAGCGGCTGTTCAAATTGAAGATCAACAATTACCAAAGAAATGTGGACATTTAAATGGTAAGAAACTTGTTACTACAGAAGAATTAGTTCAAAAAATTAAAGCGATTAAAGAAGTTGCGCCAAGCTTATATATTGTTGCACGCACAGATGCTCGCGGTGTAGAAGGACTAGATG
Organism: Bacillus cereus group sp. N11; assembly: GCF_016483605.1. Classification (NCBI taxonomy): domain Bacteria; kingdom Bacillati; phylum Bacillota; class Bacilli; order Caryophanales; family Bacillaceae; genus Bacillus; species Bacillus cereus group sp. N11. The sequence goes on from NZ_JAEHBN010000004.1 coordinate 311,633, forward strand.
CTGCGATTGAAAGAACGAATGCATATGTTAAAGCAGGTGCAGACGCAATTTTCCCAGAAGCGCTTCAATCGGAAGAAGAATTCCGTTTATTTACTAGCAAAGTGAATGCACCTTTACTAGCAAATATGACTGAGTTTGGGAAAACACCATATTATAGTGCAGAGGAATTTGCGAATATGGGCTTCCAAATGGTGATTTATCCAGTAACGTCGCTTCGAGTTGCTGCAAAAGCATATGAGAATGTATTCACGCTAATTAAAGAGACTGGTTCTCAAAAAGATGCACTTTCAAATATGCAAACGCGAAGCGAGCTATATGAGGCAATTTCATATCATGACTTTGAAGAATTAGATACTGGAATTGCAAAAACAGTATTATCAGAAGATCAATAGATAAAACAACTAGGGCGATGAGAATACATCTTTGGCAAAATGAACTGCTTGATGTGAAAATTCATCGCCTTCTGTTTTCAATAATAAGATATTCCACTCATCGTAGACGAGCATATGCAAAGAGCAATGAAGGCCGAAATGATAGGGGGATTCAGATGGAGAAAACGAAGTTACCTTGGGATGAATTTTTTTCAATCAATAAAGATGTGAATAATACTTTCTTTACACCAGAAGATTTTTCAGGGGATGAAGATTTAATCGCAAAAACGACAGAACAATTCGTTAAACAGGAAATTGTCCCACAAATTGAAAACATTGAAAAACATAACTATAAAGTTTCCCGTCAATTATTTGAGAAAGCTGGGGAACTTGGATTATTAGGCATTGAGGTACCAGAAGATTATGGCGGGTTCGAGTTAGGAAAGGCTGTCTCAGGTCTTGTAGCAGAGAAGATGGGTTACGCAGGTGCATTTAGCGTTTCATTTAATATACACGCTGGTGTCGGTACATTGCCTTACATATATTACGGAACGAAAGAACAGAAAGAAAAATATTTACCAAAAATCGCATCGGGAGAATGGATTGGGGCTTATGCTCTAACTGAGCCAAATGCTGGTTCTGATGCATTAAGTGCAAAAACAAGCGCAATTTTGAATGAAGAGGGTACAGCTTGGAAGTTGAATGGTGAGAAGCAGTGGATTACAAATGCTCATATGGCAGATGTATACGTTGTTTTTGCGAAGACAAATAAAGGAATGACAGCGTTTATTGTCGAAAGAACATGTGAAGGTGTATCTATTGGATTAGAAGAAAAGAAAATGGGGATTAAAGGTTCTTCAACAGCGACGCTTATTTTAGAAGATGTAGTTATCCCTGCTGAAAATGTGTTAGGGGAAGTTGGGAAAGGGCATCACGTAGCCCTTAATATTCTTAACTTCGCTAGACTAAAACTTGCTTTTGGAAATATTGGAACAGCAAAACAAGCAATTGGTTTGTCAGTTCAATATGGAAAAGAGCGAAAACAGTTCCAAACGGAATTAGTAGACTTTACGATGATACAAGAGAAAATTGCAAATATGATCATTACAACATATGGAGCAGAAAGTGCAGCTTATCGTACAGCAGGTGTAATTGATGACGCAATTCATGAGAGTGATGAGGACCTTATGAAAAAAATGTCCCAATTTGCAATTGAATGTGCACTGAATAAAGTGAACGCTTCTGAAACACTTGCTTATATCGTAGATGAAGCTGTACAAATTCATGGCGGTTACGGTTATATGCAAGAATACGAAGTAGAACGATTATATCGTGATGCTAGAATTAGTCGTATTTTTGAAGGAACAAATGAAATTAATAGATTAACAGTTGCCAAAATGTTAATGAAGCAAATCGAACAAATAGAAGATACTGAAGTAGAAATTGATATAGCAACTGTAGAAAGAAACCATCGTTACATTTTATTAGCGAAAAAATTGTTGAAACAATCTTTGAAAACGCTCTCTAAAACTCCAGGATTAAAAATTGATCAAGAGCAAGAATATTCACGTGTAGTATCAAATATGTTGACGGACGTGTACGTCATGGAATCAGCATTTTTACGTACGAGTAAAGCAATTAATAAAAATGGTGAAGAAAAAGAGCGTACAAAACAAATGATAACGGATGTTATTTGTGAGGAAGGCTATCGTAAAGTAGAAGAAGCGGCGATTTCTATACTTTCAGCGGCTGTCACAGAAGAACAAGATAGACACGTAATGTTAGCTGAAATCCGTCAATTATTAGTGCCTTTATACACGAACGTATTTACGAAAAAGAGAGAAATTGCGAAAGCTATTATAAATCGTGGGAAATATATTGTGTAAATAGGAGGAAAGCGATATGAAAAAGATTGGTTTTATCGGTTTAGGTAACATGGGGCTTCCGATGTCTAAAAATTTAGTTAAATCAAGTTACACAGTATATGGTGTGGACTTAAATAAAGAGGCTGAAGCTTCCTTTGAAAAAGAAGGAGGAATTATCGGCTTATCAATCTCAAAATTAGCAGAGACATGCGATGTGATTTTTACAAGTTTACCTTCACCTCGTGCTGTTGAAGCAGTATATTTTGGGGAAGAAGGATTATTTGAAAATAGCCACTCGAATGTCGTATTAATTGATACAAGTACTGTATCTCCACAATTAAACAAACAGTTAGAGGAGTCGGCGAAAGAAAAGAAAGTAGACTTTTTAGCCGCACCAGTTAGCGGTGGGGTAATTGGTGCAGAAAATCGTACATTAACGTTTATGGTAGGTGGATCAAAAGACGTATATGATAAAACTGAATCTATCATGGAAGTGTTAGGAGCAAATATTTTCCACGTAAGCGAGCAAATTGATAGTGGTACGACTGTTAAATTAATTAACAATCTATTAATTGGTTTCTATACGGCTGGTGTGAGTGAAGCTTTAACATTAGCGAAAAAGAGTAATATGGATTTAGATAAAATGTTTAATATTTTAAATGTAAGTTACGGTCAAAGTAGAATTTATGAGCGCAATTATAAAAGTTTCATTGCAGCAGAAAACTATGAGCCAGGATTTACTGTAAATCTATTAAAAAAAGATTTAGGCTTTGCAGTTGATTTAGCTAAGGAAAGTGAACTTCACTTACCTGTAAGTGAAATGTTATTAAATGTATATGAAGAAGCGAGTGAGGCAGGGTATGGTGAAAACGATATGGCTGCTTTATATAAGAAAGTTAGCGAACAATTAATTTCTAATCAAAAATAAATCATAAAAAGGAGAGAATACAATGATTACAACTGAAATTAAACGAGTAAAAAATCATATTAATGGCGAGTGGGTAGAATCTACTGGTACAGAAGTAGAAGCGGTTCCGAATCCAGCGACTGGAAAAATCATTGCTTACGTTCCACTTTCTCCAAAAGAAGACGTTGAAAAGGCTGTTGAAGCGGCAAAAGCGGCATTTGAAACATGGTCTAAAGTACCTGTTCCGAATCGTTCAAGAAATTTATATAAATATTTACAGCTATTACAAGAAAATAAAGATGAGCTTGCAAAAATCATTACGCTAGAAAATGGTAAAACGCTAACAGATGCAACAGGTGAAGTACAACGTGGTATTGAAGCGGTAGAACTTGCAACATCAGCTCCAAATTTAATGATGGGACAAGCTCTTCCTAATATCGCAAGCGGAATTGATGGATCGATCTGGCGCTATCCAATTGGAGTTGTTGCGGGTATTACACCGTTTAACTTCCCAATGATGATTCCATTATGGATGTTCCCACTTGCAATTGCTTGCGGTAATACGTTCGTATTAAAAACATCTGAGAGAACGCCACTTTTAGCAGAGCGACTTGTAGAGTTATTCTATGAAGCTGGTTTTCCAAAAGGGGTATTAAATTTAGTACAAGGCGGAAAAGATGTTGTAAATAGCATTTTAGAAAATAAAGATATTCAAGCTGTTTCGTTCGTTGGTTCTGAGCCGGTAGCTCGTTACGTATATGAAACAGGTACGAAACATGGAAAACGTGTACAAGCGTTAGCGGGTGCGAAAAATCATGCGATTGTAATGCCAGATTGCAATCTTGAAAAAACGGTACAAGGTGTAATTGGATCTGCGTTTGCAAGTAGTGGAGAGCGCTGCATGGCATGTTCAGTAGTAGCAGTAGTAGATGAAATTGCTGATGACTTTATCGACGTACTAGTAGCAGAGACGAAAAAACTAAAAGTAGGTGACGGTTTCAACGAAGATAATTACGTTGGACCATTAATCCGTGAATCGCATAAAGAGCGTGTTTTAGGCTATATTAATAGCGGTGTAGCAGATGGAGCAACTTTATTAGTAGATGGTCGTAAAATTAATGAAGAAGTTGGAGAAGGTTACTTCGTTGGAGCAACAATCTTTGATGGCGTAAACCAAGAAATGAAAATTTGGCAAGATGAAATTTTCGCTCCAGTATTAAGTATTGTGAGAGTGAAAGATTTAGAAGAAGGTATTAAATTAACAAATCAATCTAAATTTGCAAATGGCGCGGTTATTTACACTTCAAATGGTAAACATGCACAAACGTTCCGTGATAATATCGATGCTGGTATGATCGGTGTAAACGTAAACGTTCCAGCACCAATGGCATTCTTCGCATTTGCAGGAAATAAAGCTTCCTTCTTTGGTGATTTAGGTACAAATGGTACAGATGGTGTTCAATTCTATACACGTAAAAAGGTTGTAACGGAGCGCTGGTTTTAATATAGAGTGAACAGCCAAATCAGTTGTTAAATGAAAACCACCACTATTAATAGTGGTGGTTTTCGTCTTGTTAATTATTTTTTTCAAAAGCTAGTTTAATACCAAAACCAATTAAGACGATTCCTGTTAAGCCTTGAATATAACGTTGCGTCTTCGGTTTCTTCATAAAAGCACTAATTTTATCAATTAAAAATATATAAAAGGCAAACCAAATGATTGTTAAAACGAGATAAGTAAGACCCATTACGAGAAGCTGAATAAATGTATTATGACTTGGATTTAAAAATTGTGGTAAAAAAGTTAAAAAGAAGACTGCAATTTTAGGGTTTAATAAATTCGTAAGAAACCCTTGGCGAAAACAAGAAGTATGTTCTTTATCATTATTTATAGATACATCATTTGTATTTACACCTTCTTTGTTTTTCACTGCTAATAGAGCTTTAATACCAATATAGATTAAATAAAGGGCCCCAACATATTTGAAAATAGAAAATAAAAGAGCTGACTTTACAATAAGTGCGGAAAGACCAATTACAGCAGCTAAAGTATGAATCAAAAGTGCAACACATGTACCGAATACTGTTTTAACACCGCCCATTTTACCAGCAACTAATGTGTTTTTCGTAGCCATCGCTGTATCAGGTCCAGGTAAAATGATTAGACAAATAGACATAATGATGAAAAGAAGATAATTTTCTATCATATTCGTCCTCCTTCTTTATTTTTAGAATATTTGATTAAAATTAGTGTAGCACAAAATTTAATTTAATAAAATTAAATTTTGTTAAAAAATATTAAATAAGAAGAGGCTATATTCGTAGTGGTGAATACACTACAAATATAGCCTCACTGTTAGGCATTAAGTAAGTTAAAGAAACGATTTACGTCGTCTTCTGAAACATCGCTTACCTGTTTATATTTATAATTCGGATTTTGGTCTTTATCAACGACAACGGAGCGTACGCCCTCGAAGAAATCTTCATGTCTCATGAAATTTTTAGCAAGTATAAGATCTGTAGCGAAACATTCTTCAACAGATTTTCCTTTGCCATCTAATAGTTGTTTTAAAGTTACTTTTAATGAAATTGGAGATTTTGATAATAATATTTGTTTCGTTTGTAAAGCGAATTCGCTATCTCCTTTTTCTAATGAGTCGATAATTTCTTCAATCGTTTCTAAGGCAAAGTGTGTATTAATTTCCTCTAATGAAGCAGCAAGTTTGCTTTCTAAGTCAGGAGTAGATGTAAAGGTTTGAAGAACTGCTTTTAAATGAGTATGTACATCTTCAGTATGCCAATTTACGTTGTCAAGTTCGGCTAGAAAAGCTGGTAATGAATCAGACGTCATAAAGTAATCAGCAGCATGAATAAATAATACGTCAGAAGCTTTTAAAATAGATGCTGTTAAAGCAACGTAATTTCCTGTATATCCAGGTGCTTTATTTAAGAAATATGCGGCGCCGACGTCTGGAAAGAAGCCGATGTTCATCTCAGGCATCGCCCATTTTGTGCGCTCCGTCACAATACGATACTTCGCACCATTTGTAAGTCCGACACCACCACCCATTACAATTCCATCTAAACAAGCGATAATCGGTTTTTTATATTGATAAATATATGTATCAATTTCATACTCTTCTTCAAAAAAACGTTCTGCATGCTGTAAAGCAACTTCGTTTGAACGTGCTTCGTAAAGAGTTTTAATGTCACCGCCTGCGCAAAAACCTTTCGTTCCGGCTCCCTTTAATACGATAATTGCAATGCGCTCATCGTTCTCCCATTCTTTAAGTTTTTGCCCAATTGGTTGTAACATATCATAAGATAAAGAGTTAAGTGCTTTTGGGCGGTTTAAAGTAATTGATGCAACGCCGTTTTCACTAACAGAAAATAAAACGTTTTCAGTCATGATTCATCCTCCCTTATATATCTTCTTATTCTTAATTCTTGATACGTATTGAAATGTCCTGTATAAATTTTGTCTAAAGTTGACGGTAAGTGTTATTTTATTCCGCTATTTGTGGATAAGAAGGCCCACACCTTGAAATTCGACGAATACGAGAAAGTTAGGTAGAAGAGAATGGCTGTTAAAAGTTTGATAGGTACGAGCGATAGGCAGTGGGAGTTTTGTTCATACCTATTAATTCATGCTTCACTTTATTCAACGCATATTTTGCCGAGTTATCTTTGCAGGATTTTGAATGTTGAAGATGAATAATACATTATTAATGTAAGTGATATTATTTGAAATTATTATGGCAAAAGCGCTATTATAAATGTGTAAAATGTAAAAAATTTCTTGAAAACAGAATGGTTTAAATGATAATGAATGTTTACATGGAATTAGAAATAGAGAAAGGAGAAATCGGAATGCCAGGACCTTTATTATTGTCGGTTATTATCTTGTCATCATTAATGATAGGGATTACTCAGTTTTTTCATCATACAGATACGACAGAAGAAGTAAAGGATAAAGTTCGTCTCGTATTTCCGATTTTTATCGTATCTATTTCCTTATGTTTTCTATTAAATAAAGATGGGTATATTGTGGTGGTTTTTTCATTTTTCGTAGCGAGCGTTTTAATAACGATTTTATATTATGTAATGAAAGATTATATGCAAAAATAAAAATGTCTAAATAGACATTTTTATTTTTGCATAACATTAAATTTCACATACCGTAATTTTAATGAAAACATAAAACATATAGCAACAGAAAAGTGTGTACTTTACCGTGTATGTACTTGTCAATCTTGCATAGCCACTATACTATTAAAATGTAGAGATTATAAGAAGGGGTTGTATCTATTATGAAATTTGAGATGCACACAAAAATAGTTTCAAATGAAAAAGAAGTAAGATTACATATGGAAGAAAACATATTTCAATTAAACTTGAATGGTTATCATTTATTTGCAGTTCAAGAAATATTACCTTTATATAAATCAAATGAAGAAAGAATTGGTAGTGCGATTATACAAAAGTTAGAGTGGGAGAACGGAAAAACTACAGTAAACTATCAACTCGTATCACTAAACTCAGTAAATTAAAAGGAGAAGGAAATTATGAAGTTATTTCATACAGCGGATTGGCATTTAGGCAAGCTTGTTCATGGCGTGTATATGACTGAAGATCAAAAGATTGTATTAGATCAGTTTGTACAAGCTATTGAAGAAGAAAAACCAGATGCCGTAATTATTGCAGGGGACTTATATGACCGAGCAATTCCACCTACGGAAGCAGTAGACTTATTAAATGATGTATTACAAAAAATAGTGATTGATTTACAAACACCAGTTATCGCAGTTGCAGGAAACCATGATAGTCCAGATCGTATACATTTCGGTAGTAGTTTAATGAAGAAACAAGGATTATTTATTGTGGGACAATTTCAATTTCCATATGAACCCATTGTATTAAATGATGAATATGGCGAGGTTCACTTCCATCTAGTTCCCTATGCGGATCCAAGCATAGTTAGACATGTATTGAAAAACGAAGACGTCCGATCTCATGATGATGCGATGCGTATTTTTATGAATGAACTTTCTGAAACGATGGATAAAGAAGCAAGACATGTATTTGTAGGTCATGCATTTGTAACTTCTGCGGGAGAAGCGGAGGAGAATACAAGTGATGCAGAACGTCCGCTTTCAATTGGTGGTGCTGAATACGTAAATAGTCATTATTTTGATAAATTTCATTACACAGCGCTTGGACATTTACATCAAGCGCATTTCGTACGTAATGAGACAATTCGATATTCAGGTTCGCCACTTGCATATTCTATTTCTGAAGAAAAACATAAAAAAGGATATTATATCGTGGAACTGGACGAAAAGGGTGAAACAACAATTGAAAAAAGATTACTTACACCACGTCGTAAAATGCGAACAGTAGAAGCGAAAATAGATGAATTATTACAACATCCGGTAAGTGAAGATTACGTGTTTGTAAAACTATTAGATGAAAATCCTGTTTTGCAGCCAATGGAAAAAATACGCTCTGTATATCCAAATGCAATGCATGTTGAAAGGTCTATTCAAAGGCGAGAGTTCACAGAGTCAAATGAAGTAACTGTTTCAAGACATAAAACGGATGATGTATCTCTTTTAAAAGCTTTTTATAAAGAAATGAAAGGCTTAGATTTATCAGAAGAGAAAGAACGTCTATTTGTAGAAGTATTACAAACAGTGCAAGAACGGGAAGGTGAACGAGGATGAGACCGATTCAGCTAATTATGACAGCATTTGGGCCATATAAACAGACAGAAGTAATCAATTTTGATGATCTTGGAGAGCATCGCATCTTCGCCATTTCTGGAAATACGGGAGCTGGAAAAACAACGATTTTTGATGCGATTTGTTACGTATTATATGGTGAAGCTAGTGGGGAAGAACGCAGTGATACGAGCATGCTTCGAAGTCAGTTTGCTGCTGATGATGTTTATACAAGTGTAGAACTAACTTTTCAGTTAAAAGGGAAGCGCTATGAAATAAAACGGCAACTTGGCCATAAAAAACAAGGAAATAAGACGATTACAGGACATGCAGTAGAATTATATGACGTTATGGATGGAGAAAAAATTCCAGCTGTTGATCGTTTTCATGTAACAGATGTAAACAAAAAAGTGGAAGATTTAATTGGGTTAAGTAAACATCAATTTAGTCAAATTGTTATGTTACCACAAGGAGAATTCCGAAAACTATTAACATCTGAGACAGAAAACAAAGAAGAGATTTTACGTCGTATTTTTAAAACAGATCGTTATAAATTAATGCGTGAATTACTTGATCAAAAACGAAAACAATGGAAAGACGTTCTGCAAGAAAAACAAAAAGAGCGAGAGTTACATTTCCGCAATGTATTTAAACTACCAATTCGAGATGGAGCATTATTAGAGACATTAGTGGAACAAGAACATGTAAATACGCATCAAGTAGTAGAGGCGTTAGAGCAAGAAACAACGGCATATAAGACAGAGGTTGCGCAATTACAACTAGAACAAGATGCTCGAACAAAGCAATTAAAAGAAGCTGAAACACGTTTTCATGCAGCAAAATCTGTAAATGAGAAATTTACAGATTTACAACAAAAGAATGAAAGATACAACACTTTACAAGAAAACCGTGCAGTCATTGAAAGGAAAGAAACATCTTTTAGACGTGCGGAACAAGCAAAGCATTTATTACCATTTGAGCAATGGCACGAGGAAGCAATGCAAAATGAACAGAAGGCTGAAAGTTTATTAAAGCAGATTATCGTAAAAAAAGAGAATATAATAACCAGTTTTACACTTGCACAGCAGAAATACGAAGTAGAAAAAAATAAAGAACTTGAACGAGAAGATGCTAAAAAACTTGTTCAAAGATTAGAAGAATTACAATCAATTATTGCATCATTAGCTGAAAAAAAGTTGAATTTACAAAATGCTGAAATTCAACTAGGAAGATTAAAAGAAAGTATGCAAAAGCTCGATCAACTACTAGAAGAGCATACAAATCAAAAACAGAGAATGTCTGGTGAATTACAGCAATTAGAACAAGCACTTGAGCAGTATGTAGCGAAAGTAGAAGAACTAACGAACATGCGAGAAGATGCAAAAGTTTTAAAGCAGGCATATGACGTTTGGCAAGAGAAACAAAAATTCGAGCAAGAAAAAGAAGCAGCATATACTAAGATGCAAGAGGTAGTTCGTGCATATGAAAATATGGAACGCCGCTGGCTAAGCGAACAAGCAGGCATATTAGCACTTCATTTACATGATGGTGAATCTTGTCCAGTTTGTGGTAGTACGAATCATCCGAAAAAAGCGACAGAGCAAAGTAATGCGATCGATGAAAAAGAGTTAAACGATTTAAGAGACAAGAAAAATGTTGCTGAAAAATTACATGTTCAAGTAGAGGAGAAATGGAATTTCTATCGACTACAATATGAACAGGTGATCGAAGAAGTCATGAAACGAGGGTATCACTCAGATGAATTAGTTGAAACGTACAGTGCACTCGTTCAAAAAGGAAAACAATTAGCGGCAGAAGTTAATACGTTAAAAGAAAGCGAAGAAACGCGTAAGCAAATTGCTGTGAATATAAAAAGTGTAGAAGAAAAAGTAGATGAACTTCAGAAACAAAAGCGTGAAGCAGAAACATTGCAGCACCGTACAGAAATGGAGTGCATGCAACTTCGTACGTCATATGAACATGATAAGCAAAATATTCCAGATAACTTACAAACAGTACAAGCTTGGAAAGCACAGTTTGACCAAGCAATGCAACAACTTAGGTTAATGGAAGACGAATGGAAGAAAGTGCAAGAAGCATATCAACATTGGCAAAATGAAAATATACGTATTCAAGCAGAACATGAAGGTGCATCTAATCAATTTGAAAGTGCAAAATTGAAGAAAGAAGAGACTCTCTCGCGCTTTATGAAAGAACTAGAGCAGAGGGGATTTATAGATCAGCTAACGTATAAAGAAGCTAAGTTAAATGATGCTGAGATGGAGATGTTACAAAAAGAAATTCAAAGTTACTATTCATCTCTTGAAGTACTTGCAAAACAAATTGAAGAGTTACATGCTGAATTAAAAGATAAAGAGTTTATGGATATTACATCGTTAGGTGAGCATATAAAAGAATTAGAAATCAATCTCGATATAAGTAAAGAAAAACGACAACGTGCGCAAAACGCTGTAACATATATTTCTGATTTACATGAAAGTATTAGACGTATTGATGAACAAATTCATGAGGAAGAAAAAGCTTTCCAAGAACTAGTTGATTTATATGAAGTAATGAAAGGCGATAACGAAAGTCGCATATCATTCGAGCGTTACATCTTAATTGAGTATTTAGAACAAATTGTTCAAATTGCAAACGAACGATTACGAAAATTATCAAATGGGCAATTTTATTTAAAAAGAAGTGAGCGAGTTGAAAAAAGAAACCGTCAAAGTGGATTAGGTTTAGATGTGTACGATGCATACACCGGCCAAACACGTGATGTGAAAACATTATCTGGCGGTGAGAAGTTTAACGCATCGCTTTGCTTGGCGCTTGGAATGGCAGACGTCATTCAAGCGTATGAAGGTGGTATTTCCATTGAAACGATGTTTATCGATGAAGGTTTCGGTTCATTAGATGAGGAATCATTAACGAAAGCAGTAGACGCTTTAATTGACTTACAAAAATCAGGCCGATTTATCGGTGTCATTTCACACGTCCAAGAGCTCAAAAACGCAATGCCGGCTGTATTAGAAGTAACGAAGCAGAAGGATGGTTGTAGTCAGACTCGGTTTGTGGTGAAGTAAGTTCAATTTTAGTTCATACTAAAAGATTTAATCACGCTTTTCTCGAATTGTTACATAATTTTATTATGTAAGTAAGGGTTTATATTTTAAAATGTTTTATTTACATTTGAATTTAAATAAAAGTATGTAAGCTGGTTCTAATCGTTATTAAATGTAGAACTTATGAAAAATCAAAGGCCGTCTCTTTTTTAGAGGCGGCCTTTGTATGTTTGTTATTCAAAATTTGATAACTCACCTATGAATTATCAGAAGAAGGCGGTGTATTTTCCAAACGATTATAAGCTTTAAAAGCTACGATTGCCGATATAACACCACCTACTAAAAATAGAGTTGATCCACCAACTAAAATGATACGACTGACATATGTCTCACGTGCTTCTTCAATTTCTTCTTGTAACATTGTAGGCATATGAAATCCTCCTTTGCCAAATTGTTTTGTAAATAGTATATACAAACGCCTAAAATGTGTTAAGATTACTGGATAGTTTTATGCGGAAGATACAAAATGCATAAAACTATCCAGCACGTAGTAGGATGCAAGTCATTAAATAAATCTTCATCATAAATTTATGCTAACTTCACATAGAGCACATATTAACATTGTATTATGTATATGTACCAAATAAATAAATGAATAAATAAAAAAAGTGAATAATTGTAAGTTCTATTTTTGAAAATTTGAGATCCTATTATTTCTATATGAAGGTCTTGAGCGGGAGTATTGAATTTTGTAGAAATGGATCTTAATAAAAAGGAATTCATATAAAAGGGGAATGTCTTATGACAACATATACGAGTGAAATGAAAAAAAGTGTAGTTTCAGAAGAGGATGTAGATATTTTAAAAATTATGGCGCATCCAATCCGATTACAAATTGTAAATGAATTAAGTACTAGAAAAACTTGTAATGTAACACAATTAACAGAATTGCTGAATATTCCACAATCGACTGTTTCGCAACATTTATCAAAAATGAAAGGTAAAGTGTTACGAGCTGAGCGAAAGGGTTTAGAAATTTATTATCACATTAATAATTTAAAAGCGAGTAAGATTGTTAATGTTTTAGGATATATAAACTAATGAAGTATTATGATATAAAATAGCCTCTGCTGGTGAGCAGAGGCTATTTTGTGTTGTTTTATCACGCATTAACGGGCAATGAAACTTCCACCTCAAAATTTAGCTTGAGCAAAGAAATTAGGATGGGAGATAAACTGCCCGTAAATGCCCGATTGGTGAGGGTTGATTAAAGTTTTACTTTATGTATTTGCATTTAAAATTTTATAGTTTTTATGATTTACTATCGTTCGATCAAATTCAAAAGTACCACCGCTTACATCTGTAATTTCAACTAAGACCGATTCAGTATATAGTTTTAGTACAGACCCAGTAATCTTTAAATTATTTCGTTGAAAAAGTATAGTATCCCCTACGTTTGCTTTCATAGTACCTCCTTATAAAAGACAGAAATATTTGTTTATTACATATATTAAACCACGGATAGTTATATTAGTGAATATTTAGTTTTGTTTATCAATGAAAATTTTTTTATTTAATAGAAAAGTATAGAGTGCTCCTATGGTAAAAGTTATATTTTGTTTAAGGTTATTATATGCAAAGTAAAATTTTTCAGAATTGGCGAACCAATATTTCTATGTAAATTATGTAGCTAAACAAATTAATCAAAAGAGAGATAATATGTAGCTCTAAACGTAAAGTAGATCAGCAAAGTTTTATAGGGAAGGCAGCATTGTTTTTCGGAGTACAGGAAGTAATTTCTTCAATAAGTATAAATAAGCGTTTCTCAAAAGTAATAGTATTTAGGTGAATATAGTATAAGAAATGAAAAGAAATGGAGTTATGATCTGTATAAATCTGACTAAAAATATAGAAAAACTCAAATATAAAAAGGTATTCAATTAAAAATGGAGAAGTAATATATATGAAAGGAGAGATTCATATGAGTAAAGGGAAAAAGAAAGTTAAGCAAACTAGTTTTCTGGTGAATTTTTTGAACGGCAAGGGGAGTCTCGTGAAATTTTAATAGTATTATAGTTATCCCCTTGTGAAAAAATTGGTTGGGGGAATATATAAATGATAACAGAAATGAATATTAAAGTAGTTTGTGAGGAACAGTTTTCAAATAGAGAAATAAAAATTTTAGAGACGTTTCTTTCAACTCTATCGGGGCATTCTAACGCTTTCGTTACAAAAGAGGGGATGTTTTTAAATCCTTTAAGTAAAGAGAAGAGTGTGGTCTATTATCACAATTTTGTATTTGTAAAATCACTTACAGAAGAAAAGTGTGCAGAATTAAAAGAAGTTTTAACAAGACGTATTAAAAACGCTTTCGTTATGATGGAATTTGTAGAGCCAATCGTTACATTTGAAGAAACAATTATAAACGTATAAAGAAAATCAGCCTTATGAATTGACCTAATAAAACCTTCTCTTTACTAAATAGTAAAGAGAAGGTTTTATTACAGCCCAGTTTAATTTACGAAAATACAACAACTCAATTCAAATAGTACGTGTATTAACAAAGGCTGACAATGATTTCATTTGTGTTCTACTATTTAAATTTCAATTCAAAGATGGTTGTCAAACAGATATTCATATAGGCCGAATTTTTGAAAGTAAAGTTTTTAATAAGATAGGTAAAGATGAGAAGTCATTCTGAGATTAAAGAGGACACTATAGAATTGTGACCATTACACTTTTAATGTAATGGTTTTTTTCATGCAAACAACCAGAAACTTCGAAAAGAAGTTATATATATTCGTATCCAATTAAGTAGGAAACCTTTTGTTTGCATAAGGTAATCAAAATTTGACTGGAGCAAAGAAATTAGGTGGGAGTCGGGCTGCTCGTAAACATCTGATTGGTGTGGCCTAATAATCAATGAGAGGTGAATAAAATCCTACAGATTAAAGTTTCACTAAATGAAAAAGATTTCAAAAACACTTGTAAGCCGTACTTATATAACACAATACGAACAGCTGCTACGTATTTAATAAGCAGTTTGTTGTATTTCACCCTTTGTTTTCTGTAACTGATTTCATATTTTTGACGCTTTGTATTGTAAGTGCTTACATAAGCGGAGACATCTTATACAATGAAGTTGTCAAATCAAAGAGGTGGACAAAATGAACATAAAAAAATCAAATGTAGCGAATAGCATTGAAATAGAAGGAGGAGGCGGGATAATATGAAAAAATCAACTGTTAATCCATGGCTTGTTGTCCTTGGTACAGTCATAGTACAAATGGGGCTTGGAACGATATATACTTGGAGCTTGTTCAATCAGCCTTTAGTTAGTAAATTTGGTTGGAGTCTGAACGCTGTTGCTATAACTTTCTCGATTACAAGCCTTTCTTTAGCGTTTTCAACTTTGTTTGCGAGTAAATTGCAAGAAAAATGGGGACTTCGTAAACTCATTATGATAGCTGGACTAGCATTAGGACTAGGATTAATACTTAGTTCACAAGCTTCCTCATTAATATTGCTTTATGTATTAGCAGGAGTTGTCGTAGGGTATGCAGATGGTACAGCATATATCACTTCACTATCGAATTTAATTAAGTGGTTTCCAGAGCGTAAAGGTTTAATTGCTGGTATTTCTGTCTCTGCATATGGTTCAGGTAGCCTAATCTTTAAATACATAAACGCACAGCTGATTGAATCAGTTGGTGTATCACAAGCGTTTATATACTGGGGTTTAATTGTTACAGCTATGATTGTGATTGGCGCTTGTTTAATCCATCAAGCTGCTGATCAAGGGGCAGTTTATGAAACAAAAACGCAGGAATATACAACGAAAGAAATGCTAGGTACAAAACAAGTATACTTATTATTTATTATGTTATTTACATCATGTATGAGTGGCTTATACTTAATTGGCATGGTAAAAGACATCGGTGTTCAACTTGTAGGGCTTAGCGCAACAACAGCAGCTAATGCAGTGGCTATGGTTGCAATCTTCAATACATTAGGTCGTATTATTCTAGGACCGTTATCAGATAAAATCGGCCGTTTAAAAATCGTTACTGGTACTTTTGTTGCTATGGCGACTTCAGTCTTGGTCCTAAGTTTCGTAGATTTAAATTATGGTATCTACTTCGTCTGTGTAGCAAGTGTAGCGTTTTGCTTTGGCGGAAATATCACTATTTTCCCAGCTATTGTTGGTGATTTCTTCGGCATGAAAAATCATAGTAAAAACTACGGAATTGTGTATCAAGGATTCGGGTTTGGAGCGCTTGCAGGTTCCTTTATCGGTGCAATTCTAGGTGGATTTAAACCAACTTTCATGGTGATCGGAGTATTGTGTGTCGTGTCATTTATTATCGCAATTTTAATTCAAGCACCTAATAAGAAAAAAGAAAAAGAAGAAGAATATCGCAGTGTAGCGTAACGATTTAAACCTTCTATGGCACTACGATAAGAAAAAAGCACTCTATGAAATAGGGTGCTTTTTTCTTTATGAACTTCTTTAAATTATTTTTCTCTGCCAAGTCCTTGTAATCGACGTAATGATACGAATAAAAGTGCGAGTAAAATATCGATTTGGATTATATTGAAATTTCATTAAAGGATGCATAATATAGGAAAATCTAAATTAATCTTAGATTATACATAGGATATTTATTGAGAAATGAAAGATGTAAAATAAAATATTTTCAGAAAAATGTTGAGAAAAAAATGAATTTTTGGTAAAGCATTGTAGGCGAAAAAATCTACAAGTTATCTTTTTGAATTTCAAAAAGATGATAAGGAATTATGGATCTATTTTGTATCCTTTATTACAGCCCGTAAAACCCCCAATGAATAAAGTTGCACTTTATTTAAAGTACTTTTTAATGCTTATAGATGTAGTCTTGCATAGAAACATAAAAAAATTTTGTCTGAAAAATAAAAAAAGATTGACAATATTATTGAGAAACATTATCATTTCGATGTAAGAACAGTAAATGAAAAATATTATCAATTAATTTCATTTCGATGAAAAGTACACTTGACCAATTAGTTTAGTAAGTGTATTATTTTTTACATTACCAATGATAATGAAAATCGTTATCATTTAATTTGTTTCATTAGATTAATTTTTATATGAAAGGATAGAGGAAATGAACGTAGGGGAATTTGATGGGAAAACCGTTTTCGTAACAGGTGCAGCGCAAGGTATAGGTAGTGTTGTAGCAAAAATGTTTTTAGAAAGAGGAGCTACAGTTATTGCGGTTGATCAAAATGAAGAAGGGCTAAATGTGTTATTAAATCATGATGCATCATATGAAACACGTATGAAGACATTTCATTTAGATGTAAGTGATAGCAATGCTGTTGAAGAGGTAGTAAACCGAATTGAAAATGACATAGCGCCTATAGATATATTAGTAAATGTCGCAGGAGTTTTACGAATGGGAGCGATTCACTCTTTAAGTGATGAAGATTGGCATAAAACATTCTCTGTAAATACTACAGGAGTTTTCTATATATCTCGATCGGTAAGTAATCGTATGATGGTAAGAAAATCAGGGGCAATTGTTACAGTTGGCTCAAATGCAGCAAATACTCCGAGAATGGAAATGGCTGCGTATGCTGCATCAAAAGCTGCAACGACAATGTTCATGAAATGTTTAGGATTAGAGCTTGCATCATACAATATTCGCTGCAACTTAGTTTCTCCTGGTTCTACTGAAACTGAAATGCAAAGGTTACTATGGGCTGATGAAAATGGAGCTAAAAATATAATTGCTGGTTCTCAAAATACATATAGACTCGGTATACCATTACAAAAAATTGCACAACCTTCAGAAATTGCTGAAGCAGTATTGTTTTTAGCTTCTGATAAAGCGAGTCATATTACAATGCACAATTTATGTGTCGATGGCGGTGCTACATTAGGAGTTTAATAAAAAATTCAGGAGGTTTTCATACTATGAATGAACTTACAGCCGTAAAGGAACTGTCAGAAAAATTATTAGAAGATTATAAAACTGAATCTTCATTCTTTTTCGCTTCACCAACTCGAACGATATTAGCAGAAGGAGAGTTTACTACAGTAAAGCATCGTGAAATTGAAAGTTTCCCAGAGCTTGTGCAAGCGACATTAAGTAATGCGAAACAAGCTGGAAATCCAAATCCTATCGTTGTGGGTGCTTTGCCATTTGATCGTAGAAAAGAAGTCCAACTTATCGTACCAGAATATAGCAGAATTTCTGAGCGTTTACAATTAGATACAACAAATCAGCTTGAAATAAATGAGAACGTAACATTTGAAATGAAGCCAGTGCCAGACCCTGAAGTTTATATGAATGGTGTGAAGCAAGGGATTGAAAAAATTCAGGATGGAGATTTAAAGAAAATCGTTCTATCTAGATCGTTAGATGTTAAATCTTCAGAGAAGATTGATAAACAAAAACTACTTCGCGAATTAGCAGAGCATAATAAGCACGGTTATACATTTGCTGTGAATTTACCGAAAGATGAAAACGAGAACAATAAGACATTAATTGGAGCAAGCCCGGAATTGCTTGTTTCACGTAGTGGTATGCAAGTCGTTTCTAATCCATTAGCTGGTTCAAGACCAAGAAGTGACGATCCAGCTGAAGATAAAAGAAGAGCAGAGGAATTACTCTCTTCACCAAAAGATTTACATGAACATGCGGTAGTAGTTGAAGCGGTTGCTGCTGCGCTTCGTCAGTACTGTCATACATTGCATGTGCCAGAAAAACCATCAGTTATTCATAGTGAAGCAATGTGGCATTTGTCTACCGAAGTGAAAGGTGAACTTAAGAATCCAAATACTTCTTCTTTACAATTAGCAATTGCTCTCCATCCTACGCCAGCAGTTTGCGGAACTCCAATGGAAGCAGCAAGAGAGGCTATTCAAAAAATTGAGCCATTTGACCGTGAATTCTTTACAGGAATGTTAGGGTGGAGCGATCTAAATGGAGATGGCGAATGGATTGTTACAATTCGTTGTGCGGAAGTGCAAGAGAATACACTTCGTTTATATGCAGGAGCTGGAGTTGTTGCTGAGTCAAAACCAGAAGATGAGCTAGCAGAAACATCAGCTAAGTTCCAAACAATGCTGAAGGCTTTAGGGTTAAGAGATAATTCGTTGAATGAAAAATAGGGGGAAGAAAGAATGTTAACAGGTTATACGGAATGGCCAAAAGAATTCGTCGATCGTTACCGAGAAGAAGGGTGTTGGCTTGGTGAAACATTTGGCGGAGTGTTAAGAGAGCGTGCTGAAAAATATGGAGATCAGATTGCAGTTGTAAGCGGTAATACACATATAACGTATAGTGAACTTGATAAAAAGGTAGATCGCTTAGCTTCAGGTTTACTGAATGTAGGAATAAAGAAAGAAGACCGAGTTGTAATCCAGTTACCTAATATTATAGAGTTTTTCGAAATATGTTTTGCACTATTTCGAATTGGAGCGCTTCCTGTTTTTGCGCTACCTTCACATCGAAGCAGTGAAATTAGTTATTTTTGTGAGTTTGGCGAGGCGAGCGCTTACGTTATTTCAGATAAGGCTCTCGGTTTTGATTATCGAAAACTAGCAAGAGAAGTGAAAGAGAAAGTGCCAACTTTACAACATGTAATTGTAGTGGGAGAAGAAGAAGAGTTTGTGAACATAAATGATCTGTATATGGATCCCGTCTCATTACCAGAAGTTCAGCCAAGTGATGTTGCGTTTCTTCAATTATCAGGAGGGACAACAGGACTTTCTAAATTAATTCCTAGAACACATGATGACTATATTTATAGTTTACGTGTTAGTGCTGAAATTTGTAATTTAAATGCAGAAAGTGTCTATATGGCAGTTCTTCCAGTAGCACACAATTACCCAATGAGTTCTCCAGGAACATTTGGAACTTTCTATGCGGGTGGAAAGGTAGTGTTGGCAACTGGAGGGAGTCCAGACGAGGCATTTGCTCTTATAGAAAAAGAAAAAGTGACGATTACAGCGCTCGTTCCACCATTAGCAATGATTTGGCTTGATGCTGCATCTTCCCGTAATAACGATTTATCGAGCTTGCAAGTGATTCAAGTAGGTGGTGCGAAATTTAGTGCCGAAGTTGCGAAGCGTATTCGCCCTACATTTGGATGTACGTTACAGCAAGTGTTTGGTATGGCAGAAGGGCTAGTAAATTACACAAGATTAAATGATCCGGAAGAAATCATTATTCATACACAAGGTAGACCGATGTCTACATCCGATGAAGTAAGGGTTGTTGATGAAAATGATAACGATGTAAAACCGGGTGAAGTAGGTAGTTTATTAACACGAGGTCCATATACAATTCGTGGTTATTATAAAGCGGAAGAGCATAATGCACGATCATTTACAAAGGATGGATTTTATCGCACAGGTGATCTTGTAAAAGTAAATGAACAAGGTTACATCGTTGTAGAAGGAAGAGATAAAGATCAAATTAATCGTGGTGGTGAGAAAGTTGCTGCGGAAGAGGTTGAAAATCATCTATTAGCACATGATGCAGTACATGATGTAGCAATTGTATCTATGCCTGACGATTATTTAGGTGAACGCACCTGTGCTTTTGTTATAGCTCGCGGACAAGTTCCAACTGTAAGTGAATTAAAAATGTTCTTAAGAGAACGTGGTATAGCGGCTTATAAAATTCCAGATCGAATTGAATTTATTGAATCATTCCCGCAAACAGGAGTCGGAAAAGTCAGCAAAAAAGAACTACGTAAAGTCATTGCTGAAAAACTTATTACAGTAAAACAATAATAAAAACCGGAAGGAAGTGATTAGATGGCTATCCCATCTATTTCAGTATATAAAATGCCAATTGAATCAGAACTACCAAAAAATAAAGTGAATTGGACACCAGACCCGAAACGTGCAGTACTTTTAATTCATGACATGCAAGAATATTTTCTTGATGCATATAGCGATAAAGAATCACCAAAAGTAGAACTCATTTCAAATATTAAAATGATAAGAGAAAAATGTAAGGAACTTGGTATACCAGTTGTTTATACAGCGCAACCTGGTGGGCAAACGTTAGAACAAAGAGGTTTATTACAAGACTTTTGGGGTGACGGTATTCCTGCTGGACCAGATAAAAAGAAAATTGTTGATGAACTTACTCCTGATGAAGATGATATATTCCTAACAAAATGGAGATATAGTGCATTTAAAAAGACAAATCTATTAGAAATTTTAAATGAACAAGGAAGAGATCAACTCATTATTTGCGGTATTTATGCGCATATTGGATGCCTTTTAACAGCTTGTGAAGCATTTATGGATGGTATAGAGCCGTTCTTTGTAGCAGATGCAGTTGCTGATTTTTCACTAGAGCATCATAAACAAGCATTGGAGTATGCATCTAATAGATGCGCAGTAACGACATCAACAAACCTACTGTTAAAAGTTTTACAAAGTGTAAAAGGTGATGAGAGTGAAGGAACCACTATACAGGAAGTACATGAACTAGTTGCACAACTACTTCGTGAGCCAGTAGAGAGTATTGATATTGATGAGGACTTATTAAATAGAGGGCTTGATTCGGTCAGAATTATGAGTTTAGTAGAGAAGTGGCGTCGTGAAGGGAAAGAAATCACGTTTGCAGATTTAGCAGAACGTCCAACTGTTGCAGGTTGGTACAGCTTACTATCTTCAAAAACAGCAAAGGTGCTGTAACAAATAGACTACATAATAAAGGGGTAGTAAAGAATGCCTAACAGTCAAAAGATTCGTCATTCGTTATCATCTGCGCAGTCTGGTATGTGGTTTGCGCAACAATTAGATCCGCTTACTCCGATATATAATACTGGGGAATATGTAGAAATAAACGGGAATATTCATCAAGACATTTTTGAATTAGCTGTACGTAAAGTCGTAATGGAAGCAGAAGCACTTCATGTTCGCTTCGAAGAGGATGAAATTGGCCCATGGCAAGTTATTGAAGAATCACAGTTTCATATGCATTTTATTGACGTTCGTAAAGAAGAACATCCTGAAGAAGCTGCTAAAGTATGGATGAAAAATGATTTATTTATGCCAGTCGATTTGAAAAAAGATACTTTATTTACTGAAGCACTTATTCAAGTTGAAAATAATCGTTTCTTTTGGTATCAGCGCATCCATCACATTGTGATGGATGGCTATGGATTTTCACTTCTTAGCCAAAAGGTAGCGAATGAGTATACATCACTTATAGAAGAAACAAACAAGAATGAAAAGCCATTTGGTTCTCTTGCAAAAGTTGTGCAAGAAGATATTGAGTATCGTGAGTCTAAACAATTTCAGGAAGATCGTACTTTTTGGTTAGAAAAATTTGCGGATGAACCAGAAGTTGTAAGTTTGGCAGAACGAGCACCGAGAACATCAAATGGATTTTTACGGGAAACTGCTTATTTATCAAATGCTAGTACGAAAACTTTACTAGAAGATATTAATATTTCGTTAACGAGTTGGCCCGAATTTGTTGTAGCCGTAACAAGTATTTACATGCATAAATTAACAGGTGCAAATGATATTGTTTTAGGTTTACCAATGATGGGGCGTCTTGGTTCTGTATCTATTCATACACCTAGTATGGTAATGAATTTAGTTCCGCTTCGTATTACAGTAACTCCAAATATAACTCTTGCGGAATTATTGCAACAAGTTTCTAAAGAAATCCGAGATGTACGTCGCCATCATAAATACCGTCATGAGGAATTAAGGAGAGACTTAAAGCTACTAGGTGAAAATCAAAGGTTGTTTGGGCCGTTAGTGAATGTTATGCCTTTTGATTACGGACTTAACTTTGCTGGAAATCGAGGTATTACACATAATTTATCAGCAGGACCTGTAGATGATTTATCGATAAATGTATATAAACGTTTTGATCAAAATGAGCTAATGATTCATTTTGATGCGAATCCCGAAGTATATAATGGTGTGGAACTAGCATTGCATAAAGAAAGATTTATGAATCTATTTGAATTAGTAATAAATAATTATGAGAAAAACGAGTCGATTGGAAAAATAAACATAACTCTGCCTGAAGAAAATCATAAAGTTTTATTGGAATGGAATGAAACGAAGGAAGACGATGAGTTAATCAGTCTACCTATATCATTTGAAAAACAAGTGCAAAAAAATCCAAATAAACTAGCGATTACTTGTGACGGTGTAAACCTTACGTATAAAGAGCTAAATGAACGAGCGAATGAACTAGCACATTATTTAGTAGAAGAAGGAATACGACCAAATCAGTTTGTAGCTTTAGTATTCCCTAGATCAATAGAAATGGTGGTTAGTATGCTAGCGGTCTTAAAGGCTGGTGCAGCATATTTACCAATAGATCCAGAATACCCAGCAGAAAGAGTTAATTACATAGTAAATGATGCAAAACTAGTTTGTATCATAACACATGCATCTGTTTCATCTAAGTTAGTTATAGAAAATGATATGAAAAAAATTGTATTAGATGAAGAAGAAACGAAACTAGCGTTACATACATATTCTCGTATGAATATAGCATGTAAGAATGATGTATCACTTTTAAACCCAGCCTATACAATATATACTTCAGGCTCAACAGGAAACCCAAAAGGTGTAATTGTTCCTATGAGAGGTTTAAGTAACTTTTTAATGGCTATGCAACAAAAGTTTTCATTAAATGAAAATGATCATTTATTAGCAGTTA
Organism: Bacillus cereus group sp. N11; assembly: GCF_016483605.1. Classification (NCBI taxonomy): domain Bacteria; kingdom Bacillati; phylum Bacillota; class Bacilli; order Caryophanales; family Bacillaceae; genus Bacillus; species Bacillus cereus group sp. N11. The sequence goes on from NZ_JAEHBN010000004.1 coordinate 335,263, forward strand.
CAACTTTTGCGTTTGATATTTCTGCTCTAGAAATTTATTTACCTCTTATTAGTGGCGCAAGTTTAACAATTGCGCAAAAAGAAGACATACAAGAGCCATCAGCATTAACGACACTTTTACAAGAAGAAAGAGTGACCATTATGCAGGCTACACCGACGCTTTGGCAGGCGTTAGTAACTGATTATCCAGAAAAGCTACAAGGGCTAAACATACTTGTTGGTGGTGAAGCTCTTCCAGCGCATTTAGCAAATAAATTAAAAGAATTAGGTTGCTCAATAACTAATTTATATGGACCAACTGAAACGACGATTTGGTCTACTTTCATGAACATTGATGAAAGTGAAAAGGGTATACCACCTATTGGAAAGCCAATTTGCAATACAGAAGTGTATGTATTGGATGCAGGATTACAACCTGTTCCACCTGGAGTTATCGGTGAATTATATATTGCAGGAGAAGGAATCGCAAGCGGATATTTAGGAAAACCTGCGTTAACGGCTGAACGATTTGTTGCAAATCCATATGGAGAACCAGGGAAGCTTATGTACCGCACAGGTGATCTTGTGAAATGGCGTAACGACGGTGTGCTAGAGTACATGAGTCGCGCAGATCATCAAATTAAAATTCGTGGTTTCCGAATTGAATTAGCTGAAATTGAAACGATATTACTACGACATGAAAATATTCAACAAGCGGTAGTGATGGTACGAGAAGATCGTCCAAATGATAAACGCATCATTGCGTATATCGTTGCAGAAGAAAAGGAACCGATTAATCTTTCAGAAATTCGTTCTTATGTTTCAGAAAGTTTAGCGAATTATATGATACCATCGGCATTTGTTGTGCTAGAAGAATTACCATTAACGCCAAATGGTAAGGTTGACAGAAAGAAATTACCTGCTCCTGATTTTAATGGAATGAACAATGAGAGAGTTGCTAGAAATCCGAAAGAAGAAATATTATGTGATTTATTTGCAGAAGTACTTGGTGTTTCTCGAATTAGCATTGATGATAATTTCTTTGAAATGGGTGGACATTCACTTCTCGCATCTCGTTTAATGGCAAGAATTCGTGAAACGTTAAGTGTGGAATTAGGAATCGGGAAACTATTTGAATCACCAACTGTTGCCGAACTGGCGAAACAATTAAACCATGCAAAAAGTGCAAGACCAGCTATTCAGAAAGCAAGTAGGCCAAATGAAGTTCCACTTTCATTTGCACAGCGCAGGTTATGGTTCTTAAATTGTTTAGAAGGTCCAAGTCCTACTTATAATATTCCGCTAGTCATTCGTATGAATGGAATATTGAATCGGGAAGCATTACAAGGTGCTTTTTACGATGTAGTTGAGAAACATGAAACACTTAGAACAATTTTCCCTAACGTATTAGGTAGTTCCTATCAGAAAATTTTAGATATGGAAAACTTAAATCTAGAAATGGTTATAACTAATACATGTAAAGATGAATTAGAAAGTGTACTTTCACAGGCGGTAAGATATAGCTTTAACCTCGATTTTGAGCCGGCAGTTCGTTTGCAACTTTTTACAGTGAGTGAAAACGAACATGTATTATTAATTCTATTACATCATATTGTAGGTGATGGCTGGTCATTACAGCCGTTAACGAGAGATTTTACAGCGGCGTATAAAGCACGATGTCAAGGTGACAGAGTTCAGCTGGAGACACTACCAGTTCAATACGCAGATTATGCACTTTGGCAACAGCAATTGCTAGGTGATGAAACGACACCAGAGAGTCTTATTTCAACACAATTAGATTTTTGGAAAGAAGAACTTAAAGGTTTACCAGACCAAATGGAGTTACCTACAGATTTCCAGCGTCCAATTGAGACGAGTTACCGCGGGGAAACAATTCATTTTCATATAGATGAAGGTATGCATAGTAGGTTAGTAGAGCTTGCACGTAAAAATGGAGTTAGTTTGTTTATGGTATTGCAAGCAGGGCTTAGTGCACTATTTACAAGATTAGGTGCAGGCACTGATATACCAATTGGAAGCCCGATTGCCGGAAGAAATGACGATGCGCTATCAAATATAGTTGGTTTATTTGTAAATACATTAGTGTTACGCACAAATACATCAGGAGATCCAAGTTTTAAAGAATTATTAAATAGAGTAAAGCAGATAAATCTGGCAGCTTATGAAAATCAAGATGTTCCATTTGAACGACTCGTTGAAGTGTTAAACCCAGTACGTACCCGAAATAGTCATCCACTGTTTCAAGTTATGTTAGCTTTCCAAAATACGCCTGAAGCGACGTTTCATGTCCCGGATTTAGAGGCGAGTATTGAAATTCAAAGTGTTGGTTCTGCAAAGTTTGATTTAACATTTGAAATTAGCGAGAGTAATGGAGTGAATGGTACTCCAAACGGCTTACACGGATTGTTAGAGTTTAGTATCGATTTATATAAACGTGAAACGGTTCAAAAACTAATAGAACGATTCATTCTATTATTAGATGATGCAGCGAAACATCCGGATCAATCAATTGGTAGATTAGAAATATTAACTTTAGCAGAGCGAAATACAGTTTTAGAAAAGTGGAATGGTGGTTTTCAAATTGTGCCTGAAATGACATTGCCACAATTATTTGAAAAGCAGGCTCATGTAAATCCAAATTCTATTGCTGTTGTCTTTGAAGATGAAAAGCTAACGTATGAAGAGTTAAATAGAAAAGCGAATAAAATAGCTCGTTCGTTAATAGCAAAAGGAATCGGGCCGGATCAACTCGTTGCTTTAGCGATGCCGAGATCTTTAAATATGGTTGTAAGCTTACTTGCTGTTCTTAAAGCAGGTGCCGGATACCTTCCGTTAGATCCGGATTATCCGTCAGATCGTATTTCATTTATGCTACACGATGCGAAACCATCATGTGTATTAACAAATGCAAGTGTAGAAATTGAATGTGATGAGGCACTAAAGATTTTAGTTGATGATGTGAACGTAATAGAAGAAATTGAAAAATATAGTGAGGACAATATTGATGAAATGGAGCGCCTGAAGCCGTTATCTCCTTCACATATTGCTTACGTTATTTATACGTCAGGCTCAACAGGTAGACCGAAAGGAGTTATGATACCTCATCAAAATGTAGTAAGACTTTTAGGAGCAACCGATCATTGGTTCCAATTTGACGCAGACGATGTGTGGACGATGTTCCATTCATACGCTTTTGATTTCTCGGTTTGGGAAATTTGGGGACCTTTATTATATGGAGGGCGTTTAGTTGTAGTACCACATACTGTAAGTCGCTCGCCGAAAGAATTTTTACAGCTTCTTGTTAAGGAAAAGGTTACTGTTTTAAACCAAACTCCATCAGCGTTCTATCAATTGATGCAAGCAGATCGTGAAAATGAAGAGGTTGGTCAAAAACTATCTTTACGATATGTTGTTTTTGGTGGAGAAGCACTTGAACTAAGTCGATTAGAAGATTGGTATAGTCGTCATCCTCATAACGCACCGAAACTTATTAATATGTACGGTATAACGGAGACGACGGTACATGTTAGTTATATTGAGTTAGATGAGAGTATCGTTTCTTTACGAGCAAATAGTTTAATCGGGTGCAGTATACCAGATCTTAAAGTATACGTATTAGATACCTATTTACAACCAGTGCCACCAGGAGTAGTTGGGGAAATGTATGTTGCAGGTGCTGGACTAGCTCGTGGATATTTAGGAAGAGCAGGATTAACGGCTGAACGTTTTATCGCAGATCCATTTGGTAAACCTGGTACAAGAATGTATCGCACAGGAGACTTAGCGCGCTGGCGTCAAGATGGGACGTTAGATTATATAGGACGTGCAGATCATCAAATTAAAATTCGTGGATTCCGAATTGAATTAGGGGAAATAGAAGCGGTCATAATGAAACACGATAAAGTTGAACAAGTGGCCGTTATTGTCCGGGAGGATCAACCAGGGGATAAACGATTAGTTGCTTATATTGTCGCATCAAATAATGAAACGATTGATACGAATGAAATGCGTCAGCATGCTAGTGGTAGTTTACCAGATTATATGGTTCCATACGCTTTTGTAGTAGTAAACGAGTTACCTTTAACTCCAAACGGTAAATTAGATAGAAAGGCATTGCCAGCTCCAGAGTTTATTGCATCATCATCTAGCCGCGGACCGAGAACACCGCAAGAAGAAATGTTATGTGACTTGTTTACAGAAGTTTTAAGTGTGTCTCAAATTGGAATTGATGATGGATTCTTTGATCTTGGTGGTCATTCACTTCTTGCAGTGCAGCTTATGAGTCGCATGAAAGAGGCACTTGGCGTTGAACTGAATATTGGAACTTTATTTGCAGCACCTACTGTTGCGGGGCTTGCTGAAAGGCTTGAGATTGGGAATGGTCAAAGTGCACTTGATGTGTTGCTTCCATTACGAGAAAGCGGGGATCAATTACCACTATTTTGTGTACATCCAGCAGGTGGATTAAGTTGGTGCTATGCAGGACTTATGAAATCTTTAGGAACAGATTATCCAATCTATGGTGTACAAGCACGTGGTATCGCTGAAAATGAAGAACTACCAAAAAGTTTAGAGGAGATGGCGGCGGATTACTTGAAACATGTTCGTGAAGTACAGCCTCATGGACCATATCGTTTATTAGGTTGGTCGCTTGGAGGAAATGTTGTGCATGCAATGGCGGCGCAACTACAAAATGAAGGAGAAGAAGTAGAATTACTCGTTATGCTTGATTCTTATCCTGGACACTTCTTACCGAATACGGAAGCGCCTACTGAAGAGGAAGCGTTAATCGCATTACTTGCTTTAGGCGGATATGACCCAGACAACATGGATGGTAAACCACTTACAATGGAAAGTGCAGTTGAAATCCTTCGTAAAGATGGAAGTGCATTAGCAAGTCTTGAAGAAGAGACTATATTGAACTTGAAAGAAACATATGTAAATTCAGTAGGGTTGTTAGGGAAATATGTACCGAAAGTTTATAACGGGGATATTTTATTCTTTAGGTCTACTATTATACCAGACTGGTTTGATCCTATTTCTCCAAATACATGGCTAAATTATTTAGATGGAGATATCGTGCAACATGATATTGATTGTAGACATAAAGATTTATGTCAGCCAGGGCCGCTTACAGAAATTGGGCAAGTGCTAGCGAAATATTTACAGAATAAGAAAGGGGTAAATAGAGTATGACGAATCCATTTGAAAATGATAATTACACATATAAAGTATTAATGAATGAGGAGGGCCAGTATTCTCTCTGGCCTGCCTTTCTCGATGTACCAATTGGATGGAATGTCGTACATGAAGAAGCTAGCAGACAAGTTTGCTTAGAATACGTTGAAGTAAACTGGAATGATTTAGAGCCGAAAAAAAATCAAATTAGCGAAAAAATATTAGTAGGAAAACAATAATGAAAGTAAAAATAAATCCAAAAGTAGTTGTAAGCATCGTTTATATAACAGCGATGTTTATGGCTGCGATGGATGCAACAATTGTGAATGTAGCATTGCAAACGATAAGCAAAGAACTGCAAGTACCCCCATCTGCACTGGGGACAGTAAATGTTGGGTATTTAGTTAGCTTAGCTGTTTTTCTTCCGATTTCTGGTTGGTTAGGCGATCGTTTTGGTACGAAAAGAGTATTTTTAACTGCCCTTTTCGTTTTTACAATTGCATCTGCATTATGTGGAATTGCGAATGATATTACTTCATTAAATATTTTTCGTATCATTCAAGGTGCTGGTGGCGGGCTTTTAACACCGGTCGGGATGGCGATGTTATTCCGAACATTTTCACCAGAGGAAAGACCAAAAATTTCTCGATTTATTGTACTGCCAATTGCTGTTGCACCAGCGATTGGACCAATTATTGGTGGTTTCTTTGTAGATCAAATGTCTTGGCGCTGGGCATTTTATATTAATTTGCCGTTTGGTATTATTGCGTTGCTATTTGGACTTCTATTTTTAGCAGAGCATATTGAAAAATCAGCTGGTCGTTTTGATTCTCTCGGTTTTGTTCTTTCAGCACCAGGTTTTGCGATGCTCATCTATGCACTCAGTCAAGGGCCGTCAAAAGGATGGATTTCTCCAGAAATAATAAGTACTGGGATAGCTGGGATTGTATTCATTTCACTGTTTATAATAGTAGAATTGAAAGTAAAGCAACCGATGTTAGATTTACGCTTATTAAAAGAACCCGTTTTTAGAAAAATGAGTCTTATATCCTTGTTTTCATCTGCTGGTTTACTTGGAATGCTATTTGTTTTTCCGCTTATGTATCAAAATGTAATCGGAGTTTCTGCGCTGGAATCAGGTCTTACGACATTCCCAGAGGCGATTGGATTAATGATTTCTTCGCAAATTGTACCATGGACGTATAAGAAATTAGGTGCTCGAAAGGTAATCTCTATTGGACTAATAAGTACCGCGGTTATATTTGTATTATTAAGTTTTGTAAATCATGATACGAATCCATGGCAAATACGGGCATTATTGTTTGGCATAGGTATTTTCTTAGGGCAGTCTGTCGGTGCAGTTCAATTTTCTGCTTTTAACAATATCACACCACATTCTATGGGGAGAGCAACTACTATATTCAATGTGCAAAACCGATTAGGATCTGCAATAGGAGTTGCTGTTTTAGCTAGTATACTGTCTGGTTTTGGAAGTAATAACGTACAGAATAACGCACAATCAGATTTCTTGCCATATCAAGCGGCATTAATTGGATCAGCACTATTTTTACTTATAGCATTACTATTTTCTTTACGTATTTCTGATAAAGAGGTAATGTCAAAGAAGAAAGAAAAAATGTTATCCGTATCACAAAAAGAGAAAGAACTCGTCAATGAATAGCAATATATGTATGCTACTTTAATTGAAATTGATATTAGTAGTAAAAAGGAGATTTTACATGATAGAAAGTAAAGTTGTAGATTCTATACCAACTTTGAATGAGAATGATTGTCAAATATGGTGGGCAAGAATTTCAGATTTACAATCATGGCATTACAATTTACTAAATGATGTAGAGCAAGAGAAAGCAAATTCATATCATCATTCGGCAGATCGTGCACGTTTTATAATAGGTTGCGTAATTAGTAGGTTAGTTCTTGGAAAGATACTTTCTATGTCGCCAGTTCAAGTGCCGATTGATCGATTGTGCCCAGTATGTAAGTTACAACATGGTAGGCCGCAATTACCAGAAGGTATGCCACAATTATCAGTTTCACATTCGGGTGAGTGGGTTGTCGTTGCATTTACAAAATCTGCATCTGTCGGTGTTGATGTTGAACAAATGAATCCAAATGTAGATGTGATGAAAATGGCAGAGGGCGTATTAACAGATATTGAAATAGCACAAGTTATGAAATTACCTAATGAACAGCGATTAGAAGGATTTTTAACGTATTGGACTCGAAAAGAAGCTGTGCTGAAAGCGACAGGTGAAGGACTATTGATTCCACCAGTTGAAATTACTGTATCAGCTCCAAATGATCCTCCTAAATTGTTGGTTTTTAAGGATAGACAAGAGTTACCAGAAAATACAAGGATGGAAGATGTAAGGCCTAGTTTAGATTATATGGCTTCCATTGCAATATTTAGTAAAGAAGTAACTGAAATTACGCAGTTAGACGCGGTAGCGCTATTAAATTATAAATAAGTTTAATAAAATATTTTATAGAAGAGGTGTTCCACATGTTAGTGGCGGAAAGTAGAACAAATGAATTCACTTATAATGTACAAGCAATTAAAAATATTTTATTTTCTGGAGATACATCATCTATTCTTGCTTTAGAAAAGCTTTTGAATGATACAGTTCAATTTGATGTTCTAGAACAAGAGGTAATAGATAGACAGTACATTCCGAAAGAAGCAAAAAATTTCTTTGATAAAAACGGAACATTTCTTTATCGTGTATCTAATGTTAGTTATAAAGGTAAGGTGTTATCTGAAAATCTAATTTTTGCGGATACTTCTTTTTTACCGGATACAATAAAAAGTGAATTAGAAAGTGGAACTATTCCTGTTGAAAACCTGATAGAAAAAATGGAAGTAAGAAGAAACGTATTATATAAAGGATATCAGCCATCTGGAAATATTATCGAATTGTTTGATGGATGTTCAGTTGCAGCGAATGTGTATCCAACTAGAAAATATCAAATTGTAAGTAACTGCAAATGTGTATTTTATATTTGTGAAGTGTATCATGCAGAAAATATAAAGGAATTGCTTAAATAAGAAATAAACAAGAAACCAGCCTATAAAATGGCTGGTTTCTTGTTTATTTAACAGCTTCTTTTAATTCTTTACCTGCTTTAAATGCTGGAACTTTACCAGCCGCAATTTGAATTTCTTCCCCAGTTTGTGGGTTACGCCCTGTACGAGCAGATCTTTCACGCACTTCAAACGTTCCAAAACCGATTAATTGAACTTTATCGCCAGATTGTAATGCGTTAGCAATTGTGTCAAATACGGATTGTACAGCTGCAGAAGCATCCTTTTGAGAAATATCAGCTGTTTGTGCCACATTTTTAATTAATTCTGTTTTATTCATGTTTTCACCTCATAAAAATTTTTTTAGAATGAATGTTTTAGTATAATGGATAGTAAAGATAAAGCTAGTTTTATGGTTGGAAAGAATACTATATAGTTATGTTAATTTCGTTGCAAGAGACTGAATCCCTGCTAATAATTGGGGATTAATTAAGAATTGATGCATACAAAAAGCAATAGTATGAGGATGAGGGGGAATATACGTATGATTTTTCGTGAAAAGAGTGAGAAAGAGAGTATATTAATTCGTCAACATGATCATGGTTTTTTGGCTGGAGAGATTGCTAGGCATATAAAAGAATGTTTTTTTGAAGATACAACATACTTAAAAGAGACAATTGATGCAATATATGAACATGATAGAGGATGGATAGAACTTGATAAAGTACCAATTTTGAATGATGCTAAAAATATTCCGTATACATTTATGGATTGTCCAAGCCCATTACGTTTTGTTTTTTATACGATTGGTTTGAATGAAATTGAAGATTCTAATCCATACGGGGCATTACTGTGTAGTAAACACTTTTTATCATTCCCATTAAATGAGGAAGATGAAGAGATGCTTTCTTTTTATAAACATGAATTAGAACGACAAAAAAGAATTTTGAAAACGTTAACACAGGAACAGTTTGCGATGTTCGATAAACATTATAGATTATTAAAGTTTTGTGATGAACTTTCTTTATACGTATGTATGAATAAGCCTGGTGTCAAAAAGAAAGATGAAGTTGATTTATTTAAAGATGGTTTTGAAGGAACAGAAATGTTTAATAGTAAAGAGGAGAAACTTATTCAAGCTGAATGGGTGGACGAGGAAACAATTCGGATTACACCATTTCCATTTCAAACGGAATTTTATACGTATGTAAAATATAAAACGATAAATAAACATGAAATTGAAGAAAAAGGGATTGTAAAAGCTGATAGAGAATCGGAAATGAAGGAGCAAAACATTCGTTTTATACAATAAGGAGGTAATATAAATTGAAAGATTATATATTAAAACAGTGTGATTACCATGCTTGGGCTAATACTAGATTATTCAATCGATTAAAAGAGTTACCAAATTATGAGACAATTTTTAATGAGCAGATACAGAGTGTATTCCCATCCATTAAGGATACTTTTGCGCATATTTATATTACAGATCAAGTGTGGTTACACATATTACATGGCAGAAGTATGAGTGAAGCAATACAAGATCGTGAAAAGTTAAAAAAACAAATCGATACAAAATCGCTAAATGAATTAGAAGAAATGTTTTTAAATATAGCTAATCAGTATAAAGAATTTCTAAGTACACAACAAGATGTACATGCTGAATTTGTTATTAAGAATCCATATGCAGGGACACTACATACTTCAATTTTAGAATTAGTGCAACACGTCGTAAATCATGGTACATATCATAGAGGAAATATAACAGCAATGATCCGTCAACTTGGTCATTCATCGACAATGATGGATTTTGTACTGTATTTACATATGATTCAGAAAAAGGGGGAGTAATATAGTTTGTAAGAAGGAGAGACTTTAATTGTAAAAGTCTCTCCTTCTATTTTATCCTGCATGAACTGCCTATAAAGTACCGATTAGTGTGGGAAAATAATCATTTGGGATGTACAAAGCCTCCAATAATTAAAGTTTCACTGTATTTCTTACGAAGCTTTATTTTCTTGTAATTGCTTAGCGTATTGTACAGCCTTATATGCATTGACTCTACCGTTTTTCCAGTACGTACCTGTACCACTAATTTTATCAGAAGTTGACTCAATAATTTGGCGGATTTGTGTATTGCTATATCCTTGATTTGCTAAAAGAGCAGCGACTCCTGCAACATGAGGTGTTGCCATAGATGTACCACTTAATGATTGATACGTGCTCCCTTTATATGTTGAATATATATTTGAACCTGGTGCTGCAACATCTACCCAGCTACCATAAGTAGAAAATGAAGATTTTCTATCTGATTGATCTGTAGAAGCAACTGCAATTACTTCGCTGTAATAAGCAGGGTAATTAGCTTTTGTATTTCCAGCATTTCCAGCAGCTGCAACTATAACAGAGCCTTTATTCCATGCATATTGAACTGCTTGTTGTAATGCAGTACCACCATTTGGAGCTCCTAAACTTAAACTAATTACTTTTGCACCCGAATCAGCAGCTTCTCGAATACCTTGCGCTACAGCATCAAGAGTCCCGCTTCCTTGATTATCTAATACGCGAACAGCGTAAATGGAAGTCTGCGGGGCAACACCAGCAATTCCGACGCTATTATTCGTAAGTGCTCCAGTAATTCCAGCGCAATGTGTACCATGACCATTACCATCATCAGATGTATTGTCGTTATCAACATAATCATGTCCGTAAATTACTTTAGAAGCTAAATCAGGGTGTGAGCCTTGAACTCCTGTATCAATGATAGCTACTTTTACACCAGGATCACTTCGTTGGCTATCCCAAGCTTGTGGAGCTTGGATCTTTTGTAATCCATATTGATTTTTAAAATATGGATCGTTTGGATTCCAAAAGGCATGAACGTAATAATTCGGCTCTGCATATTCCACATCTGGATTATTTTTATAACTCTTTATTTTTTCTTTTACAGTACCTTTTGAAAATTGAACGACTTCAAAACCTAACTTATCATCTTTAGATAAGACATTAGCTCCGACAGATTTATGAAAAGATTGCACATTATTTAAAGATGCATTTTGCTTGAACTTAACGATTAATTGGTTAGGAACGTAATCAGTAGATGATGTTTCAGCACTTGAAGTATTCGTGTTAAAGAAGAAACCACCAATAATAAATGACAAAACAGATAGGAAAACAATGAATTTGTTTTTCAAAAGATTTTTCCTCCCTTTTCTTGGATGAGTTTTTCAGCGACACTTTAATGTCGCATTCCTTTTCAACTATATAGTTAGACCATACGATTTATGACATTTATGTGAAAAACTTTTATTGGAATAAAAAGGGGGGAAGATTGATATAAATTTATTTTAAATGATATTGGTTGAGTAAGAGAACGAAAAAAGGAATGCTCATTATGCATGAGTCATTCCTTTTTTCATAGATTAATTGTGATTTCCAAATGAAGTTATACCATTTATAAATAGTTGTTACGTTTTATCCATCTTGATAAAAGAAATCTAAGTGGTTAAGAGGGAGTGACTCTATTTCTTGTCTATTAGAAACTTTGTTTCACATATCTTGTTGTGTTATTTGTTTCTGTATTTAATAATTGTAAGGTCTTACCATCGAAATTCTGTACAATATAAGGTATGTCTTTCTTAGAAACAGTGACTTCTTTACCGTTGTCCATTCGCTTCGTTATATGTAATTCAAAAGTCATAGAGTTTTTATCGTAAGACCATGTTCCTTCCGTTACATTGTCCTTGTTTGGGTAAGTTCCTGCTGCATATAACTCAAAAGTATTTCCACCTTTTATGATAAATGTTACTAGGAAACCACTAGAAGTTTCAAGTCCCCAGTCAGCAATTAACTCAGTTCCGTCTGTTACTTTACTCTTAACGTTTGCTTCGTTAACACCTGAATTAGTGTCTATTCCTGTTTTCTCACTTGCAGATATTCCGCCGCCGTTCGCCTTCGTTACTTCGTTTTTCATGTTGTTATATACTTCAATCCAGTATTTGTCGCCTTCTTTAACTAACTTTTCAGCGTTTTCAATTACTTCTTTGTCAGTTTTACCACCAGTATTTTTCTCTGTGTTTTGTGAGAAAATACGTTCTACTCCCTCAAAGGCTTTTCTGTACTTAGCGGTTGCTTTCTCAATATCCTTTTGAGCATCTATATACTTGTTCGGTGGGTCGATTTCTTCAAACTTATCAATTGCTTTAAAGATGTTTTCGACACTAACTAATACGTCTTTTCGTGTCTTATTGCCTTTGCTAGCTTCCCCAACTATATTATTGTACTCTTTGAATAGTCTATCAAACTCATTTCCTAAATCAATTAAATACATAGGATAGTCGTCTGCTAATACTCTTACTTTCTTCACATCAGAAGTTGACTGCTTTGAAGTACTAGAGTCAGCTTCTTTAGAAGTCTTAACTTCAGAATCCGTCTTAGCGGTTTTAGACTCTTCTATTTTTATGCAACCGTTCATTAACAACATAACTGGTATGGTTAATCCTAGTAGTTTCTTTGCTTTCATGATTAAATGCCCCTTATCCTTAGTTAATAAATTAGCCGTATCTATTTACCTTGATTTCAGCCTTACTGTGTTTTTCTAGAAATACTATCTGTTGCTTCCTCAAAAAGCTTTGAACCATCTTTAGCTTTCGTTAATGACTGATTCATCTTACTTTCGTTTTGTTCTTCTATTGCATCAAAAAGCAGTGCAAATGCTTCATTATAAAGTTCCATTGATTGTTTTATATTTTCTTGTTCTACTTTTAACTCAGGCGGTGCTTGGAGGTTTCTTAACTTTGTTACATATGCTTTTGCTCCACCTATACTTAGTTGTACTTCACTTTTCTTTTGACTATATGACTTAACATCTGAACTTGCTACCTTTTCTATTAATTTCAAAACATCATCAACTTTAGTAGCATTTTCTACTATTTCTGACTTGTATTTCTCAACCTCTGAACCACTTAACTTTGCAGTTGATGAACTAGAGGAAGTAGATGAGTTTGAATTGTTAGAAGAAGAACTTGGTTTACTACTTGATGAGTTACTGTTTGCATCTTTACCATTCGCTGCAGATAAGCTATCATCTTTTTTACTATCGGTTGACTTACTCTCTTTCTCCATCTTTTGCGTTTCTTCTTTCTTTGGTTCCGCTTTCTTACTATCAGTTTCAATTGTAATACAACCACTTAATAACATAACTGGTAATGCTAAACTTACTAATTTCTTTGCTTTCATGATTCTTAATACCCCTTTATTTGTAAAATTTAGTGCAAACAAGTTAACATACTTAACTAAGAAGTTTTCTCCGAATAACATCTTAGAATCGTCTATCTATAGATTACCTTTATATTACATAATCTTCAATAGTTTTCCTTTTATAATTTTCTGGTTATTAAGTTGTGATTTATATATAATCAACTGGACTTTAAAGTTTTTTTGATAATACTGCTTAAAAAAAGAGGGGATTCTTACCGAGATATTTATGTTGAGGTTCATTGTATTTTAGTATTACTTCACTATAATTTATGTGTGATGCTAATGATTTTTAGAGTAACCAACACTGATAATTTTAAATGAAGTTTACTTAATAGAATATAATGTACTAAACATATTCTTTTATTTACTTTAGTGGAACTTTTTTAATAAAATAAAAGGCCCTACATTTTGACCAATTTCTTTTTCAAAATGTAGGGCTGTATTCTATATAAAATTAATATTTATAGTGAAATTTGAACTACAGTTATTTTAAAAACAGATTAACTTGCCTGTTTTTTATGGCTTTCTTTCAATTTCTCTGCTTGTAAAAAACGATTCGTTTCAGCGACAACGATACCACTTAATCCGATTAGGCCAATTAAGTTTGGAATTGCCATAAGTCCATTTGCAATATCAGCAAATGTCCATACGATGCCAAGTTTTAAATTGGCACCAATCGCAATCATCACGATAAAGATTGCTTTATAATATCGAACAGCACCTTCTCCAAATAAATAAGCGACACATTTCTCACCGTAATATGACCAGCCTAAAATAGTAGAGTAGGCGAATAAAATTATGGCAATACCAAGGATCATACTACCAGCGGTGCCGAATACAGATTGGAATGCAAGTGTTGTAGCTTCAACACCGGTTTTACCTGATTTCCATGCTCCAGTTGTAATTAATACAAGTCCTGTAATTGTACAGACGATAAATGTATCAAGAAAAGTACCAGTCATAGAAACTAAAGCTTGTTTTGCAGGTGAATCTGTTTTTGCTGCAGCGGCCGCAATAGGAGCACTACCTAAACCAGCTTCGTTTGCAAATACACCGCGCGCCATTCCGATTTGAATAGCTGATGCGACTGTTGCTCCAATAAAACCACCTGCGGCTGCTGTACCTTGAAATGCACCAGAAAAAATAAGTGAAAATGCTTCTGGAATTTGATCAAAGTGATAGAAAATAATAATAAGACCAGCAATTATATAAAAGAAAGCTTTAATAGGAACAATAAATCCCGTTACTTTCCCGATTTTTTTTACACCGCCTAAAATAACAATAGCGATTAAAAATGACATTAATATACCAGTTAAAGCAGGGGGGAAAGAGAAATTAATTCGCATTGCCTCTGCAACTGAGTTAGATTGCACCATATTACCGATCCCGAAAGAAGCAGTTGTACCGAATATAGCGAATAAAACAGCAAGCCATTTCTTACCTAAGCCACGCTCTAAATAATACATTGGTCCACCTGAATATTCACCATTTTCATTACTAACACGGTATTTCACTGCTAGAATTGCTTCGGCATACTTTGTTGCCATTCCGAATAAAGCGGTAATCCACATCCAAAAAATTGCACCAGGACCACCAATTGTAACAGCTGTTGCAACACCGGCGATATTTCCCATACCAATCGTTGCGGCCATAGCTGTCATGAGTGCTTGGAAGTGGCTAATATCTCCAGAAGATGACGTATCTTCTGACTTTTTAAATGCTATTTTGTGAGCGTATAATAGTTTACTAAACTGTAAACCTTTCAAACGCACTGTGAGAATGATACCAGTACCAACGAGTAGCAACAAAGTTGGCAATCCCCACACGTAATGATTCATTTGTTCTAATACTTTACTTACTGTCTCCATCTTTATTCTCCTTTTTTAGAAAAAATAAAAACCACTTCAAGTAAATGAAATGGTCTCTGGAGAAACAAGGAATAGAAAAATAAACCGATACAAATCGGCATTTTCCTTCGCTTGTCTCTGTCCTTTTTACCTGAGAGATTATCCGCTAAAATAGCGGATTTGCTCCTTCGGCGCTCTTTTTCCTCCGCGCTATTAAAAGCGAGAGGGAGTCTCTCCAGAGATTCGTCCCCATGCAGTTCTACTTGTAACCAAGACCTGAGAGTTTCAAAGTTGGTATTACAACTTTTTGCCCCGTCGGTAGATCAATTGACCTTCTCCTGAATGGTTCATCCGAATTATAAAATTAATATACACATTGAATGTAAATCAATAAAAATATTATAGACAGATAAACTGTGAATTGCAATCTTTTTTTATTTTAAAATAGTAAACAGTTTTATTTTTTAGAAATTCCTAATTTATCTTTAATTTCATTTAAAGTAGATAAAGCGATGACAATATGTTGATCGGCAAGCCCTAAAGCCTGTTTTGTATTTTCAATTATTTCATTGGCCGGAGTAGAATTATTGTATTTATCAATAATTAAATCTGCTGCATTTTTCATGTAATTTGATGCGGATTTAAACTGAGTTGTGAATTGGATTAGTTGTTTTTGTATATGTATATCCGTTATGCTTTCTTCGATTTTTATCGTGTCTATTTCGTTCATAAGTGTTTCATACTGTTTGGAAACAGCACTCATTGTAGCTAATAGTTTATTTCTATCCACTGAATCTCCGTTCGTGTTCATCTCTTCCCAGGCAGGCAACCAATCTTTTTCGATAATGTCATTATAATTAGTAGTCAATTCCTTAATTTTAGGTTGTAATTTAGTTTTGAAAGTTTTTGTATCCACTGTTTCTACAGTTGCTTTTTCATTATCATTTTTATTTTTACCATTAGTTACGTAGAAAATCGTACCGAAAATGATGAAAATAGAAATAACTACTGTCCATTTAGTAAAAAGAATTTTCTTCAATATGTAACGCCTCCAAAATTTAAAAACTTATAATTATAATATATAACAATAATGTTGTTTTAAATAGAGAAAATAAAGTTAGAAGTGATTTGAATTACATCTTTTTTATACGTAACTAATTAAAATTAGTAAAAAGATGAAAGGAATATGTAAGAAAGGGGAATTTTAGTGAAAGTGAATAAAAGAAAACTAGTTTTAAATATTGTAACGGCTATGTTATTAATTGGTGTATCTCGCATTAACGGGCAGTAAGACCCCCACTTCAAAATGCAGCGAAAGCAAAGAAGTTAGGTGGGGGATGAAGAATCCCAAAATGATTAAAGTTTCACTTTATTTGCACTCATTTATGTAGACAAAGAATCTAAAATTGAAAAATTTCCAGTACCAATGTCAGCAATCCATGTTAATGATGATAATGAAGAGGTTTATACATATATAAGTGTAATGCTTATTATAAAGGCAAGTGGATGGGAGCCAGCCTAGTTAGTTTTAAAAAAGTGGAACGAAAGGTAAATGTATAACATTATCCGAGAGAAATTACGTATTATTTATTTGAGCAATAGATATACAAGGGAGAAAAGATTTCGATGTAATTCCTATAGAGCTACAATTTTTATATTCCGAATTATTTGAAATAAAAACAGATAGATGGTTTGATAGATATAGTGCAAAAAAATGATTATTTGTACAAAAGTAGAAGTTTTTAGTTACCATAGTTTTGTTATGTAAACTGATTGTTGTAAGAGAGATTGTATTATGAGGGGGAATTAGAAATGTTACTAAAAACAATATTTTGCAGAGTGGAAGAAAAGGGAGATGTTTTCGGCTGCTCAAGAAAAATGGCGTGATTTACAACATTTAGATGGTTTTCATGGGCAATTTGGTGGATGGAATGAAGATGAGGCATGTGTATTTACTTTATGGGAAGATAGAAGTGCATATCAATCATTTATGAACGGTGCTCACGATACAATTTATTTAAATAGTAATCAAAAAGATACGTTTCTTTCATGTGAAATTGAACTATTTCAAACGTTGTATGATATAAATGATAAGCCTTTGCAAAACGTTGTTACAGAAGGATCATTCGTAAGAGTTGCCATATGTGATGTAAAGGGAGAAAAAGAAAATCATTTTTTACATAAGCAAGAAACAATTTGGAATAAAGGAATGGAGAATGCAAAAGGGATGTTAGGTGGAGTAGTTGCGAAGTCTTTAAAAAATGAAACTCGTTACATAGTATTAACTTATTGGGAAGATGAAATGGCGCATCAATATTATGTGGAAGAGGGTTTTCCCATGTTGTATAAACTGGCTAACATTCATGAAGATATAGAAGAGATAAGAAGTAAACAAGCTGTATGTAAGGAAGAATGGCTTGTATATTAAGTGCAGAAAAAGTGTATAAATGAATGTATAATAAAGATAATTTCTTGTAAACAAGAAATTAATAGAAGACGTCATATACCCTTTCATGTTAATATATTTAAGTTAAAATAGGAGGCTTACCCTTTTGTATTGTACGGTAGAAGCAGTGTGAGCTTGAAATTTTTTATGAAAAGGATGTGCCTAACTTGCGTATCAATAAATTTATTAGTGAAGCTGGAAAAGCGTCTCGACGCGGAGCAGATAAATTAATTAATGAGAGAAGAGTAATTATTAACGGTAAGGTTGCAAAAATTGGTGACCAAGTAAATCCAGGTGATGATGTACGAGTGAATGGAGAACAACTTCGTATTGCTCGAGACCATGTGTATATCGCTTTAAATAAACCAGTAGGTATTACATGTACAAGTGAAAAAGCAGTAAAAGGTAATATTATTGATTTAGTGAATCACCCTTTACGTATTAGTCATATTGGACGTCTCGATAAAGACTCAGACGGTTTAATTTTGTTAACGAATGATGGCGATATCGTTAATGAGATTTTACGTGCTGAAAACAAGCATGAGAAAGAATATATCGTTTCAGTGGATAAGCCAATTACACCTGATTTCTTAGAGAAAATGGCAGCGGGAGTTAAAATTTTAGGTACAAAAACACTTCCTTGTGAGGTTACACAGTTATCAAAATATGAGTTCCAAATTATTTTAACACAAGGGCTGAATCGTCAAATTCGCCGTATGTGTGAAGCTTTAGGTTATCAAGTATATACGTTAAAACGTACGAGAATTATGAATATAGAATTGAATAATTTACCAGTTGGGCAGTGGAGAGATTTATCGAAGAAAGAGAAAAGACGTCTATTTTCAGATTTAAATTACGAACCACAAGATTGGTAAAATTGTGAAGTGAAACCAAAAAAATTTGGTTTCACTTTTTTAAATTAAATAAATAATTTTTTTAAACACTTGCAAAAATAAAATGAATAAGATATATTAAATAACAATAAATGGATGTTTTATAAAAGCAAAGAAAAGGACACGAGTTATTTTACCCGGTTATACAGAGAAGGAAGGAAAGCTGAGAACTTCCTAACGCAGAAAAATAACTTACCACCTTAGAGCTGCACTGGGGAAATGAAGTATCTAGTGCCGTGTATGCGACGTTATCGCAAAAGAAGCCATTGCATATTGTGATGGGAATCTGGGTGGAACCACGGATATAAGCATATTCGTCCCTATTTTAGGGATGAATATGCTTTTTTGCATTCAATTTCATAATAAGCGAAGAAAAGGACACGAGTTATTTTACCCGGTTATACAGAGAAGGAAGGAAAGCTGAGAACTTCCTAACGCAGAAAAAT
>NZ_JAEHBN010000040.1:0-5712 GCF_016483605.1 Bacillus cereus group sp. N11
TTGTCCCTGTGAGAGTAGGACGTCGCCAAGCAAGCTTAAGACGAGTCAGAATGACTCGTCTTTTTTGTGTTTTATAAAATAAGCTCGTTATCTGTAGTTTTCTTGAGCTATAAATAACGAGCTTATTTGTGTTAAAAAATAGCAATATGAAATTTCAGTAAAGCTCTGTTTATTATAGTTCTGCTGTATTTTTCACATCAATGAGCTCAAATCGTTCGCAAACGAGTAGCATATCTTCAGAAAAAGTAAAACCAAGCTCATTTAGTTCCTTTGTAAAAAAACGAACATGGGTGTTTCTCCAGTAATTATAAGTACGATCGCCTTCGCCTTCAGCGATGGCGAATTCTTCGCTTACTTCATTCATCGGTGTTACAGTTACTTCTATTGTCTTAATAATCGCTACAGGTTCATCCTGACTATTGAGTATAATACTATAATCATTAGTCGTTGGTAGTGGTTCATTTTCTAATTCATAAAAAATGTGACCGGAGCATGTTGCGGTTTTGATACCGTCAATTACTAATTGTGCAAGATAATTAGGGGAATCCCCAAATTGCCAAGCTGTAACAGATGCTGGTTTTTCATTGTTTCCCCAATAAGTATCCCAATATGTTTGTGCTAATGGGTTCATTTGTATCGTTACCTCACTCTAATTAATCTTTAGTTTTTTTTATAATCCCTGAGAAATTTACTTATTTGTTATGCCTTTGTACTCATTTAAAATTTGTATCGGTGTGTTGCGAATTAAGAAAGAGAATATGCGGAATGAATATGGTTTGTAAACACGTTCTGTCCATATATGTGATTTTTAATTTTCCAATTGTGTCGTACGGTAAAGGATATAACTGTTTGAAGAATATTCGGATTATTAAGGGCGATTTATTACAACTATGCCATATTGAAGTGAGTAATACTAGAGGTGAAATAGAGAAAAAACTGATATTCCAACTTGAATATCAGTTTAGTAATATGTGACTTATATGAATCTATAGCAATATGAAAAGCGTAAATAAGATAGCCAGCAAAATACGATAATATGCAAAAGGTTTTAAACCAATCTTCTCTAAAAGCTTCAAAAAAGTTACTACGGCTAGCATTGCTACTATAAAAGAGGTAATGAATCCTACCGCAAACATAGGGATGTCATCAACGCTTAAATATTTCCAACTTTTTAATAAGTCTAAGCCTGTAGCTCCAACCATTACAGGAAGAGCGATGAGAAAAGAGAATTCAGATGCGGTCTTATAATTTACTTTCGCTAATAACCCTCCAGAAATAGTAGAGCCAGCTCTAGAGAAGCCAGGATATACCGCTAAGCATTGAAATAATCCAATTGTTAATGCTTGACGGTAGGTTAAATCATCCAGTGAATAGGCGGTTGCTTCTGTCTTTTTTACTTCTGCAAAAATCATAAGAACTGCTCCTGCTACAAGTCCAATGACGACAGTATATGGCTGGAATAAGTATGTTTTAATAACATCATGTAATAGTAATCCAGCAACTACCGCTGGGAATACACCAAGAAATACATGGAATGCGTTGAATTTTTTCTCTTTTCGTAGAAGAGGTTTAATATTACATAAAAAAACAAGGCGTTTATAGTATAAAATCGCAATAGCTAAAATTGCTCCTAACTGTATAACGATTTCAAAGGTCTTTGCTCTTTCTCCTTCGAAACCTAATAAATGTCCGACTAATATAAGGTGGCCAGTAGAAGAGATAGGTAAAAATTCTGCTAATCCCTCTACAATACCGAGTATGAAGGCAATGATGATATCGCTCATAGTTTCACTCCTATAAATTAATGAATATCTACTCTCTTAAAATAGAATAGTGTTGCAATACATCCGAAAATTGCTGTTGCTGCAATGATGATATAAGAATACTCTGGTGGATATGTGGGTTGTAATTCGTTATTTGCAATATCTAGAGTAGCGGTCCACGGAAATAGATCTTTATGTTTAGAGTTCACGAGCATAAGGTTAGTCATTGTAATAATGACCGTTAATATAATAGGTGGTACATAGGTCTTCATTACAACGGTTAATAGTACAATAGGTGAAGACAATAGAAAGAGAAGTCCACCACATATTAAAAATTTTACGAGAGAGCTTAAGAGTAAGATGGTGCTAAATCCAGGGAAGCTACCTATTAGCCCTAATAATAAAGTTAGTGCCCAAGCGACTAAAGTAAGCATAATAATCCAAAGAAAGAGAATAATGAACTTACTTATAATAAAGCTAATGCGTGAGACTGGAATAGTTAGTAAATGTTTTAGTGTATCTTCTGTATATTCACGGGTAAACAGATAAGCAATCACTACCCCATATAAGGGGAATCCTATAACTAAAGTGGTATATAAGTTAACTTCAGTGAATAGTTGATGGAACAAAATAGTTGGAGTAGGTTGTTTTGTTTTTATGTGTATATAAGACGCTACGACCACTAAGAAGGGTGCGACGCCAGCCCCGATAATGCTAATCAAAAACATATTGGAACGTTTTAATTTTAATAGTTCTGTATAGAGCAGATTAACCAATTGTTCCACCTCCAACTAGATTGGTGAAATAATCTTCTAATCTGTCTTCGCTCATCGCCATTTTTAATACATCAACATCGTTAAGAACGAACGTTCTGTTTATGTGTCCTTGCTGTCCAAAATGAGAATAAATACGAATATTCCCTTCATCATGTACTTCATAATCAAAAATTTGAAGATGATTTTCTAATAGCATCGTGGCTCTATTGTCATTATTCACTTGAAATTCTATGTACTTACGGTTGGATTTGCGTAGCGTATCAAGAGAAACTTCTTCTAGTAACTTTCCTTCGTGGATAATTCCCATACGATCGACTAGTTGTTCTACTTCAGCTAATATGTGACTAGAAATGAGTATCGTTATATTTCTTTCCTGAGCTAAAGATTTAATGAGTTTTCGCATTTCTTTAATACCGATTGGATCGAGTCCATTAGTTGGTTCATCTAGTATGAGTAGTTCTGGATAGTGGAGAAGAGCACGTGCAATTCCTAAGCGCTGCTTCATTCCTAAAGAATACTTTCCTACTAACTTTTTTGTTTCGTGCTGTAAGCCTACTATTTCTAATGCTTCTTCAATGGCATTTTTTTTGTGGATCCCAATTATCTTTGCATTAATTAATAAGTTTTCTTTTGCAGTTAAGTTTTCATAAAACCCTGGAACCTCAACGATAGAACCAATTCTTCTTAAAATATCTTTTTGATTTTGAAATAAATCCTCTCCGAATATTTCAATGTTTCCACTTGTAGGCTTTATAAGGCTAAGTAGCATACGTATGGTTGTTGTTTTGCCCGCACCGTTGCGTCCTATGAATCCATAAACTTCTCCTTGTTGAACATTAATATTTAGATTATCTACTGATTTTTGAGTGCCATATACTTTAGTAAGGTTAGTCGTTTTTATAATTGTATGTATAGGAGACACCTACTTTCTATAAGTTCTTACTTACATAATAAGAAGGAAGGCTTAACTGCATATTAATCATTTCTTAACTATTTCTTAAAAGAAGTGTATTTTGGAATGGAAAAACCAAAAGTAGTTCGTTTCCATGGGATACTTTCAACCCATATATGCCCACCATTTCTCTCAACGAGCGCTTTAGAAATCGAAAGCAAGAGACCGCTACTACCAAAAGAGGAGGTTCTTGATTGTTCGCTTCGGTACATTCGCTCAAATATGTTTTGTAAATCATGTTTTGGAATGCCAGGGTCTTTGTCCCAAATAAGAAGTTCATATTCTGTATTGGTTTCTAGTAGTTCGATTCCTACTGTTTTCCCATCTTTTCCGTAATAAATGGCATTTTTTATTAAATTACCTATAATTCGCATAAGGCTAAGGTGATCTGCGATGATAGGACAAATAGATTCTGGTATAAGAACCTGTAGTTCGATATTATGTTTTGAGAGTTCAGGTAAAAAATCGATTAAAACTTCTCTAGTAACTTCAGAAAAATCGAGTTCTTCTTCTTTTAGTGGGAATTCATTGGCGTCTAGCTTTGCCATATTGAATATTTCATCAACTAGATGTTTTAAGTTATTTGATTTCATATAAAGTATTTTAAGATATTCTTGCTTTTCTATTTCAGAAGCAGCTACTCCATCTTTTAAAGCATCGATATATCCAATAATGGAGGTGAGTGGTGTTCGGATATCATGCGAGATACTAGACAAAAGTTGTTTTCTAGATTTCTCGTATCTTTTTGCTTCAATCCGAACCTTTTCTAATTCAGCTATTAGTTCGTTTATTGAAAAAACGATATTATGTAAGGAACGGTCATTGCTTGTGAATAATCTCGTTTGTAAATTTCCGTTTAATACACGACTTAATTTAGTATTCATTGATTTGTGATTTTGAATGAATTGTATCCTTGAAAAGAAGAGATAAGTTGTAATTAAGATAAGGGTAATAAATAAAGACATTTTTACTCTTGGGCCCATTTGTATATTTAAAAGTCCGCAAACTTATAACCAATTCCCCATATAGTTTGAATGAATTTTGGATTAGAAGGATCGATTTCTATTTTCTTTCTAAGTTTTCGAATATGTACCATAACGGTATTGTCATCTTCTATATAATTATCGTCCCACACATTTCGGAAGAGCTGCGTTTTTGTAAATACCTTGCCCTGGGTTTGAAGTAAAGAATTTTAATAGTTCCAGTTCTTTTCCGGTTAAGTTGATTTCCTCTTTATTTGTATGAACTGTATATGTATTTAAATTGATAGTGAGTCCTTTAAAAGCTAAAGTTGTTTTTTCTTGAACGGTATTGTTACTTCCAAGAACTAAAAAACGCCGTATAAGAGCTTTTACTCGTGCAACCACTTCGTGAATGCTGAAAGGTTTCGTAATGTAATCATCAGCGCCAATGCTTAAACCTAAAATTTTATCAACTTCGTGATCTTTAGCGGTCAGCATTAATATCGGTACGTTAGTTTTATCTCTAAGCTTTCTACATACTTCAATACCATCTACTTTTGGCATCATAATATCTAATATAACGAGGTTATAATTTTTTTGATTAAATAACTGCAAGGCTTCATCGCCGTTAATCGCAGTATCTACCATATATAATTCTCGTTCTAAATATATTTTTAATAAATTTCGAATTTCTTTATCATCGTCTGCTATAAGAATACGTATATCTTTCATATTATCACCTGTTTCTAATAGAGTTTTATTGGTAGTACAACACGATAAGCAAAGAGGTACATTAGGGAATACAATAACTCTCTAATTATATACTAGTATTTGTTAAAATAAGGTTGCTAGTTTCTTTAGGGAAAACATTCTTATAAATTAAGTAAGGTTTGACGAATGAAGTATTTAATTGAATATGTTTCGGAGGATAGATTTAGTAAAGAGAAGGAGAAGAGAGTTTCTCGTTAATGAAACTACTGTAAGGGCTTATATAGCCTAAAGGGTATTAATATATTTAAATTAAATTTCTTTGTAAAAAGGTGTTGACGATTAGAGTATAGAGGTGTAATATAGAACAAGTCGCCGATGCAATAACGCAGAAAACGACAAACGAAATAAAAAACTTAGTTGACATCAATTAACGAAAATGTTAACATAAGGGAGTCGCAAATGAGCGACCAATTAGTTCTTTGAAAACTGAACGAAACAAACAACGTGAAACGTCAATTTTTATTTTTAGATGCTAGACAAACTAACTT
>NZ_JAEHBN010000041.1:0-2526 GCF_016483605.1 Bacillus cereus group sp. N11
TTCTTATACAGTATTATAATCTAAAAATATTTGTATTTTGTTATATATTTTAATAGTTTTTTATATATGATTTTATTATAAATTCAATTTTGATATTAAATAGTAAATGATTAAACAATATCTATTTACTAATAAATTATAAAAAAATATAAGTATAAGTAAATAGAGAAGAATATAAGATTCTTACAGAAAGAAAATGAATTATCATTTGTATAATTGGTAGAAGTAAAATAAAATATTAAGTATAAGTAATGAAGAGAACTATATTCATAATCTTCAATAGGAGAGGTTAATTCTAAATATGGATAATAACAATACAAAAGATAATTTATCTATTATAAACAATCGAAGCGAGTATATAGATACATATGTAGAGAATATAAATGATATCTTTCCATTTCTGCATAACCATGTTTATGTAGATAAGGTGGAAGAGAAGATGGAGGTTGCAGAGAAAGAGGGGAAGAGTAAATATACGTATTTAAGTGACCTAGAAGTCATTTATCATTTCGTACATTTACAAAAAGATATGGATGAGAAGAAAAATAGAAAAGAAGATACGAAAAAGAGTTATGTTTCTGAAATCTTATCATTTTGTCAGTGCATGGTGCAGCATGCAGAAGAATTTGAATTAGATGGGGAAGAGGTACAGAAAAAGGATTCTTTATTAAAAACATTACAACCTTGGCATATTCGCAAATATAATGCTTGGTTGAAGCAGGTAGAGAACGGTAGGAATGGGGATACGTATGCGGTCGCAACACTTGCAAAAAAATCTGTATTGATTCGTTCTTTTTTTAAACACCTTCATGTATTTGCTTATATTGAAAGACCTCTTCATGAAGAACTGCAGCGCGCAAATGTAAATGAACAGGATCGGCCGAATCGGGACCTATCCTATGAGGAAGTTATGAAAATTTTAGGGTTTTATAAAGAAAAAGGCCATTTAGTAAACTATACAATTTTACTAGCTCTGGCAAGTACCGGTGTAAGAATTCAAGAATTATGTACAACAAGGGTTAAAGACTTACATTATGACGGAAAGCACTGGTTAAAAGTTATAGGTAAAGGAAGTAAAGTACGTGAACTTTTCATTTCTGAACATTTATATGAGTGTATTTGTGAAATGAGAAGAAGAAGAGGGTTCCAAACTGTATTGGACCGAGGAGATGAAAGTCCTTTATTTGTAAATCAAAGAGGGAACTTTTATAATTCAAAAACGTTATCGAACCAGGTAACAGATATGATAAAAAAGACCAATTTAGAGTTTCTGCATTATCGTGAAAATCCTGTAACGGCGCATACATTCCGTCATGCTTTTGCAATCATGGCAGTTGAACAAGGAAATGCGGATTTATATCATTTAATGCAAACGCTTGGGCATGAAAATATTCAAACAACAAAAATCTATTTAGAGAAGCATATGAAGCGAAAGAATAATGTAGGTACTTCATTTGCGGATATGTTGCAATAAAAATTAGTATTCTATTACTGGCCGAAGAAGAGGCTGTTAAGTAGACATCATACTTATTAGGGAAATTTACCTTGGTATTTGATATACTTACCCCAAGGAATGGTAGTTATGAAAACCGCGAAACGAGTTATCCACGGAAGGGGTAAGAAATTAACACTTGTTATATTATTAATCATAAAGTAGGTGATTTCCGATAATGGTTTTTGAAAATGTTAGTACGATAGGGGCACTTGCTTTTCTATTTCTAATGATTTATCTTGCAACAGATCCTAAAGACGTAAGCTTGCTAACAATCCCAGTTTATTTTGGTGGAATGTGGATCACTAACTGGATTACTGAAAATGGATTTCAGGGTACATATATTTATCATTTTAGCCAAGAAGACTCCTTCCTCAAGGAACGCGAAGTGAGTAGGTGGGAGATGAATTGGCTTCGAACAAGAGATGGCTGGAAGCCATCTTAATTGTTCCACATACATAAACTGTTACTTCGCTATCTATAGAATGTATGTTTGTTGTATGATAGATACATGCCGAAATGGAGGTGAAAGGAATGATGATTAATAAAGCATATAAATTTCGTATCTATCCAAATCAAGCACAAGCGACCCTAATTAATAAAACAATTGGCTGTTCTCGTTTTGTATTCAATCATTTCCTATCTCTATGGGATAACGCATACAAAGAGACGGGGAAAGGTTTGACATATGGTACATGCTCTGCCAAACTTCCTGCCATGAAGAAAGAGTTTGTCTGGCTCAAAGAAGTGGATAGTATTGCGATTCAGTCGTCTGTT
Organism: Bacillus cereus group sp. N11; assembly: GCF_016483605.1. Taxonomy (NCBI): domain Bacteria; kingdom Bacillati; phylum Bacillota; class Bacilli; order Caryophanales; family Bacillaceae; genus Bacillus; species Bacillus cereus group sp. N11. The sequence continues at coordinate 2,270 of NZ_JAEHBN010000041.1, forward strand.
CGCAACCTTGCGGATGCGTATACACGTTTTTTCAAAAAACAAACTAGTGCCCCACGTTTCAAATCTAAGAAAAACAACGTACAATCTTACACCACAAAACAAACAAATGAAAACATTTCCATTGTAGGAAAAAAGATAAAGTTGCCGAAACTAGGTCTTGTTCGATTTGCCAAGAGTCGCGAAGTAAAGGGACGTATTTTAAATGCTACAGTTAGACGGAATCTTTCTGGCAGATACTTTGTGTCCTTGTTAGGTGA
>NZ_JAEHBN010000042.1:0-2409 GCF_016483605.1 Bacillus cereus group sp. N11
GGACCTTGTCCCTGTGAGAGTAGGACGTCGCCAAGCAAGCTTAAGACGAGTCAGAATGACTCGTCTTTTTTGTGTTTTATAACTTCTTTTCAATGCCAAATACTACCTGGATTTTAAAGAACTCCCTATTCTTTTAAGATTTTTGGTTACATATCTATATAAGTTCTATTCTGTTTCTTTCGTGATTTTTAATATGTAATTTAAGATTTTCTATTTTATTTCTTATAGATAAGATTCACCGGTATGTTAAAATAGTACAGTTGTTTTTGAGGTACGTTAACATAAGAGATTTAATTTGGAAAAAGGAGATAATATGAAAAAGATAGGTATGATTACTATAGTAGTTTTAGTGCTTCTAACAATCGCGTATATGTTAGTTGGGAATTATTTTTATAACTACGCATTGAATGCGAAACAAGAAAAAGAATTTTTGCAAGATAACCCTCATTTGGCGGAAACAGTGAATGCATCGGGAGATGTATTGGCTACGAATGAAAAAAAGAATGCGGATTTTGTATCGAAATATAAACCGAACACATTAACTATACGTTCTTTCGATAAGCTGAATTTAAAAGGTTATGAATATATGAATGAATCATCTAGCCATAAATGGGCAATTGTAGTTCATGGATATAATGGCAGAGCATCAGAAATGACGAAATATATTCGGAACTTTTATGAACGAGGCTATAATGTCATAGCACCAGACCTTCGTGGACATGGAAATAGTGAAGGGGATTATGTTGGTATGGGCTGGCATGATCGTAAAGATGTCCTACTGTGGATTCAACAAATTTTAAAGAAAGATCCTAATGCTGAAATAGCTCTATATGGTATTTCTATGGGGGGAGCAACTGTAATGATGACTTCAGGCGAAGATTTACCTTCAAACGTTAAAGTTATTATTGAAGATTGCGGATACTCAACTGTTAGTGATGAATTTACGTATCAACTAAAAGATTTATTCCACTTACCGAAGTTTCCTGTTATGAATGCGGCCAATACAGTTACTAAATTGAGGGCGGGATATGATTTAGAAGAGGCTTCAGCTGTGAAACAAGTTGAGAGAAGTAAAACACCTATGCTATTTATCCATGGGAATGCTGATACATTTGTTCCTTTTGAAATGCTAGATCAGGTGTATAATGCTGCAAAAGTAGAAAAAGAGAAGTTAATTGTTCCAGGTGCCGGGCATGGGGAAGCGGAGAAAGTAGATTCAAATAAATATTGGAATACTGTATGGAAATTCGTAGAGAAGTATATTCCGGCATAATTAAAGTTGTTTCATTTTTATAGACGATAATCGGAGGGGAATAGTCTGCCCTTTTGATTATCGTTTTTTTCTAATTAGGTATTCTGCTATAAGTATATTTTTGTATGTACTATAGAAGAAAATAGAGCAAAAACTTTTGAATTCCTTAATCTCAGTGCTACAATGATTGAAAACTAAGTTTTAAAGAGGTGTTAATATGAAAATTGAAGTATGGTCAGATTTTGTATGTCCATTTTGCTATATTGGGAAGCGTAGATTAGAGATGGCTTTAGAGCAATTTCCGCATAAGAAGGATGTTGAAGTTGAGTTTAAAAGTTTTGAGCTAGATCCGAATACTCCCGTTTACTCTGGAACGAGTATTAATGAAGTGCTTGCATCAAAGTATGGGATTAGTATTGAAGAAGCTAAGCGTAATAATGTACAACTAGGAAATCATGCAGCTAGTATGGGTTTAAGTTTTAATTTTGATGAGATGAAGCCAACGAACACTTTTGATGCGCATCGTCTAGCGAAGTTTGCGAAGGATCAAGGGAAGGAAAAGGAGATTACAGAAAATCTTCTTTTTGCATATTTTACTGAATCAAAGAACTTGAGTGATGTGGATACGCTAGCTACTATCGCTGAAGCTTCAGGTTTAGATAAGCAAGAAGCTTTACATGTTATTAATGATAAAAATGCGTATGCCAATGATGTTAGAATTGATGAGGCGGTTGCTCAGCAATATCAAATTTCGGGAGTACCTTATTTTATTATTAATCAGAAGTATGCTATTTCAGGTGCGCAACCACTTGAAACTTTTGTTGGTGCACTTCAGCAAGTTTGGGAAGAAGAGAATCCTGCACCGAAGTTACAGGAACTTTCAGCAGATGGTGGAAGCGATCTTTCTTGTACTGATGGAAGTTGTTCAGTGCCGTCAAAAGAACAATAGTCTTTATTATTGGATAGCAACCCATAGAGAGTTTTATGGGTTGCTTGTATATGACTATAGAAGAAATATGTAAATGAAATTTATAAAATATAAAGTTTTTTAAAAAACGTATTGACGATTGTATAAATGGAGTGTAATATAGAACAAGTCGCCGATGCAATAACGCAGAAAACGACAAACGAAATAAAAAACTTAGTTGACATCAATT
>NZ_JAEHBN010000043.1:0-2382 GCF_016483605.1 Bacillus cereus group sp. N11
TGATGTCAACTAAGTTTTTTATTTCGTTTGTCGTTTTCTGCGTTATTGCATCGGCGACTTGTTCTATATTACACCTCAATATAATAATAGTCAATATTAATCTTTCGTTTTTTTTAAAAGATGAAAGATACTCTCATACCCCTTCTTTATTTCTCATACATATTAATAAGATAACTGAAAGGAGTGTAGAGATTGTTCGATTCTTCTTTATTACGCATCATAAGCACCCATTCAAGAATTCCAAACTATCATAGAAATTTCCCCATCATTCTATTCTGGAGTCAAAAAAGCGGTTGCACCTCTCTTGCTAATTGGTTCTTTTACCAGATTGATTTATTACAAACAGCTCTAAGCTATAGTCCTTTCATTCATAATTATGAATATCATATATACAAAAATACACCTGCCTATAGTGTACGACTAGGTATAGCGTTACGAGAAAAACAAAAAGAAACTTTTAAACTTGTTCGCAACCCTTATAGGAGGGCAGTCAGTTCTTTCGTATCCTTAATTGCACCTCCTTATGTGGAGAATCCCGAATGGAAACCCATCCGAAAGTTTTTATATCAAGATGAAAACTCTCCTAAAGGGATCTCATTTAAACAATTTCTATACTGCTTATTTATTAAAGGTGCTCAAGCTGATGACATTAACCCACATTTCACACAACAATATATAACTGGTGAAGAAGAATATGTGACCAATTATATATACTTAGAAAACTTCAATCAGGAAATGAAAGAATTAGAAAAGCGTTTCGAATTAAAAGTTGCACCAATAAATGAGTTCTCAACATCTTGGCATCATCAAACTCCCACCATGATTTATAAAGGGGATTTTAGTGAAGGCGATATTACGAATCCTTTATTCCCTCGCCATCCTACTTTCGAAAGTTTTTACGATACTGAGTGTATGCAGCTCGTTCAAACAATATTTCAAAATGATTTCGATACATATAGATATAGCAAAGAATATCCATACTAATTTCAGTCTATTTTCTTTGCTAAATATAAAAAGATACCTCATATATATAAGGTATCTTTTTAACATTTTTAATTATATAAAACATACTGTTTAACAGTCCCGACTCTACACCTTATTACCTTTTAATAGATTACGTATTTTTTGCTTATCCGCCCATCCTACTCCAATTAAAACTAGACTTGCCCCCATTATTACCCTCCATGTCAGAGATTCATTTAATAGGATAATTGAAGTAACAATGCTTATTAACGGTAATGCATTTAAATATAATCCACTTACTGATGCAGAAACTCTCTCTAGCGCTTTATTCCAGAACCAATATGCTAAAATTGTTGCTCCAATAACAAGGTACATTACACTAAATCCCGTTTTCCAAGTTTCAATCTTTGGGAAACCGTAATAAAGAATTTCTACCAAGGCAAACGGCAATAGAATAACAGCTCCGATAATTAAAGTTAATGTGGTAAATACCTCATTTGATAAATACTGTTCTTGTTTTGGTCGTTTTAACAAAACTGTGTAGAAAGCAAATAGAAAAGTGCTCAATAATATAAGTACATCTCCTATTAAAGATACTTCTTGATCAACACCTTTAGATGGAATCGTAATAAAGAGTACTCCTATAGCCCCCAATATAATTCCTATCCAATAATTCAACCGAATTTTCTCTTTCAAAAAGAATGCTGAAAATAGAATTGTAACTAATGGTAATGCAGCATCTATGATACTAACATGTAATCCACTTGTTAAAGAAATGCCGTAGGATGTAAACATAAAATATCCAGCTACACCGGTAAAAGCTAACAAACTCATTCTTTTCCATGGAACTTTTTTATGTACAACTGATTTTTGTAGTTGTTTAAATGAGAATAGCATACAAATTCCACCCGCAAAGAAAAGACGAATAAACAACAAAGTAAACGGTTGAATAGATTCTAACGCCCATTTCGTTGGCGCAATGGCTGTCCCCCATAATATAACAGCCACTAATAACATGCATATTTCTTTCATAATCCCCCACACCCATCAAAAATATATGTTAACTACCTTAATTATAGATTCATCCTTATGTAAAACCCTAAAAAAACAAAGAGGTTATGTAAAAGTAAAAATTTTTTTGTTCATTTTACAACTAAATTCATGCAAAAGGTAATTCTTACCTTTAATTTACATTTAAATATATTACTTTATAACCTTCTTATCACTTTATATCGTTTCTATTTTATCTTTTTTCTTCTTTAGGACTATTAAAATTATAGATTATAACAGCTGATAAATAAAAATAAACATAAAAAAACCTAAGTCGAATCGACTTAGGTTTTTGCTTGGCGACGTCCTACTCTCACAGGGACAAGGTCCCAACTACCATCGGCGCTAGAGAGCTTAACTTCCGTGTTC
>NZ_JAEHBN010000044.1:0-1429 GCF_016483605.1 Bacillus cereus group sp. N11
AAAGCACCCCTTCTCCCGAAGTTACGGGGTCATTTTGCCGAGTTCCTTAACCAGAGTTCTCTCGCACACCTTAGGATTCTCTCCTCGCCTACCTGTGTCGGTTTGCGGTACAGGCACCTTTTATCTCGCTAGAAGCTTTTCTTGGCAGCGGGGAATCAAAGACTTCGCTCCATAAGGAGCTTCCCCATCACAGCTCAGCCTTTACGATAAGCGGATTTGCCTACTTATCAGCCTAACTGCTTGGACGTGCACAACCAATCGCACGCTTCTTCTATCCTTCTGCGTCCCTCCATTGCTCAAACGATAAAGAGGTGGTACAGGAATATCAACCTGTTGTCCATCGCCTACGCCTGTCGGCCTCGGCTTAGGTCCTGACTAACCCTGAGCGGACGAGCCTTCCTCAGGAAACCTTAGGCATTCGGTGGACGGGATTCTCACCCGTCTTTCGCTACTCATACCGGCATTCTCACTTCTAAGCGCTCCACCAGTCCTTCCGGTCTGACTTCACTGCACTTAGAACGCTCCCCTACCACTGATACCATTGGTATCAATTCGCAGCTTCGGTGGTGTATTTAGCCCCGGTACATTTTCGGCGCAGAGTCACTCGACTAGTGAGCTATTACGCACTCTTTAAATGGTGGCTGCTTCTAAGCCAACATCCTAGTTGTCTAAGCAACTCCACATCCTTTTCCACTTAATACACACTTTGGGACCTTAGCTGGCGATCTGGGCTGTTTCCCTCTTGACTACGGATCTTATCACTCGCAGTCTGACTCCTAAGGATAAGTCATTGGCATTCGGAGTTTGACTGAATTCGGTAATCCGATGAGGACCCCTAGTTCAATCAGTGCTCTACCTCCAAGACTCTTACACTTAAGGCTAGCCCTAAAGCTATTTCGGGGAGAACCAGCTATCTCCAGGTTCGATTGGAATTTCTCCGCTACCCACACCTCATCCCCGCACTTTTCAACGTGCGTGGGTTCGGGCCTCCATTCAGTGTTACCTGAACTTCACCCTGGACATGGGTAGATCACCTGGTTTCGGGTCTACGACCACGTACTAAACGCCCTATTCAGACTCGCTTTCGCTGCGGCTCCGTCTCTTCAACTTAACCTCGCACGGGATCGTAACTCGCCGGTTCATTCTACAAAAGGCACGCCATCACCCATTAACGGGCTCTGACTATTTGTAGGCACACGGTTTCAGGATCTCTTTCACTCCCCTTCCGGGGTGCTTTTCACCTTTCCCTCACGGTACTGGTTCACTATCGATCACTAGGGAGTATTTAGCCTTGGGAGATGGTCCTCCCAGATTCCGACGGAATTTCACGTGTTCCGCCGTACTCAGGATACATTCAAGAGAGAACGAAGTTTCGACTACGGGGTTGTTACCCTCTACGACGGACCTTTCCAGGTCGCTTCGTCTACCT
>NZ_JAEHBN010000045.1:0-1140 GCF_016483605.1 Bacillus cereus group sp. N11
ATCCTAAGGTGTGCGAGAGAACTCTGGTTAAGGAACTCGGCAAAATGACCCCGTAACTTCGGGAGAAGGGGTGCTTTCTTAACGGAAAGCCGCAGTGAATAGGCCCAAGCGACTGTTTAGCAAAAACACAGGTCTCTGCGAAGCCGTAAGGCGAAGTATAGGGGCTGACACCTGCCCGGTGCTGGAAGGTTAAGGAGAGGGGTTAGCGTAAGCGAAGCTCTGAACTGAAGCCCCAGTAAACGGCGGCCGTAACTATAACGGTCCTAAGGTAGCGAAATTCCTTGTCGGGTAAGTTCCGACCCGCACGAAAGGTGTAACGATTTGGGCACTGTCTCAACCAGAGACTCGGTGAAATTATAGTACCTGTGAAGATGCAGGTTACCCGCGACAGGACGGAAAGACCCCGTGGAGCTTTACTGTAGCCTGATATTGAATTTTGGTACAGTTTGTACAGGATAGGCGGGAGCCATTGAAACCGGAGCGCTAGCTTCGGTGGAGGCGCTGGTGGGATACCGCCCTGACTGTATTGAAATTCTAACCTACGGGTCTTATCGACCCGGGAGACAGTGTCAGGTGGGCAGTTTGACTGGGGCGGTCGCCTCCTAAAGTGTAACGGAGGCGCCCAAAGGTTCCCTCAGAATGGTTGGAAATCATTCGTAGAGTGCAAAGGCATAAGGGAGCTTGACTGCGAGACCTACAAGTCGAGCAGGGACGAAAGTCGGGCTTAGTGATCCGGTGGTTCCGCATGGAAGGGCCATCGCTCAACGGATAAAAGCTACCCCGGGGATAACAGGCTTATCTCCCCCAAGAGTCCACATCGACGGGGAGGTTTGGCACCTCGATGTCGGCTCATCGCATCCTGGGGCTGTAGTCGGTCCCAAGGGTTGGGCTGTTCGCCCATTAAAGCGGTACGCGAGCTGGGTTCAGAACGTCGTGAGACAGTTCGGTCCCTATCCGTCGTGGGCGTAGGAAATTTGAGAGGAGCTGTCCTTAGTACGAGAGGACCGGGATGGACGCACCGCTGGTGTACCAGTTGTTCTGCCAAGGGCATAGCTGGGTAGCTATGTGCGGAAGGGATAAGTGCTGAAAGCATCTAAGCATGAAGCCCCCCTCAAGATGAGATTTCCCATAGCGTAAGCT
>NZ_JAEHBN010000046.1:0-1140 GCF_016483605.1 Bacillus cereus group sp. N11
GCGCCACCCGCGCGACCGGTCACCCCGGTGCTACCGGTGCCACTGGCGCTACTGGACCTCAAGGTGTTCAAGGTAACACAGGTGCTACCGGACCTCAAGGTGTTCAAGGTAACACAGGTGCTACCGGACCTCAAGGTGTTCAAGGTAACACAGGTGCTACCGGACCTCAAGGCGTTCAAGGTAACACAGGTGCTACTGGCGCTACGGGTATAGGAGTTACCGGACCTACTGGACCTTCTGGTGGACCTACTGGACCTACTGGACCCCAAGGTGTTCAAGGTAACACGGGGGCTACTGGTGCCACTGGACCTCAAGGCGCTCAAGGTAACACGGGGGCTACCGGACCTCAAGGTGCTCAAGGTAACACAGGCGCTACCGGGCCTCAAGGTGTTCAAGGTAACACGGGTGCTACTGGTGCCACTGGCGCTACCGGACCTCAAGGTGTTCAAGGTAACACAGGTGCTACCGGTGCCACTGGCGCTACTGGACCTCAAGGTGTTCAAGGTATCCAAGGACCAACGGGTGCTACCGGCGCTACCGGTATAGGAGTTACTGGACCAACTGGACCATCTGGCGGACCTACTGGGCCTACTGGGCCTACTGGACCTAGCTTCCCTGTAGCAACAATTGTTGTAACAAATAACATTCAACAAACAGTACTGCAATTTAATAACTTTATTTTTAGTACTGCAATTAACGTAAACAATATTATCTTTAACGGCACAAATACAGTTACTGTTATTAACGCTGGCATTTATGTAATTAGCGTATCCATCGCTACAACTGCGCCAGGATGTGCTCCACTCGGAGTAGGAATTTCAATTAATGGAGCAGTCGCAACTGACAACTTCTCTTCAAGTTTAATAGGTGACTCACTTTCATTTACTACAATTGAAACGTTAGCAGCTGGTGCAAACATCTCTGTCCAATCTACTCTTAACGAGATTACGATCCCTGCAACAGGAAATACTAACATTCGCCTTACTGTATTTAGAATCGCTTAAATTTCACTGTGTATTGTTTATGACAAATAAAAAAAGAGCGAGAAACTGAACTGCACCCTAATTGTTAGACACCGTCTAACAATTGGAGGTGCAGTTTTTCTATGGTTAAATTTACAGCTGATGAAAAAATACACAT
>NZ_JAEHBN010000047.1:0-1058 GCF_016483605.1 Bacillus cereus group sp. N11
TACAAGTATGAAGTAAAAGAACAACCAGTAGATGGATATAAATCCGAAGTAAAAGGTTATGACATTACAAATACAAAGGTAGCGCAAACAATAGTAGAAGGAACGAAGACGTGGAAAGATGGAAATGCGACAAACCGTCCGACAACGATCAAAGTAGACCTACTACAAAATGGGAAAGTAATTGATACAAAAGAAGTGAGCGCAGCGGGCGAATGGAAATATGCGTTTACAGATTTAGCGGCATATGATGCCGAAGGAAATGCATATAAGTATGAAGTAAAAGAACAACCGGTGGATGGATATAAATCCGAAGTAAAAGGTTATGACATTACAAATACAAAAGTGGCACAAACAAAAGTAGAAGGAACGAAAACGTGGAAAGACGGAAATGCGACAAACCGTCCAACAACAATCAAAGTAGACTTACTACAAAATGGTAAAGTAGTAGATACAAAAGAAGTAACAGCGGCAACAGAATGGAAGTATACGTTTGAAAAGCTACAAGCATACGATGCGAATGGAGTAGCGTACAAGTATGAAGTGAAAGAACAGCCGGTAGCCGGATATAAATCAGAGGTAAAAGGTTATGACATTACGAATACAAAAGTAGCGAAATTAACAGTAGAAGGAACAAAAACGTGGAACGATAACAACGCAACAGATCGTCCAAGCTCGATTAAAGTAGACTTACTACAAAACGGTAAAGTAGTAGATACAAAAGAAGCAACAGCGGCAACAAACTGGAAATATGCATTTGCGGATGTAGAAGCATATGACACAAATGGAGTAGCATACAAGTACGAAGTGAAGGAACAGCCAGTAGCGGGATACCAATCTGACGTACACGGTTATGACATCACAAATACAAAAGTAGGCGAAACAAAAGTAGAAGGAACGAAAACATGGAAAGACGATAACAACGCAACAGATCGTCCAAGCTCGATCAAAGTAGACTTACTACAAAACGGTAAAGTAGTAGATACAAAAGAAGTAACAGCGGCAACAGAATGGAAGTATACGTTTGAAAAGCTACAAGCATACGATGCGAATGGAGTAGC
>NZ_JAEHBN010000048.1:0-859 GCF_016483605.1 Bacillus cereus group sp. N11
CCCCACTCCCCCCCGGTCCCCCCGCCCCTTGCTGTCATACTGGAACACGAGCCACAGGATCCAAAGGCTCTACAGGAGCAACAGGAGCAACAGGCCCAACAGGAGCAACAGGAGCAACAGGCCCAACAGGAGCAACAGGTCCAACAGGAGCAACAGGCCCAACAGGTCCAACAGGCCTAACAGGAGCAACAGGCCTAACAGGAGCAACAGGAGCTGGAGCGGTTATTCCGTTTGCATCAGGTACACCAGTAGCATTAGCAACTGTTTTAGGTGGATTAGCAAACACAGGAGCACTTCTTGGATTTGGAAGTTCATTCTTCCCTGTAATTGTCCCACCTGGTGGCCCGATTACTATAGGCCCTGTACCTCCAGTATTTGATTTCGCATTTGTAGCTCCTCGCGCAGGTACAATTACTTCGTTAGCAGGATTCTTTAGTGTAACTGTAGCGGTTGCTTTAGCATTAGGAAGCATACAAATTCAAATGCAGTTGTACAGCGCACCAGCAGCAAGTAATACTTTCACTCCAGTAGGTGTACCATTACTATTAACACCAGCATTTAGTGGTCTAATTGCTATCGGTGCCACTTCAAGTGGTATTATCGGAGAAGCAATTGCGGTCGCTCCACAAGATAAGATATTACTTGTTGTTTCATCAACTACACCAGGTTTTGATATAGCTACTGCTATTACAGGATTCGCAAGTGCAGGGATAACATTCGTCTAAGCATCGCGTCTTAAATGGTGAGCATTGAAAAAAGGAATACTCTTTTTAAGAGTATTCCTTTTCAGGCTGTGGAGAAAGTCTTCTCCACAGCCTGTTTATGTGTCTGAACCTCTTTTTATGTGTCAACACTGATA